>JALSID010000400.1 GCA_026981825.1 Planctomycetota bacterium
GTTCCTCCCCCTCGCAGGTATCGATGTCCCTTACTTCCTGTACAACTGCCTCACGCGAATTGATCCCTTCGACCATCAACTTTCCAAAGTCTGCGTCGAGACTCGTCCCGGTGTTAGCGGAAAACCGTATCCATGCTTCATGCCGCCCAACTGGCAGTGGAGCTTGGATCTTTATGAACTCGACGAGACAGGGATCGCAGACGTCGATGTGTTCGCCCTGCCCGGAAGGGACTTACTGGGCCAGGGAGGATCAGCCGGCCTGTACGTCAGCGATCGGGTAGTGGAGGCGATCTGCGACGCCCGGTTGACCGGACTGGAGTTCCTCCAAGTCTGGCCTCGGGAAGGACGGGGCACCCGCCGCACCAGCGTGCCATCCACAGCGATTCCGGACCGTCGGTCGGGCAGGTGGCGCGAGCGAGTGCGCGAAACGGTACTTCGTGCCGGGTGGCACAGCGTCGTCCTCGAACGCGAGGCCGTCGAAACCCAAAGTGGCACCCTCGCCCTGGAAGGCCACCGGAGCATGGTCCTGGACATGCTGGGAGCAGGACTCTCCATCTGGGAGCTCCCCCCGACCAGTCGTCTCGTGCACGCCGTGGATGACTTCTGGACCGAGTACCTCTGCGGCGGCTTCTCTCAGTTCGTCTACAACACGCACTGGAACCCCGAGACGATCGCTCTCGTGCGGGAAGGCTTGAGCCGCCTAGGGCAGCCGGCGTACGTGCACGCGTTCGAAAAGGCGGTGGAGTTCGTGGAGCAAATGGGCGCAGACGAACTGGAGGCCTTCCTTGAGGGGGAATATTTCGGAGACGAGACGACAAAGGAGCTGAACGAGGTCGACGAGTACTTCGAGCAGGCGAGGCGAGAGGTGGAACTGGATGTGGTTTTGGGGCAGTGGCTGCTCGCCCAGGAGCCGCAGGTGGCTTTGGAACCGTGGGAGATCACCGGATGGGTGCTACCGCGTGAGTTGCGTTCGGAACCGGCGTCGTTTCCGACGGGCGGCGGAGCGTGCCAAGACGGAACCGGTGTATGTGCCGTTCTGCCGATCGATGCTCCGCGAAGCTGTGGGTCGCGAGGTGACAATGATCATCGGAACAGAAAAGGTTGAGTTTCGCGGCGAACCGCAGTGGGCCTGGCGCGTGTTGGCCGACGACGGAAGATCCTACTACCTGCTGGAACTGGCTTCTGGGGAGCTGGTGGTGCTGGACGAGGAGCGGCGAGAGTTGTCCCTGGGCGCTGTGACGGTTCCCGAGGAACTGCGGCATCGGGACCTGCTGCGATGAGAGGGAGCACCGAGCCCCACGGGGGTGAAGGCGGGGGTCGCGCGCGGGAAACGGTACCGCATTTATCAGCTTCAGCTCCCCCATGCCGCGGGTGCGGCGAGTCGCGGCCGGTCCAGAGGGACGCGATCGCACCTCCCCCGGCGCTCCCGCCGTCCGTAACCAGTCCGCACAGCACCCCTGGCCACCCACGACTTGCCTGGTTGGACCCTCCCCCGCAAGGACGGCACAGCATCGGTAGCACGCCCCAACCCACTCCGCCCTAGAACGGGCGCGGATAAAGCCGCCGGCGAAGGACCAAGGAGCCCAGCGAAAGGACCGGACCTCCGCCGCGGCGACGGCGGAGCACTGGTAGCGCGACCCGGCCCCGGGTCCGCCCCAAAGCGCTGGCGGCAAGCAAGCGCCGGCAGAAATACCCCCCGCCGAGCGAAAGAAAAGCCCGCCCAACGCCGGCATGGGCCATGGGGCGCGCTCTCTCCGCCCGCTTCGGCCCGCCCGGGCCGAAGCGGCCCCCGAGCCCGCCGCCCGGCGGGACCGGAGCTCCGCCGCTGCGACGGCGGAGCAGTGGTAGCGCGACCCGGCCCCGGGTCCACCCCAAGGCGCCGGCGGCAAGCAAGCCCCGGCAGAAATACCCCCCGCCGAGCGAAAGAAAAGCCCGCCCAACGCCGGCATGGGCAATGGGGCGCGCTCTCTCGCCGCTTCGGCCCGCCCGGCCGAAGCGGCGCCGAGCCCGCCGCATGGCGGGATCCGCATCGCTTGCCTTAGCGAGTGGTCGCGGCGGCGCGAGGCATAGGCTCGCCGCGCGGCGTGGCCCCGGCTGACGAGGAAGGCGCCCCTGCGCAAGCGGGCTGGTCCGGGCGCACGCCGGGGAGCCGTCCTCCATAGGGGTAAGGCAGCCCGGTTACCCGGGCTGCCCTCCCTGCGAACCGTAGGTGCGGTTCTCCACGTGCACTCTGGCGCGCGGTAGCCGTCCGCTGGTTTGGAAGAGACCAAAGCGGCACGGGAGTGCCGCACTCCAAAAGCAGGCTCGCCGCGGCGACAGGCCGAATCGAGTTCATCCTCTGGACTACTCGTTCACCTCCGGTTGCTTCCCACCTCTCCTCACGGAGACCCAGTTACCTTCGGCTACGGGGCTTCAGACCATACCCCGGCGGGGACTTCCACCCTGCTGGATCGATGCGCTCGGGAGCGCACTGCGCCGGCGCCGGCGCGGCGGCGGTCCGGTGCCGGCAGCTCGGCAATCCCGGTGCAAGCGATGCCAATCACGCGCCATCGGAACTATGGGTCGGTAATCAACCCCCACGATCGGATAACGGCTCGGGGCCGCAGAGCACCACTGCACGACGGGACCGGAGCTCGCACATCGGTTGCTGCCACACGGCGAGCGTCGTCGCCGCTCCGACGAGCGTAACCATGGCCAGCTCAGACCATACTGCCGTCGTGTCGCCCGGGGGAACGGGTCTGACGACAGCGACCAACGTGCCCGCAACGAAACAGGCCGGCTCCTCCAGCACCACATCGGCCGCCGCTTGGGAGGACGCCCCACCGGAGGAACCGTTGTCACTCGTCAAGTACGAAGCCACATCGAACATGGCCGAGATCGCCGCTCCGGCCAGCCACTTGTGCCTGCGGGCGCTTGCCCGCGCGATCGCACTCAGCACATCACCACCGGTCGCAAACCAGTCACCGCGCAGCAGACTCGTTCCCAGGTGAACCGCGTATCCAATGTTTCCTACAGGTCCGGGCACGTACGACGCGACCCCGCCCGCTAGCTGCACCTGGGCCAGGACTTCATCTACTGCTTCATAAAACTCCTCGATCCAGCGGTCCGCACGCTGCTGCGCTGCACTCGTGCGAAGAACCAGCAGCGCGTCATAGCCGCCGTCGTGAGCGAATTTTTCGCGAGCCGCGTTCATCCTGCTACGGGCCACGAACTTGCCCAATTCCTTCTCCGCATCGGTGTCCGCGGCCTGCACCTGTGCGCGATTCCAGCGTGCGTTGGCTCGCAATCGGTTCCAGTTGCCGACGTATTCGGCCAACGCCAAGTCCGTTCGGGCTAACGCGGCGTCCACATCGGACTGGAATCGCTCCGACCTGCGCTCGCGTTCCTTGCGAATCTCGTCCTTTCGAACAGCCACTTCCCTGTCGTAGTCCGCCGCAGCGGACTCGGCCTGAGCCAGGCGACGCACCAGCAGCGATCGCGCTTCCTGCCGTAGCTTGTCCGCCTCCGCACGCACCGCATCCACGGCTTTCGAAACCTGGGGGAGCAGTCCCTCCAGGTGCTCCTTTTGCTGGCGGATTGCAGTGGTGTCCACCTCGACGGTGGGAAGCTCCATCGTGCGCAGAACGGGGTCATAGGACACCACATTCCCCACAAACGGCGAGTGCAACGACGCGAGCACCCGTTCGCCGGCGCGAACTGTCTTAATCGCCCACTGTGCCGATACTTCTCCGGTGATGTCCTCCCTGGCCAAAAGTTCGTCCACGACCCCGCACTCCGTCTGGCCCCCGGGGCCGGTGACACCATCCCCTGACCCCAAGCCGCCCGCTGACGACGAGTTGACAGCGTCACATCCGCCGACATCGAGCGCCAGCTCCAACTGGCCACCGGTGAGCACCTCGGCGACGCGCTCGGCGTCCCCGAGCAAGCTCAAGGAACCTACGCTGACCGCAGAAGTTAGGCTGCCGACATCGGCCATTTCGACACGCCCGCGACCTCCGATGAGCAGACTCAAGTCCCTGGCGGTCACGTGGCCGCCGAGATCGCCTTCGGTCACGAATTGGACCTGTTCGCTGTTCTGCACATTTGCATCTATGGTCCCCGTTGCCTGCACGCTCGCGCCGTCCACGGCTTTCATGATCAGTCCAAGGGCTCCGTCCACGAGCAAGGAAACGTCCGCTGCGCCTCGGACGGTTACCGCGGTGTCGTCCCCGCTCAAGACCTGCATCCGTCGGTAAGCTCTTCCAAGTACTGCGCCCCCGTCATAGAGCCAAGCATCCACACTGCCCCTGCGACTTTCCGCATCCAAAACCGATGCCCGCACCGCAATGGCGGCGACGTCGTGCTCGGCGCGGATGACAAGATCGTCGAAACTGCCCCAGGTCGCTGTCAACGCTTGTCCGCCCGCTCGCACCTCGCCCGTGACGTTTCCCACCGTAATCACCTGTGCATGTCCGCCAGCACTCAAGTCCATGACGGCCGGCCCGAGGCTGCTAAGCGAGACATTGGCCCCCGCTTCTACGGCAGCGATCGATTTGCCTAGGCTGAAAGAGCCGTAGTCCCTGCCGACATCCAGGTCCACGGTCAACTCACCAAAAGCCGCCAGTTCGGCCGCTCCTCCCACGCGACCGGCGACGACAGCGTCTCCCAGAGCCCAGCCATTCAGCGTTCCTCCAGCATCCAGAATGGCCTGTAGCTTAGGCCCATACCCGATCAACGTCACACCACCGGTGGCACGCGCGTCCACGAACAGGTCCGACGTGCTCCACACCAAAACGTCATCCGCTTCAACCGTGACCCGAGCCGGGCCAAGGGCCGCTATCTCGGCGTCGCCACCGGCCGTTACTCTTCCCTGTACACCCGCCAGGGCGTACACCGTCGCAGCCCCCTGCACCTTAGCTTCCCCCTTGAACCAGGCATCAGTCCTGACATACGCGCTACCCTGCGCCTTAAGGTTGGCTCGGACCTCCCGTAGCGCCTCGACCGACAGATCTCCATCTGCGCCGAGCGCACCGGACACTTCGCCGCCTGCCCGAACACGGAGCTCACCGCCCGCATTCACGTTCCCATCGAAGCTCGCCCCCGTTACCAGCGAAACCTTTCGTCCCGCGTCGATATCTCCGGTAACTCCATCGAAGACTTGAAGACTAACGGAGCCTTCGGCATCGATGTCGCCGACCCATTGGCCCCCGAGGAAAGCCGCCATATCGCCTCCTGTGCCGGCCGTGCCACGCCAGTCGCCGACCGCCACGACCGTCGCTCCGCCCTGCGCCCGCAGCTCACCGAGGAACGATCCCCCTAAGGAGATTTCCACGTCGCCTCCGGCGTCCACCGAACCATCGAGGTCATCCAGAGCCCGCACGGCGATGGACCTGTCGGCGCGGAGATCTGCATCGATCTTTCCGCCCGCTGCAACAAACAGGGAACCGCCGGCATCGAGGACGCCGCGCACGTCGGCGGGCACAACAACGCGAAAGTCACCTCCAGTTCTCCCGTCCCCGTTGAACGCCCCGACCACAGAACGAAGCCGACCGCCATCGCGCGAACGGAACGTGCCCGACAGGTCTTTGACTGCACTTACTTCCAGAATCTCGCCGGCGTCGAAGCGGCCCTGGACGAACGCCCCGGATTGGACGACGAGGCTGCCCGACGTGCGATAGCTGCCGAGTACAGCCCCCACAGCATCGATGCGTACGTCGCGCTCGGCGGTCCATTCACCGGTGACCCGGCCGGGAGTACGAATGCTCAGAGCGGCACTGGCTCCCTGAACGTTTATCTCCTCCCCCCGCACCTCCACGTCGCCGCCGCCGTCGGCCACAAGCTCAACATTGCCCCACGAACTGACCAGTGCGTCACCCAGGTTAGCCGCGTGCACCGAGGCGCCGGCGGCGCCGAACGCTCGCAACACCTCAAAACTGCCGCCGGATAGATCCAGCTTCCCACTCGCGTCCACCGTTAATTCTCGGACAGCATCACTCACTGTAAGCTCAACATCCTCCCGCGCCCCGATGCGGACCAGATCCGCATCCCCCACGGTCGCCGTCACCGTATCAGCGGTTACGGTGAGTTCTCTGGCGTCCACCTCCAGTGTCACATCACCGAGCGATTCGATTTTGACTGCCCCCTTCGACTGCACGGACCCGTGAACGGTTCCGCCCGCAAGCAGATCGATCCGTTCGTTGGCGACCACACCCCCTCCCATTTGGCTCCCCGCCGTCACTGCTGCCCGACCAAAACGTGCGGTGGCGACGCCGTCGAGGGCCCCCAACGCCGTCAGCTCCAGGTCCCCATCCGCAAACAGGTCGCCGCGAACATCTCCGTATGCGTAGAGCATCAGACCAGGCTCGTCTCCTCGTGGGCCGTCTGGCGGATGGGGGAGTACCGACTGTGCGCGGGCGCTACCGGCGAAATCGCCAGCCACCACAGCGCGGATGTCATCCGTCGCGGTGAGCTCGCCCACGTAATCGCCATATGCCTCGAGCGACACAGTCCCCGACGCCGTCACATCTCCGGTGAAGTCGTCCCAGAACCTCGCCCAGAAAGAACGACCAGCGGAAATCTCTCCTTGGCTGGCTCGGTGGAGTTCCAGATCCACACTACCCCCCGCCTGGATCTTGCCCTCCAGCTCGCCGGCCGAAAGGGAAATGTTCGCCCCCGCGTCTATCGTGCCGTTGACGCGGCGGGACACGTCGAGCTCCACGTCTCCCGCCGCGCTTACGACCTTTCCAACCAGATCGCCGTGAACGTAGGCCTGCACAAAGTTCTGGGCCGTCATGTCTCCAACCACGTTGCCGTGGGCCTCGACGACCAGCGCATCACCGGCGGTAACATTGCCCGAGTGCGCGGCCGTTTCGATCTGGACTGAGCCGTCGGCCACGATCGAACCAGTGGTGATCCCCAAAGCAGCGAGTTCTACGTCACCGGAGGCGCGTACATCGCCCGTGAAGTCGCCCCATGCCGTGATGCTCACGTCCACGGCATCGGGCACGCTTGCACGCACGTCTCCAAGTGCGTAGATAAAGGCATTGCCGGCGGGGGAGGTCCAGCTCACCGACAAGTCGCCAAACGAAGCTAATGCGGTGGAGACGAACTTGCCCGTGATTGTGGCGAGCAGGCTGTTGTAAGCGCCCGCGGAGACAGTCCCGACCCCAGCAGCGGTAAGCTCGAGGCGATCCAGCCCGGCGACCTGGAGCGACTCGGTCGTGGTGGCGGCAACGTGAGCGGGCCCGAAAGACCACACACGCGCAGTGTCGGCTTGTAGGGACGAGACGTCCACCGGCCCCCAGGCGCCTGCGACGAGCTCGCCGTCCACGTCGGCGAGAAGCCGCAGCCTGTCATAGGCTGCGATATCCACCGGCATATCCGCTCGCAGAACCACGTCCGCGGATCCCCAACTATCCACGACGAGTTCTCCGTCGGCCGTGCCCGCACGGATGACCCCCACCAAGTCACCCCCGGCCCAGAGTTTCTCGACTCCGAGGCCAGCGTCGAGCGAAAGCTGGAGATTTCCCGCTGTAAGGATCCGCCCGACACGTCCGGCGGTAATGACCTCGATCTCCGCGTTACCGAAAAGACCGTGCTCGAATGGAGCCGGCCGGTTCGGTCGCCTAGGTAGCGCGGGCGCTCCGCGGCGGCGAGCATCCCCGTCCGGAGGTTGCAAGCGGCTCAGCTCCGGCGGGACCGTGACCGAAGTTGCCCTGACCAATTCGTCGTTGACCATTACGGTCCGGACGCCCTGGGCCGCCTCAATCCGACCGGACAAGTTACCCCCTCCGGATCGTCCCACCGCCACGGTCCCCAGTGATCCCCTCGCGGTTATGGTCAGTTCCGCGGACCGCCCAGCCATCACCTCACCGAGATCCCCCGTAGCGTGCAGCACTGCCACCAGCTCACCACCGGTCGCTTCGATGCGCCCAATGCCCCCCTCCACGGCGATCTCTGCCTGCATCGCTCCTTCCGATCGAACGGTTCCGACGTCACCCCCCGCGGTAGCTCGCAACCGAAGATCCCCACCGGCGAGCACCTCGCCCACGGACGCCCCCGCCTCGAGGTTGACATCGGCCCCCTGGCCAACGCGGATGGTACGCACGGCCTGTCCGACCCGGATACTGCCGGTCAGCTTGCCGTTCACATCCAAAAGGCCCAGACGACCGTCCACCGCGAGCGCGATTCCTTCGGCGTCCCCACGAACGCCATCTCCTCGGTACACGACGAGCCGGTCCAGATCGCCTTTGACCTGGATCGTAGCACCGGTCGCCGTGCCACCAGACGGGCGCGACCTGGTGCGGTCCCAACCGACGCGGATCTCGTCCACACTCCCGTTTACCGTGACCGCGCCCGCCAGCGCTTTCCCGACAACCAAAAGGGGGAGCTCGCCAGACTCGATCGTGCCGTCCATGTTTTCCGTCAAAAGGATCGCCTGCTGCACCGGGCCGCTTCGGATCGACCCGTTCAGGTTCTTCCCCACGATCACCTTCCCAAGGCTCCCTTCCACCTGCACGGATCCCTCGAGATCCCCTTTGACTTCCAGCGCCCCGAAATTCCCGCCGACGGTGACGTCAGCGGTCAGGTCGGCCCCGGTCGCGAGCCGCTGCACGTCTCTCTGCACGACGAGCTCGCCGGACAAATTCCCGCCGGCTGTCAAAGCGCCCACGCTCTGAACACGAATACCGGCATCGACGGAACCACCGGCACGCAGTTCGTCCAGCTCACCGCTGATCCGGACATCTGCCGACCAGTCGTCCGCGGACCCCAGGGTAACGGCTGCCCCGGCCTGGAGCGTCCCGCTCACCCGACCTGCGGACTGAACGGACCTCACCGCCCCGCCCACCTGCAGGTTGAGATCGAGCGATCCCTTCCCTTCCAGGGTCCCGAGATCCTCATCGACC
>JALSID010000401.1 GCA_026981825.1 Planctomycetota bacterium
GCTGTCTTTCGCTCGGCGGGAGGTCATTTCTGCCACCGCTTGCTTGGCCCTAGCGTCTTGGGGCGGACCCGGGGACGGGTCGCGCTACCAATGCGCCGTCGCCGGCGCGACGGCGGTCCGGCTTCTCCGTTCCGCCGGGCGCCGGGCTCGGGCCGCTTCGGCCCGCGGCCGAAGCAGCGGGAGAGCGCGCCCCATGGCCGATTCCGCCACGGGCGGGCGCTCTTTCCTTTGGTGGGGGATGATTTTTGCCAGCGCCTCCAGCGTTGCCGAGGTCCCGCCAAAGGGGGACGCGCAAGACCAGGGCCGGATAGCCAAAGCAGGCCGCAGGAGAAAGGAGGACAGAGCGCGCCGGGGACAACTCAGCGGCCGGCGCCTGGATGGACCCGCCGGGGCGGGAGGGTCGGACCGCCGTCGCGCCGGCGACGGCGCAGTGGTACCCCCGCCGCGCCGCGGCGGGGGGTACGGTTCGGGGGCGTGCGCGCGGGCCCAGCCGCCTGCGGAGGCGCGCGTTCCTCGTCAGCCGGGGCTACTCGGCGCAGCGAGCCGCAGGCTCGCCGAGGCCGCGGCGCTTCCCGCAGCCGCGGCCGCTCGCAAAGACAAGCAATGCGGCTCCCCCCGGGCGCTCGGGCCGCTTCTACCCGGGCGGGCCGAAGCGGCGAGAGAGGGTGCGCGCCCTTGCCAGTCGCGCGACGGGCGGGTTGCTTTTCGGTCGGCGCGGGTCATTTCTGCCGCCACTTGCTTGGCGCCCGCGCCTCGGGGCCGACCCGGGCCGGGTCGCGCTACCACTGCTCCGCCGTCGCAGCGGCGGAGGTCCGGACCCGCCGGGCGGCGGGCGGCCTTGCGGGCTTTTCCGGGCGATTGCGGCTGGGAGAAGCGCGGGGGCTGCCCCCGTCGCGGGCGCGGCGGTCATCGGGCCGGTGGTGAGCCTGCGGCTCGCCGGTGGGAGAAGGCGCGGCTGGTCGCGAAAGCGCCTGCGCGTAGGCGGCTGGGGGCGGCCGGAGGCTGGCGGGCAGGCCCTGCCCGCCCGGGCCGGGCGGGCGTACCACTGCGCCGTCGCCGGCGCGACGGCGGTCCGCCGCTCCCCTTGTCCCGCCAGGCGGCGGGCTCGCGGGCCCCTTCGGCGCGGACGGGCCGAAGCGGCGAGAAAGCGCGCGCCCCATTTGCCCATCCCGCGACGGGCGCGCGTTCCTTCGCTCGGCGGGGGTCATTCCTGCCAGCGCTTCCTTGGCGCCACCGCCTTGGGGCGGACCCGGGGACGGGTCGCGCTACCACTGCTCCGCCGTCGCAGCGACGGAGCGCGGGTCCGCCGGGCGGCGGGCTCCGGGCCGCTTCGGCCCGGCGGGCCGAAGCGGCGAGAGAGAGCGCGCGCCATCGCCGATTCCGCGACGGGCGGGCTTTTTTGCCCTCGGCGGGGGTCATTCCGGCCAGCGCTCCCTTGGCGTCACCGCCCTGGGGCGGACCCGGGGACGGGTCGCGCTACCACTGCTCCGCCGTCACAGCGGCGGAGGTCCGGTCCCGCCGGGCGGCGGGCTCGCGGCCGCTTCGGCCCGCGGCCGAAGCGGCGGGAGAGCGCGCCCAGTTGCCCGTCCCGGCGACGGGGGGCTGTTTTTTCGCTCGGCGGGGGTATTTCTGCCAGCGCTTCCTTGGCGCCAGCGCTTTGCGGCGGACCCGGGGACGGGTAGCGCTACCGCTGCTCCGTCGCCGGCGCGACGGCGGTCCGCCGCTCCCTTCGTCCCGCCAGGCGGCGGGCTCCGGGCCGCTTCGGCCCGGGCGGGCCGAAGCGGCGAGAGCGAGCGCGCCCCATTGCCCTCCCCGCGACGGGCGGGCTTTCCTTTCGCAGGGCGGGGGCCATTTCTGCGAGCGCTTCCTCGGCGCCACCGCCTTACGGCGGACCCGGGCCGGGTCGCGCTACCACTGCTCCGCCGTCGCCGCGGCGGAGGTCCGGTCCCGCCGGGCGGCGGGCTCGGGGCCGCTTCGGCCGGCGGCCGAAACGGCGACAGAGAGCGCGCCCCGTGGCCCTCCGCGCGACCGGCGGGCTTTTTTGCGCTTGGCGGTGGTCATTCCTGCCAGCGCTTCCTTGGCGTCACCGCCTTGGGGCGGACCCGGGGACGGGTCGCGCTACCAATGCGCCGTCGCCGGCGCGACGGCGGTCCGCCGCTCCCTCATCCCGCCGGGCGGCGGGCTCGCGGCCGCTTCGGCCCGGGCGGGCCGGAGCGGCTAGAGAGCGCGCACGCCATTGCCGATTCCTCGACGGACGTTTCTTCCTTTGGTTGGGGATCATTTTTTCCAGCGCCTCGTGCGTCTCCGGGTCCGCGCCAAAGCGGGCATGCGCAAGACCGGCGCCGGGTGGCCAAAGGGGGGCCGCGCGAGGAAGGAGGACAGAGCGCGCCGGGGACAACTCAGCGGCCGGCGCCTGGATGGGCCCGCCGGGGCGAAAGGAGCCGGACCGCCGTCGCGCCGGCGACGGCGCAGTGGTACCCCCGCCGCGCCGCGGCGGGCAGGACGGCTCGCCAGCGTGCGCCCGGACCCAGCCGCCTGCGGTGGGGCGCATTCCTCGGCAGCGGAGGCTACTCCGCGCGGCGAGCCGCACGCTCGCCGGGACCGCCAGGGCGAAAAGGCAATGGGGCCGCATTGGACGGGGGCTAAGGCCGCAAGGAAAGCCGCAGCGCCGCCGCGCCGGCTACGCCGCCGGCCCCGGGGCACCTCCGCGCCCGGGATCCCTCGGCAAAGCGGGCGCCGACGGTCGCGTCGGCGGGTGAGGGGGCAGTCCCGACGTACAGACTCACCACGGAGACGCAGACAGCAGAGGCAAAGACAAAGTTCTGGGTCGCTCTGGTTTTCGCCCTGCCGCCGGCCGGTTGACCCCGGCGGCGGAAGTTCCGGCACGACAATTCTCGGATCGGCGTGCGTCACAATGGGCAAGGCCGTCGCGGATTGGCCTCCTGTCCATCGGGGGTCCCAGTCTTCTGTCCGTGGATCTCCAGCTCGGCAGGGAGTGTTCACGGACAGCCAGCGGTGCGGAGGACCCTTTGGACGAGCGAGCCGGCCCACTGGGCTCTCAGGTTGCCGGTCCGGGTAGTGGGATCGGTTGCAGGTCGGGACCAGCCCGGGCTACGATAGAAGCAGGTTTGTGGCGCGCGGAGCGGGTGCTGATCGACAAGTGGCTAAGCCCGATGTTAGGGCCGGGTTCTTGGCGGCACAGAGCACATTGCTTAAGAGCAGTGCCGTGCGATGACAGCCGCACGGGCTCCTACCACGATCCGAATGGTCGGTCCGGTCCGGAGCCGGAGAGGTTCACGTTTGTGTTGCATGATCTGGCGCAGCCGCCGACGGCGGAGCAGGTATCGCAGGGCGGGCTGGCGCCGTATGTGGACGGTGTGTAGACGGTGTGTATGGGAGCGCGGCGTTTGCGGCGAACCCGGTGGCGGACTTTGTGGTTGGGGACACTTCGGACGGGATCACGCCGGTGCTGACCGACGGTCGGTTGTACGGAGCGGGGGTCGATTCGCTCCTGGCGCGCGAGGACGCGGCGGGGGTGGTGGATTTCGCGTTGCGGGACATGCTCGGTTCGGTGAGGCGATGGGTGGATGCGGACGGCTCCTTACGCGGCAGCTACCGGCACGACAGTGTCGGAAACCTGTCGTCGCCCACCTTCGTTCCGGTTGCACACGATCGCTTCCTGTACACGGCCAAGCCCGTAGATAGACACACCGGCTTCGTCGAGCTCCGGGCACGCGATTACGACTCGGAGGTAGGGCGCTTTACGAGCCGGGACCTCCTACCCGACGGAGGGCTGGTTGCAGGTGTCCTTCTATCCAACCCGTACGAGTACGTAGAGAATCGACCAACCGAGGCCGTGGATCCGACGGGTCAGTTCGCCGTTAGCGGAACGGTGATTCTGCTTGGGGCGGTGATCGGATCGGCCAGACTTTGGGCGGGCTGGCAGGCGTGGCAGAAGACGGGCGATCTCGGGCATAGCGTAACGCAAGGCGTGATCGCTGCAGGGAGTACCGCCGCAGCCCTGTATGTTGGCGTCGCTTTCGGCCTGCTTTGGGCGGCAGGAGCGGTCGCTGCCACCAACGCGGTGGCCGAGTTGGTGGAGATCCGGTGGGAAGTGAAGAACGGAAAGGTTGTCAAGAAGCCCGTAGGGCGTGTCACAAAAAGGGCGCTTATGGGTAGTGGAGTGACGTTCCTGGTAGGGCGACTGGCAGGAGCAGCTACGTACCGTGTACTGTAGGAGTGCGCCTTCCCGACCAGTGTTTGGCTCGGCGTGGTGCGGGGCCGTCTGCTGGAGCGTTTTTCGCGGGAAGTGCAGAAGGTAATAGAGCGGCGTTTGGGCCAGATCGAGGAACAGGCAATTCGCCGACGCCGGGAATTTGACCGGGCATTTGAGGAGCCGAGCAGCGGCCGGATCGCACCGGATCGGCCGCCGCACAGGCGTTGATTGGTGCTCGCTATTTGTGTAGGCCTGCCATGGAAAACCAATGGCTCACGTTCAGGTTAGGACTTCCAGAGCGAGGCGGCCGGCTGTACTGGCGCACGGCCTTACTCGCCTGGCGCGTGATGTGGAGGCAGCCGTCTTCGAGGCGGATGCGCCTTTGGTTTTGGTGGCTAGTTTTCTTCGTGATGCCCCGTTTGCACCCGGCCCTTGTCGCAGACCGCTTCCAGCATGCTAACTTGCAGGAACTTGCTAGCGCGGTTCTGCTCATCCACCTGGTGTTCGCTGTCGGATTGTTGCTTCTCGCTCCTCTCGAGGTCATGTTCTATAGGCTGTGCCGCGCGCTGCTTGACACCGCGGATTGGGTGTCCGGCCTGAGTTTGGGCCGCCGCATCTGTCGCGCACACGATGGAGAGTGTATCCTGCGGGTCGACGGCGTCGGGCGTAGGCTTGTCTTGCCCGCTTACCCTGGTGGGAGTAACCTGCCGCAGG
Source organism: Planctomycetota bacterium (assembly GCA_026981825.1). GTDB lineage: Bacteria > Planctomycetota > Planctomycetia > JALXBF01 > JALXBF01 > JALSID01. The sequence continues at coordinate 4,931 of JALSID010000401.1, forward strand.
AAATCTGCTGCGTCGTGACTCTCGGGGACCATGCGGTTCTGGTGCACCTTCCTGATGCCGGGTTGCCTTGGGTCGGCTTGTGGTTTAAGGACTGCTCGGAGCGCGAAAAGTTCCTTGATATCTTGCGTGCGACGAATGTCCCTGTGCGGATCGCCGAGCGCTGTCCAGAGCAGCCCCAATGGTGGGTTCGCCAGGGATCCTATGGCGTGCGTACGAGCCCGACACAACAAATGGTGCTCCTCTCAAACTCGAAGGCCGCGCGTCTGAGCGCATTAGTCCCAAGACTCTGGCGCTCGGTGCCAAGCGCGACGTGCTTCGTAGTTCCTCTCATGGCATTTTTAATGCTGGCTGTTGCAAGCTGGCCCGAGCTTTTCGCTTCCTGGTACTTACGCACGAGGTTTAACCCCCTTGACTCTGCGCGCAGCGTGCTTATCTTGGTAGGCATTGCAGGGATCGTGTACTTCGTCTTCCTGGTGGGCCTATCGCTGCTTGCCAAAAGTGAAACGGGGCGGCGGAAGGCCGCTCCAATGCAGGACGCAACGAAGCGTAACTCCGGGGCGGCTGCGGTTGGCGACAGTGACGACTCAATAAAGACGCGACGCCAGGCCCTTCGATGGTTTCGAAGCATACGCGCGGACCTCTCGGACAGGGTAACGATTCGCAATATCGAGGCCATGATGCCTTTGGCCTTTGCAGCAGGCGTCTTGGGCCCCGGGTTGCTTGCGCTTGCGGCGTGGATTCTGCGCGTCAGTGGTGGTGGCCTTGAGTTGCAGGAGACCCTTTGGCTGATCTGGTACGCCTGGGCTTGGTCGGAACTCTGGGTGTTCCTGGCGGCGGTTTTTATGATCACCGCTTTCTGCGCTGCGGCAGGCGAGCAGGCTTGTATCCTTGCGGGGTCATTACTGGGCAGACGTAGCTCGCCTGTGACGGAACTCGAATGGAGCCCGTTGCCCACGTCGGGAGAGGGGCACGGTGTCTTGGTTTTGCCGTACGGTTGGGGGGCGGCTGGGTTACCTCAACCCGTTTGCTGTGCCGCCGCATCAGGCGAGCTTTTGGTAGTGCGCTCTCCGGACGGTCCACTCACCCACGCCATTTGGTTCAAGGACCCCCAAGCAAGCGCTAAGGTGACGGAGAGGGTAATGGCACGCGGCGTGCGGGTTTCTGATCGAAGCCTTGGGTGCGTTTGGTGCGTCGAAGAAGCCTTATGGTCGGGTTGGGGATCGGAACGGGGGCAAGACGACGGCCGCACTGGCGACGGAAAGCCGAGCATGATGATATCAGTGGCGTGTTATCCGACCTCGATCCGCCAAGCGTTCTGGCCCTGGATCTGGTGCTCTGTTGGGCTCTACATGCGGCTTCTGCCGCGGCGCCTGCGGCCGGCAGCTATCGGGACGGTTCTTCTGTACCCACCGCTCTTCGCCACGGCCAATGTGGTTAACCTCGGGAACGCGTTGCTTCGGGTCGTTCCGTATGGGCTTGCTGTCCTGTTGGCAGCAGAGGTTGTTGCGATGGGGTATGCTATGGCCGCGGCCAGGCGTTGGTTGTGCGGGCGCGATATCTGAAATGAACGAGGCGCCGGTTGGGAGCTGCTAGGCCGATTTCAGCAGCTACGGTGGGGGGCATGCGTCGGGATCTTGCCGCAGAGCGTGGGGGAAAGCATTCCCGATCCGGTCGGTGTAAACTTCCCTCTGCGCAGTTCGACCACGCGCGAGTGGCCCGTTTGGAGTGCGGCACTCCCGTGCCGCTTTGGCTTTTTGGAGTGCGGCACTCCCGTGCCGCTTTAGCTCTTTGGAGTGCGGCAGCCCCCTGCCGCTTTGGCTTGCGGCACTCCCCTGCCGCTTTCACTCACCCCTCGCCAGACCGGATACAGCGCCCGGTCCTGCCGGCCGGGCCGCTCGCAAGCCGGAGTAGCCGGGGGCTGCATGCGGCCGGCCGGGCCGCCCCCCCGTCCCGCCGGGTGGCGGGCTCGCAGGCCGCTTCGGCCCGGGCGGGCCGAAGCGGCGAAAGAGGGCGCGCCCTACGGCCGATTCCGCGACGGGCGGGCGCTCTTTCCTTTGGTGGGGGATGATTTTTGCCAGCGCCTCCGGCGCTGCCGCGGTCCGGCCCGAAGCGGGCATGCGGAAGACCAGCGCCGGATGGCCAAAGCTGCCCGCGCGAGAAAGGAGGACAGAGCGCCCCGGCGGGGCTAGCGAGTAGCCGGGGTCTGAATCCGGCTGGTGGCGCCGATGGGCCGGACCGCCGTCGCGCCGGCGGGGCAAGGCGGTGCGAGTCGGGGGATGCAGACCGCGCGGTGGGGCAGCGGTCGGCAACCGCGGGGCATCGGAGCGTACTTGGCCGGCCGCCAATAGGGCTTGACCACCGGGAGAGAACGCCTGTTACCCGGGGCTGGGGCTGGCGTGTGCCTGCGCCCCTTCGGTATCACGGAAAGGGGGCAAAGGGGCAACCGTCAGCGCGATAGCCTTCAAGGGCGGCCGAATGGGGAAGCGCGGGAGCGCCGTGCGCCGGCGTCGCGGGCGGGTTAGGTTGTCAGCGTTCGCCCTGCCTTCGTTCCGGCGCTCGCCATACGGCCGCGGGGCTCTGCGGCGGCGGCGCGTTCGTGCCACCGGAACGAAAGGGGGCATGTCGGTGGCCTGTCTCTGGTCTCACCGCGACCCCTTAGCAGACGCCGACCGAGTCGGCGAGCAAGGCCTCCCACCGTGGTACGATCTTTTCGGGTGACCACTGCGCGGCGCGATGGGCCGCGCGCCCGGAGAGCTGCCGGTAGACCTGTTCGTCCCGATCCAGGCGGAGGAAAAGCTCCAGCCATTTGCGCGCGTGCGTCTCTTCGACGGGCTCGACCCGGTCCTCGGACAACTGTTGTGGGACGCGCACGACCACGCCGCCGTCGCCCACCACCTCCGGCAGCGCGCCGCGGTCGCTCACCACCGCCGGTATGCCGCTAACCATCGCCTCTGCGGCCGCAAGGCCGAAGCTCTCGTTCCAGAGCGAGGGCATCCAGAGCAGCTTCGTGCGGCTCAGGTAGAGCCGGGGATCGCTCACGTTCGGCATCCATGCCACGTGGCGCGCCGCTTCGGGGCTCAAGCCGGCGGCCGCAAGCAGTTCGGCTCCCCCTCGGCCTTCCACGACTAGGAACTTCAGGCCGGCACGCTCGCGATGGGCAAGCTCGATGACGGCCACCGCTACAGCCAATCCCTTGGCTACGACCGGGTTCACAAGCGTGACGTACTCGGGCCGCCTTCGTTCGCACCGGCATCGTTGCGGCGAAACCACGTACGGGATCACCTCCGCCTCGATCCCCACCTGCTCGGCGTACCAGTCCTTCGTCCAACGACTGGGCACCACCACCTGATCCACCTCCCGGAAGAAGTCCGGATCGCGGTAGGCGAAATTGTGGAGCAGGAAGATGACCGGGACGCCGTTGGCGCGCAGGAAGCGGTAGCCGTGGACCGCCACGGCGTTTCCTCCGTAGGCGAGGGCGACCTGGGGGCGGTAGCTCTTCAGGGTACGCGCCAGCATGGCCAGGAGGAGTAGGTCACCTGTTCCGCCCCCCTCGGCGGGGGCAACGATCGAGTAGCGAGCCCCCTCCCGGCTACGTGCCTCATAGATGTGCCCCCGCGCAGGCCCCAACGCGACGGCCCGGCGGCCAAGTTCGGCGAACGCGGCCTCAGCGAGCAAGGCTTCCAGGTCGGTGCGGACGCGGAGATCGAGCCGGGCGCCGCAGAGGGCATGGACGCGGTGGCCGCGTGCTGCGAGTGCGTCGGCCAGGGCTCGCGTGGCCACCGCAGCACCGCTGCCGGGATCGACCAAGCAATGGGGGCTGAAAAAGAGCAGCCGCATGGCGGTTCCAGGAACCGAGGCATTCCCGCTCACA
>JALSID010000402.1 GCA_026981825.1 Planctomycetota bacterium
CGCAACGTACGAGGAGGCGGTTCGCACTGCTCTGCAGGATCGCCCCACCTGGTTTGTGTACTACGGCGTGGTAGACTGGCGGCGTGGACCGGTGTCCGCGGTCTACGAAGAAACCCGGGCACTGGAAGAAGCCCTTGGCCGCACGGGTGAGTTCCGGGTGCTTTACAGGCGGCCCGGCGCGATCCTCTACCACTGGCAGCCCGCAGGTGGGTGAGGCTCCGCGAGCGGCCGCGGAGCTGGACGGCGGCCGCGAGAGGGGAACGTGGCGCCTGGGTCTGCGCCCGCAGCCGTTGTGGCTACGGGGAGCCGGGGGGGCAGGGTGGGGGCGGTACCCGAAGCCGCACGCTTCATTGTCGACCTGGTCCTGAATGTCTGGAACGCTGAGGTAATTGCCGATGGCCGACCCTTCCGCAGAGGAATCGGCGCCGATGGATGGTTGCACGCAAGCTGCGCCGCAACGAAGAGCGCGGCTCGCGGCCGAGATCGCCTTCTTTGTCAGAGGACTAGTCTGGGCGGCGGCTCTGCTGGCCAGCATCAGCACGCTGGCCCAAGCTCTGCCGCTTTGGCTCCAGGACGAGGATACGACGATTCCGGAAGGCTCAATCATCTACTCGGTCCAGCGGTTGCTCACCGACGGGGGGCTTTATCGAGATTACCGGCATCCGCCGTATGCGACGACGGCGTACACACCGCTTCTTTACCTGGTTACCGGTGGCCTTGTGCGGCTCGTGGGTGATCCGGGTGACCTGGGGATGCTGTACCGGGTGGGGCGGGCGGTGGTGCTGGCGACAGGCATCGGGTGTGCGTTGGTGCTATGGCGGATCGGCTGCCTGGCGTACTCGAAGCGAGATGCCGCGATCGCTGCCCTCACCGTTGGATGGTGCGGGTTCCTGCTTCCGTGGGCGGCGACCACTCGCCCGGACCTGCCGGCGCTCTTCTTCGGGCTGTCTGCGCTGTGGGGGATAGCACGTCCTGGAGGGACGAGGGCGGTTCGAGTGGTTGCCGCTGCTTGCTTGGTAGCTGCGGCGATGGCCACGAAGCAGTCTGCGGTGGCCGTACCCGTCGCGATCGTGGTCTATCTGCTCAGCCGCCGCGAGGTTGGGACGGCCGTGGCCTTTGCGGCTCTGGCGGCGGTTGCCTTGGCGGTGAGCTTTGCCGTGTTCCAGGCGATTTGGCCCCATTTCTGGCAGAACGTTGCGGGGGCGAATGTGGCCCCGATGATGGCGCTCCGAGCGGCGGTGCTTACCGGATGGGCTGTCCTGAAGAGCTGGCCGCTGGTCCTGGTTGGGGGGCTGGGGTGGTGGGTGAGCCTGCGGAGCAGTTCGCCGGTCGTGCGGCTGATGCAGATCCACGGCGTGCTTGCCTGGTTGGCCGCAGCGGCCACGAGCGCCAAGGCCGGGGCTGCTCTGAACTACTTCCTGGAACCCGCGTTTTCGCTGGCGTTCTTCGTGCCGGCGGCGGTGGCTTGGGTAAGCGAGCGGCATTGGGGAGTTCGACTGGTCGGAGCTGTTGGGGCAGGGGCCATTCTGCTTTCCGTGCTCTACGTCGGTTTCAACCGGTGGCTTTCTCCGCAGCCGTCAGTTCCCGTGGCGAGGGTACTTGCGCGTGCTGCGCAGATGGGGCGGCCGGTTTTGTTTCAAGACGCGGGGCTGGCTCTGCGATACGGCGAGCCGATTCTACTGCTGGACACCTTCAACGCGTCCTACCTCAGTGACGCCGGTGTGATCGATCTGACTCCCCTGGCTCGTCGGCTGCACGAGCACGAGGTGGCTGCGGTCGTGCTGCGCCAGTACGGTCCTTATGCCTATGTTTGGGAGGTGAACTGGCTGCCGCGTCTGGTTGCCCAGGAGATCGTCGCCCATTACGAGCTCGTCGACCTTATAGCGCCGGAATCCTGGTTCTACGCGCCACGCTCGGACGACACGGAGACGAGTTGCTACTTTCACCGGCGGTTGGCCCGATAGGGACCGGGGGCATGGACCGGTCCCTTAGCCCGGGGGCGGGATGGGGCCTTGAGGACGCGCTACTATGGCCGATGGCGCCCGGCGGCACGGGGGGCGTAGTGTGGCGCCGGCCGGATGGCCCGGCCAGGGTTTGGGGGCCGCCTTAGCGGCCAACCGTGGCCGGGCTTGCCTGTTTCAAGCGGAAACAACAGGAGCGCGGTACGGGAAGCGGCTCGAAGGGGGTACTGATCTGGAGCGTCGTCTCGGCGCTGCCCAGGAAGAGGTATCCGTCCGGGCGCATGACCCGAGCCACTCTAGCGAGGACCCTTTGTTTGGTAGCGAGGTCGAAGTAGATGAGCACGTTGCGGAGGAAGACGATGTCGAAGGGTCCGATGGGGGGCCAGTTACCTACCAGGTTCAACTCTCGAAATTCCACCATACGGCGCACGTCTTCTCGGATCTGCCACTGCTTGCCTATCTTGCGGAAATACTTCACGAGGTAGGCTGCCGGCAAGCCGCGGTTTACCTCGAGCTGGCTGTAGATGCCTTGTCTGGCTTTTTCGAGGACGGAAGGGGAAATGTCCGTGGCCAGGATGGAGATGCGCCATTTGAGCAGGGACGGAAAATGTTCCTTGATGAGAATAGCGATGCTGTAGGGTTCCTGACCGGTGGATGCTGCTGCGGACCAGATGGAGAGACGGGCGTACTGGCGTCGTTTACGGATCAGTTCAGGGAGGACATACTGTCGCAGGGCTTCGAAGGGCTTTCGATCGCGGAAGAAAAGGGTCTCGTTGGTTGTCAGGACGTCCAAGGTTCGCGACAGGATGTCGGTACGCTTTTGACGGAGGAGGCCCACTAGGGTTTGGAGACTGTCCAGACCGAGTTCCTCAACCAGTTTGCGTAGACGGGACTCGACAAGGTACCGCTTGTCGGAGCCCAGCGAAATTCCGGCTTCCTGCTGAAGCAGTTGCTTAATGAACGCAAAGTCCTTGTCTGATAGCATGGTGTTTAGCCTCGCTGTAGGCAGAGTGTCTGCCTTGATACGTTTAGCGTGAAAAAGAGAGGGTACGACCATTGGACGGGTTACGAGTCGTGTGTTCGGCCCTATTAGCCGTTGCTGGCGCAGCGCGACGCGGCTGGACAAGACGGGCGATAGCAGGGCCGATTTCCTGCAGGGGGAGCACTTCATCGGCGAGGTCATGTTGTACCACTGCTCCAGGCATGCCCCATACGACGCTTGTGCTCTCGTCCTGCGCGATGACGTAACCGTTTGCCTCTTTGATCAGTTGACAGCCGCGACAGCCGTCGGAGCCCATTCCCGTTAAGACAACGGCGAGGATGCGTCCGCCATAGACGGGGACCGCGGAGCGGAACAGGACATCGACGGCGGGTCGGCAGAAGTTAACAGGTGGGTCCTGGTTCAGCCGGACGTGGACGGCGCGGCCTTGGCGCGCCACGGTCATATGGTAGTCGCCAGGAGCAATCCACACGCCACCGGGGGTGACTTGGTCTCCGTGGGACGCTTCGACCACGCGCAGTTTGGCCTTGGCATTGAGTCGGTCGGCAAGCATCTTCGTGAAGACCGGAGGCATATGTTGCACAATGAGCACGGGCACGGGCAGGTCGGCGGGCAGGGATGGGATCACCTGGGCCAGAGCATTTGGGCCGCCGGTGGAGACTCCTATGAGTACCACGTCGATTAGTGGGGGCCGTTTGGTGGCGGGTTGTGCCCGAAGGGGGAGGCGACGGGTAACTCGAGGGGATATTTCGACACGACAAAGGGCCTTCAGCTTGGGGATAAGCTCGCCGCGTATCCGTTCCTGTGCTGCGCGGATGCCCCCGCTGGCGGAAGGCTTGGTCACGTAGTCCGATGCGCCGTTTGCCAGCGCCTCGAGGGTTGCTGCAGCGCCGCGCTCGGTCAGGGTGCTGAACATAACGATCGGCACCTTGGTATCCAGCTTGCGCAGCTCGCGCAGGGTGGTGATGCCGTCCATGACGGGCATCTCGACGTCGAGCACCACGGCATCCGGTCGAAGGGTGGTGAACTTCTGTAGGGCTACGCGACCGTTGGGCGCGGTGTGCACCTCACTGATAGCCGGGTCATCGGCCAGGACGGCCGAGAGGACGCGACGTACCACGATAGCGTCGTCAACGACGAGGATGCGGAGTGACTTTGGCTTGTTGCTAGTCATCAGCGAACCCTTCCAGAACGAATGACAGCTTCCTAAGAATAGCATCCTGTGTATACGGTTTCATAACGTAGTCATCCGCTCCGGACCGAAGGCTCTTGGCGATTGTATTTTGATCATCGGCGGAACTGACCATGATGATTTTGAGGTTGGTGAACCGGTGGTCTGAGCGGACGCGTCGTATGAGGTCGATCCCGTCCATGCCTGGCATATAGAGGTCGACGAAGAGGATGTCAGGATCGAGGCAGTTGTCGAGCAGTTCCAGGGCTTCTTCCCCGCTACATGCTCGTTCCACGGTCAGACCGTGGGCCTCGAGCGTGCGAGCAAGCAGTTCCCGCTCAACGCGGGAGTCGTCGACGACGAGCGCTAACATCTCAGGCAACTCCGCTACTGGCGATCGAACCACATTGGATGCAACCGCCCTGCGGTGCTCGGGCCGGCTGGCCGAGCACCGCAGGGTTGGGTGGGTGGCAAGGCGGTTGTGCAGGGGGCGAGCTATGGGGTGCCGCCGGTGAGGGCGCGGTAGAGTTCGTCGACGGTGGCGCGCGACCGTGCGGCGGCGTCGGCGATAGCGGTGACGTTCCGCGCGATCTCGGCGCTCCCGCGCGCCGCCTCGTTCACGTTCCTGCTGATCTCCTGCACGGTGGCAGCCTGCTCCTCGACCGCGCCGGCGATAGCGGCAGCCCGTTCGTTCGCCTGCCCGGCGATCTCCACGATGCGAGAGATCGCATCGATGGTTTCCTGGGAAACCTGTTGGATTGCCTGGACCTTCTGGGAGATCTCCTCGGTGGCCCGGGCTGTCTCCTTGGCCAGCTCCTTCACCTCGTTTGCCACCACGGCGAAGCCCTTGCCGGCGTCGCCGGCGCGAGCCGCCTCGATGGTGGCGTTCAGCGCAAGCAGGTTCGTCTGCTGCGCGATCGCCGTGATCAGCTTCACGACCTGCCCGATCTCCTGACTGCGTTCCGCCAGCGTTGTCATCCTTTGGCCGGCGTCCTGAGCAAGCTCTGCGGTGTGGTTTGCTGTCTGGGCGGACTCGGTGGCGTTACTTGCGATCTCCTTGATCGAGCAATCGAGCTCTTCCACTGCTGCGGCGACGGCTTCGACTCCACGGGTGACTTCCTCGGCCGCCGCGCTGGCGGTTTGGGCCTGCTCGTCTAACTCCTCCGCACAGGCGACCACGGCCCGCACGTGCTCGATCACCTCCGGCGCGAACGCCGTTCGCGCAGAAAAGGAGCCCGCCGAAGGGGTACGGCCCTCGCTGCTGTCTCCGGAGGGGGTGTACGGCCAGCTATACAGGAAATACTGCCACGAAGGGCCACGGAGGAAGGTACGCACGACCGTGACGGTTCTGTCCAGGATTCTGGCGGAGAAAGCTCCGGAACCCGGACTTGCAGCAGAAGCGTCGCCGATCTCGATCAAACTGTCCACAGGGGCTCCCTCCACGGACACAGCTAAAGGCGTACCGTCGTCCGATAGGCTGTGCAGCCACTGCACGGCTGCGCTATTCGCGCGGCGAACAAGCCCATCCCGATCGACGATGAGAACACACGCGGGAAGGTCGCGAACAACGCTCCAAAGGAGGGACTCCAGCTCCTGGTGGTCCATCGGCTGCTGCCGATCCTGGCCACCAACAGAAACGTCGGACGGCTGTAATGCTGCTGCTGCTGTTTGGGGCATGGCAATACCTCCGGTTTCTGACTCTGGTCGGGTGGCAAACCATCGTTACCCCCGGAGCTGCCACGCAGCCGGGCTTACCGGGATTCCGACCGTGTCGCTTCGGTGACACAAACGCATTTATCTATGTTGAGTAACAGCATAAGCTCGCTATCCAGTTTCATGACTCCGTGTATCAGGTCGCGCCCAGTTTCGAGGAGCGTGTCGGGTGGCTCCTCGAATTTCGCGGCATCCACTTCGATGACGTCACCGATCTCGTCCACAAGAAGGCTTACCGGTTCCCCGCCAGCCTTCACGATCACATTCATCGGTTCGATATCCTCAGGTCGTGGTGGCAGGGCAAGCCGGTGACGCACGTCGATAGCAGGCACGATCTGTCCGCGAAGGTTGATTAACCCGTCGATCGCTTCTGGGGCAAGCGGTACCCGGGTCCGTTCCAGATTGCGAACGATCTCTTGAACTTCGTACACGGGTACGCCGAACAAGTAGTCGCATACCGTAAATGTGCAGTATGTGTCTCGCGACATTGCGGGTCTCCCAGGTAACGGTCCAAGGTTCTCAAGCGGCAACTGGAGTAGGATCAAACGGGAGACTAGTGAAGAGCCGCTCCACGTCGATTACGTCGGCCACCTTTCCGCAGATGACTGCGGCTCCGGCCGCAATGGGGTCGTCCGCCAGGGGATGGAGGCGAATCTCGGCTTCCACGATGTCTACGATACGGTCAACCAGAAGACCAACCTGGCGATGACCGTCATTGCAGACGACCACTGGAGCCTTTTCGCGTTCGCTAAGCGACGCTGCGCCCGATCCGTATCGGACCAAATCGACGATCGGAAGCAGACGATCGCCGTACTGGATGACCGTGTGTTCGCCCGCAGTTTCGAAGGCGCCGGGTGCGATGTCCTCCAGCCGGGACACGAAGCGGAGCGGGATCACGGCTCGCTTGTCCGGACCCAGGGCGACAAGGAGGACCGTGACGGTGCGGCTATTGCTGCCGGTCGATCCGCGGGTAGGTGCCGCTGCGGTGGCGTTGCCGTTGCCCTTCAGCCCGACCTTACGAGCAAGTCCGAACGCATCAAGGATCAAAGCAACCTTGCCATCGCCCATGATCGTGGCGCCGGCGAAGACAGGGATGTGCTTGAGCTGACGGGCCAGGGGCTTGACCACAATTTCCTGAGTGTCCACGATCTCGTCCACGACCAGGCCGAATCTCCTTCCCTCAGCATGGAGCACAACCAGATAAGCCACGCTGTCGGAAGATCTACGCACGTTGTCTTCCAACCCCAGAACCTGACTGAGGTAAACAATGGGCAACAGCTCGCCGCGAAGACGATACACCGGGGCGTTGTGGACCCACTCGATTCTGTCCTTCCCATCGCGCGGGTCTACCCGAACAAGTTCCAGCAAACTTACTTGGGGAATCGCCATCCGCTCGCCACCTGTGCGGACGATCAGAGCGGGGATGATGGCTAAGGTGAGTGGCAACTTGATGCGAAACGTCGTTCCACGCCCTCGTTCGGTCGAGATTTCAATAGATCCGCCTATCTTCTCAATGTGCGTTTTCACCACGTCCATGCCCACGCCACGGCCGGACACATTCGTCACCTTCTCTGCAGTCGATAAGCCGGGATGGAAAATGAACTGCAGAATCTGGTGGTCGGGAGCGGTGGCTGCAGCGTCGGGCGTCAGAAGCCCACGCTCGATCGCTTTGCGACGAACTTTGTCGATGTCGATCCCCCGACCATCGTCAGAGATTTCGATATTCACCTGGCCCCCTTCGTGGTAAGCGCGGAGGCTCAAGGTTCCTTCCGCGGGCTTGCCGGCGGCAGTGCGCTCCTCGGGCGATTCAATCCCATGATCGACTGCGTTACGAATCAGGTGGGTCAGCGGGTCTTTTATCGTTTCCAGGATGCTCTTGTCGAGCTCGACCTCTTTTCCGTGCAGCTCGAGCCGGACCTGCTTGCCGCACTGCCGGGCAAGGTCGCGCACGACCCGAGGGAGCTTGTTCCAGATTGTGGCGATCGGTTGCATCCGTGTCTTCATCACCCCCTCCTGGAGTTCGGTCGTGACGAGGCTGAGCCGCTGGCTGGCGTTCAGGAAAGCGGGATCGCTCTGAGTGTTCGCGAACTGCACGATCTGATTGCGGGCCAGGACGAGCTCGCCGACGAGGTTCATCAGCTTGTCGAGCAGTGCCACATCGACCCGGATCGTACTATCGGAAACGTGTGAGGCCTTCCCCGAACTCTTGCGTGGCTGGTTCTCGGCAACCGGTCTCGCCGACCCTTCTGTGGGCCGGACGCCTTTGCCCTCCGAAGAATCCGGCGGTGAGGCCGGCTGCTCGGCGGGAGCCGTGCTATCCTCGGGGGCAGGGGCCGCTTCGCTTACTTCGACCGACTGCGTGTTAGCAGGGGCCTCGCCGGCGACAGATGCTTCCCCTCCAGAGGAGGGGGCCGCTTGGTAGGCTTCCTCCAGCTTGCGAAGAAGCTCGGAATAGCTGTTCTCCCCATCGCTGCCAGACTCTTCGATGGTCTGCAGCATCGTGCGGATCGCGTCCGCAGTAGCGAGGAGCAGGTCGTTAATGTCGGGGGTCAACCTCATCTGCCCATCACGGAGCCGGGACAGCAGGTTCTCCCCTGCATGGGCCACCGCTTGCAGCTTCTCGAAGCCAAAGAAACCGGCGCTGCCCTTAATCGTGTGCAAGGTGCGAAAAACGCTCGCCAGTCGGTCCGCATCGTCAGGATCGGACTCGAGCGCAACCAGGTCCTGGTCGAGTTGATCCAGGTTCTCGTAACTTTCGACAAGAAAATCCTTCAGGATGTCGCCAAAATCGGTCATCGCTTGCCCTCCCGACACTGCCCACCTTCAGCCGCTCAGGCGCCAGGCATACGCAGCCCCTGTCGCTCTCCAAACGTCAACCGTATCGAGAACGGCCCCTCAGCGCTGTCAAAGTGCAGGTAGGCTACACTCTCTGGTTCATTGGGGAATAGCTGCAACGCAGTACCACGTACGATCGTCGGCAGCGACATCTGGACCTTCAAACCGGCTCCGTCCAGCTTCGCAACGACGTCTCCGGCCAAAATATTCACGAGCTCGCCGGCAACATCGGCGGTTTCGTCCGAGTCGAACTGGATCGTTTCGTCGCCCAGCATGTGCGCTGCCAGACGTTCCGCCGTACCCTGCGGCAGCGACCAACAAAGGGTAAACGTGCGATCGCCTACGAAACCAATGATGCCCGCCACGGACGGCACGTTCGGGTCAGGCCCGCTGTCCTCCGTTTGTGTTGCCTGACAACCATACATCGCTTCGAACGTGCAGCGGACAGCGTCACTGACCGCGCGAAGCACCGTGTCGCAGACCTCGTGGTGGGGTGGAGTTTGGCAAGACATCGCTTCCTCCAAGCGTGAACAGCTCAGTTCGTTAGCCGAAGAGTCGCTTGAACAGACCACCGCTGGACGCCTGGGCAGGTTGCCGAGCTCCGCCTGCTTCGGCTAGCTCTCGCGCTCTCGCCGCACACTTGCGTAGCTTTGATTGCAGCTCTTCCACCGTGAAAGGCTTTGCGATGTATGCGTCAGCGCCCCCCTCATCCAGCGCCTGTTGCATCTTCCCCATTGTCTTCTCGCTGGTCACCATCACCAGCGGGATCGGTTGATATCCATGTTCAGATTCCCATTTCCGAATGGCGCATACCAACTCGTAGCCCGTCATGTTCGGCATGTTCCAATCGATGAACGCGATCTCAAAGGGTTGCTCCTGAAACTTCTGGAGTGCGTCCGCGCCATCTGCGGCCTCTGTGAACTCAAAGTCCGCAAGCTCAGCCTGCGTCAACGAACGCATCACCATCTTCCGCATCACCGCAGAATCGTCCACTACAAGAGCTCGTACTTTGACACTCATTGCTTCCTCCAGCCGGAAAGCGTGCCATTCGTTCGCCTACGGGAGGACTGTTGGGTGGGTACGGCAAGTCGACTGCACTCAACAATAGAACGTGCTATCGCACGAAGCCGATCTGGTTTTCTCTCCGTCGGAGGGGACAGAATCGCTCCGTACCTGGTGTAGCGATTCTGCAACATCGACAACAACAAGAGCAGCAGATGTTGCTTGTTGCCCTCACAGCATACGATCGCTCCACTCGGGTGAGCTGCGGATCGACGCTTCCCGTCGCGGTCCAGGCCGGGGGCTAAGGGCAAAACGGTCGGGCGTCGGGCTGCCTGGAACGGAGACCGTCGCCACGGGACGGCGCGAGGCGTCCAGTCCACGCGCGCCGAGCCGCTGCTCGGAAACAGCCGTGACGTAACTTGCCAGCATAGAGCCGAATTGTGTGTTACTCTTCTGTGTGACTGCTGCTGCTGTTTGGTGGGTGCCATCCGGTGAGGTGGCAGAGGTTCTCCTGACGAGCGCGGGGTACGGCGAAAGCAGCACTGCGGTTACTCGCGAGACAGAGGGGAGCACAGCAGAGCGCGGGAGCCGCTGCGAGCCGTAGCCACGAGGTCGGGTGGCGAAGGCCTCGCGCTCGTCGGGCGGAACCGTTGTTCGACGCAAGGGAACCATACGCGGAGAAGAAAGATGGTCGATCTTGGTTGTGTAGAGAATCGAGCGGAACCGAAAAAGCCGATTGCTCAGCCCGAAGGCGGCCATGCCGCGGCAGAGATCGCGGGCGAAGAGCGAAGCGAAGTACGGAGCCGATGGGAACAAGCCAACTCGGAACGAGCTCTTGCTCAATTACGAAAAACTGCTTCCGAGACCAAACAGCAGGCTGCTGCTGCTTCGGATGATGCTAGCCGGGTGAGCCAAAACCTGGAGACTATTGCGGCGGCCGTAGAGCAATTGAACGCAGCGATTCGTGAGATCGCGCAGAATTCCTCGGAAATGGCGCGAGCGTCTCGAGAGGCCTGCGATCGCATGAGTGCAGCTCAGGCCACGCTCGAGGACCTTGCCAAGGCCAACGACGAAATCGACGAAGTCATTCGGGTGATCACAGCGATCGCCCAACAAACCAATCTACTTGCTCTCAATGCCACCATTGAAGCGGCACGTGCGGGCGAATTCGGCAAGGGGTTTGCTGTGGTGGCCCACGAGGTGAAGGAATTGGCGAAGGAGTCGGCTCGGTCCACGGACGATATCGCCCAACGGATTAACTTGATCCGAACCTGTTCGGCACGCACGATTGAAGCAATTCGGGAGGTGACCGACCTGATCCAGGAAGTTTCGGACATGGCCGGCACAATTGCTGCCGCGGTAGAAGAGCAAAGCGCCTCGACCCGTGAAATCGGTAGGAGCGTTGCGGAGTCTGCGGAAAGAGCGGCGGCTATCGCAGGGAATGTGGCCAAGATCGCTGAAGGCGTTTACACCACGGAAAGGCAATGTGAGCGTTTGGCTCTACCTACTGGCCTGAGCATGAACGTGTCCGATTAGAAGACGGACAATCGCCGAGCAGGCAACCGCCTATGTGGTTGCAGCTCGGCATTATCCGAATCTGGACCCCCTACAAGATCAGGTGACACGCGTCCGTCGGCACTCCCAGGGAGTGCCGACTTTTTGCGCGCACGGGCTACCGAACGTCCTCGTGCGTTTGGCGGCGACGTCAGACCTCGACGCGTTGCCCTCACGGGCTGCTCCGGTGGTACGATTCCTTGCTCAACGCCGGAGAACGTTCCGTTGAGACGACACGGAGCGTGCGAAGGCCAGGCTAGCCGCCCGCTCCGGCGGGGTAGGGAGCTTGCTGGGCGAACGGGCCACCACCGTGGGGACGTCAGGCCGTCCCCCGAGGGGGCGCAGTGCGCGAACTGAGTTCGCCATGTTGTTTCTTTAGCGTACGTGGGCAATCCAACCGGTGAACTCGTACCAGGGCTGCTCGGCGCCGCTAGCGGACGCCTCCAACGGAGAAGCCCGGTAACCGTGACGCGACCCTACTGCTGTAGGACAATCCCATCCGTGGTCCGTCGCTTGTGGACGCCTTGATAGGCACGTGGCCGCGCCGGGGCAGGGAAGGGAGCGGCAGGCCCGCGTCCAAGGAGCCGTCGTAAAACGTAAGCGCATGGCTTCGCATGCGCAAATTGGCACAGGGAAACTGTCTGCGGGCGAAACGCTGGATACACAGAGCTGGGTTATGTCGAGTAGCAGGGGCCGGCACCCTGTCTGTCCACCCTATATTGTGGTCATATCGCGGGCGATCGTCCAAGCGGTCGGGATTCCCTACGGTACGGAACTCGGATGAGCCGGAACGGCCGCGATCCCTTCTTGCGCGCTATATGAATGGGGCTTAGCACGGGTTGCCAGTGGTGGGCGCATCGAGACGACACGCGAACGATCCTGCTGCAGCCACCCCTGCTTCCGGGGGGCGCTCCGCCAGGCTCGACCCGCGACGCGCAGGCCACCGTCCGGGCCCCCTCCAGGACGAGGTGCCCAGACGGCGGCGCAATGGCCCCTTAACCGCACCTGTTTCCGAGCTCGCGGACGTGGCCCCGAGAAGGAAGGCCGCGCATATGGCGGACCGGGAATAAAAAAAGGGCGCAGCCGGCCGGACCTGGAACGGCTGCGCCCTGGAATAGGATCACTGGACGCGGAACTTACTGGCCAGTTCACGCAGTTGCTCGGCCAGCGAATTCAGTTCTGTACTGGTGCGCCGAGTCTCATTGGCAACGTCCGTGACTTCTTGCGCCGCGGCGTACAGTTGCTCCGTGCCGGCGGCGATCTCGTCCATACTGGTCCGCACCTCCGCCGCCGTGCGGAGCATTTCCTCGGCACGATCGGACAGAGAACCGACCTGTTCAGAAGTCCACTGCGTCGTGGTGGTCTGCTGCTCCACGGCTGCGGCAATTGCCCGGGCCGCCTCGCTCACGTCACCGACGACCCCCTGGATCTTGCCCACAGACTCGATCGTCCGCTGCGTGGACTCCTGGATGTGAGCGATCCGCTGGCGGATGTCGTTGGTGGACTCGGCCGTCTGATGGGCCAGTTCCTTGACCTGGTTGGCCACAACTGCAAATCCCTGGCCGGATTCGCCTGCCCGAGCTGCCTCAATCGCTGCATTGAGCGCGAGCAGATTGGTCTGGAAGGCGATATCTTCGATCGTTTCCGTGACCTTGTTAATTTCGTGAGCCGCTCTACGCAGGTCGGCAATTTCCTGACTGCTGTTCTGGACCAGCCCTTCTGCCTCCTGGGCGAGTTCCGCTGTGCGTCGGGCGTTGCCGGAGATTTCACCGATGCTCGCCGTCATCTCTTCCATGGCTGACGCGAGCGACCGGACGCTATCGGCCACCTGCTCAATGCACTCCGCCATGCGGTCGATCGACTCCCTACCCTCGGTGACGGACTGGAGTGCACGCCCCGCGCGCTCGGTGGTGGCGGTGGCGTTTTCGGCAAGGGTACTAGCCGTCCCACCGAGGGTGTCCACAGAGGCCATGACTTCGTCAGCAATAGCGCGAATCCTGGTCACCATCGTTCGCAAGCCGTGCCCCATCGTGTTAAGCGAGTCAATCAGCTCCCCGACCTCATCCCGTGTTCGACTCGTGCAGGCGGCGGCCAGATTTCCTTCGGCCACTTCCTGCGCGAATCGCGACGCATCCGCCAACGGCTCGCAAACGAACCGTCGGGTGAATAGGAAAGTGCCGGCAAGGACCAGAAGGCCAAGCATGGCCGTGCCCACCTGCCAGCGGACCAGCGTGGACTGTGCTGCCTGAGCGCGGCTCGACACGACGTCGGCCAAATTCTGCCGCGCCGTTTCGCATTTGCGGAGCGCCTCACGAAATGCCTCGAGTCGTACCCCATAGTTGGGGTTACTGGTTCCTGTGCCAACAAGCTGTCGGACACTGGCCAAAACGTCCCGCCACGCCTGTCGCAGATCGCTGAATTCCTCCCTGCTTCCATCCGCCGTGTTTGGCGAACCGGTTGCGGCGGATCTAGCGGCCCCGCTACCCTCGATCTCCGGATCGGCTACTCCCAGAAAACCGCTTACCCGTCGGGCAACGGCTCTCATCTCCGGCGACCAGTCCGTACTGCCTTCGATCAACCGCTGGATCGACTCAGCACGCTTCCCGTCAACGGGGGCTTTCACAACAAGGATGCCCATGAGGTCACCTAGTTTCCAGTTGCGATGCGGGCTATTCGGAAGCGAATTGTGGCAGTCCACACAGGCTTGATCAACGGCCCTGTCCGCAAGCACGTAGTAATACCGTGCGCTATCTCCGCTTCGCACAACAGCTTCGTACGGCTTGTCGGGATCGGCGGAAAGTGCCGCCCAGGCTTTATGCAGGATGGGGTCGTTCAAGGCGGCTTCCGGGTTAACCGGCCATTTTGAGCGGAGGGCGACCGAGAATGAGGAATTTGCGGTGGATCGAGTAAACAGCTCACGCGTCAAGGTAGCCGGATTCGGAATCGCCTTCGGAGTGGTCAGGTAGTCAGAGATGGCCTGGACGTCGAGTCCGTCGTTCCTCAGTTTGATCACCACGTGTTTCGTGTAGTAGGAGCGGACCGCAGCAGCCTGCTTGCCGAGAAGGGCGCACATTTCCCGTAGGGACACTAGCCTAGATTTCGTTGCCTCGTGCTCCAGAACAGCGGCTTCGAACTCGCGCAGAGCTTGCGCGACCGCTGCGGATAGTTCCAGATCGTGCCGCATCTGGTCCGTGGCTCGTCGGGTTGCGAGCATCAGGGCCATTTGAATCGCCCCACAAACCAGAAGCGGTAGGAGGAGGAGCGAAAACTTTATGCTCAGCGACCAACGGCGGCGTGGGGTTTTCTCCACGGCCGCTTCGGCTGTGGTCGCCTGCTTTTTCTGCACAGTCGCGGCGTTCTGCATCCACGGCGGCGTGGGCCCTACCGCTGTGGAACACACGGACTCGTTGGCCGCAGTTGCCAAGGCCGTGGACCCAGCATTCGCAGCTTGAGGCAACATCCTGCGCAACCTCCCGTTTGAGCTAAGCAACAACGATCTTGAAAGGGTGCGATGCAGGTGGGCGTGACACCGTTCTGTCCAAAACTAGCACGTACTTCCTTGCGCGGTGATTGGCTGAGCTGCATGCTCTGGCTATCGCACCGGCTAAAGGGTTCAGACGGGTTGGAGAAAGGATCCGCTCGTCGCAAACGGCCCCGGCTTGACGGCCACGCCAAGGCTGACTCTGACCGCCGGGGATGTCGTGCGATGCTGCGCACGAGAAGGTTGAGCGGGCGATCAAGACTGGTTGGTTTTCCGTCGGAGCGCTTGGTGTTGGCGAGGATGGGCGAGAGCAAAGCATGTTGGGCACGTCCGAGCAGTCTACTGTGCCCAGTGGTGAAAGGGGGTACGGAACTGCGTACCCCCAGTATGCGCTGAACCCACGTTGACCGGCAGCGTCGCCGCTAGCTCACAGACAGAAGAGATCTTTCGTCCTCTTTCTGAGGCTCTACAGCACGACTTCGGTCAGCGGTCGCATCAGACAGCTCCGCTGCAGCCACTTGGAAAGGTGCCATCAACTGCTCCAGTTCAACGGCGAGTTCACTAATTCCGAGACCGGTGGCGCGGGTTTCCTGTGCTCCTAGAGCTAAGGACCGAGCGCTCCTTTCCATCTCTGTCACCTGGCGGGCAATATCGTCTAGGGCGACGCTAACCGTCGAGACCGAGGACGAGACCACGTCCGCCGCGTCGGATGCACCTGTCACGCTTCGGGCGACCTCCTGGATCGCCGCTCGCTGTTCTTCCACGACTGCAGCAATTGAACGGGAAGATTCCAGCACACGTTGTACATTCTCGTTGATCGTTCGGATTGCTTCGGATACGGTGACCACCCGTTGTTGCATGGTCTGAATTCGCTCGCTGATATCGACCGTTGCTTCTGCTGTCTGTTTGGCCAGGTCTTTGACCTCGTTGGCCACCACGGTGAAACCGCGACCAGATTCTCCCGCGCGGGCAGCTTCGATAGAGGCGTTCAGCGCTAGAAGGTTGGTTTGGTCGGCAATTTCTTTGATTGTTCCCACGATTTGTCCGATCTCCTCCGCGGCGTTCCGCAGCTCCGCAATACTCCGCTCGCTGTTTTGCACAGAGGCCGCTGTTTGCTCCGCAACGGACCGACTCTGGTTGGCGTGGTCCGCTGTCTGTGACAGTGTTGCCGTCATTTCCTCCACCGCGGAGGCGATAGCGCGTACACTGTCACTGAGACCCTCGGCTGAGCTGGTGAGATCGACCACCGTCGCTCGAATCTGCTCCGTTGCCGAAGTAACAAGGTTTGCACCAGAGGACGTGCTGCTCGCTTCTTCGGCCAGTTCATCCGCTGTGTGTGCAAGAGTGCCAGCCGCCTGGGCCAGTTTTGCCGCCCCACTGCGAACTCGACCAACGACACGGCTGAGCTCGGCACACATGCGGTTTAGCGCGTCGGTCAAGCGCCCAACTTCATCAGTGCTCCTTACCTGGCACCGCTCGGTGAGATTCCCCTGGGCCGCCTGCTCGGCAAGCTTCGTCGCCTCGGCCAAGGGGATGCAAAGCCGTTGTCGCAGCCGCCAGGATACCGTGCCCAACAGAATGAGGCCGGCAAGAATCAGGACGAATTGCAGCCCATACAGGATGTGTGCTGTCCGTTGAGATGCGGCACTCATTTGGGCAACCGCGGCATTCTGGGCCGCCACGCAGTCGCGTGTGGCCCCCCAAAGCTCCTCCAACGCCTTCTGGTCGGGCGGTGCCGTTCGGCTTGAGGCAACCAGTGTCTCGGCCGCCTGAACCATGCGGTTCCAGGCCTCGAAAGCGCGCTCCAGTAGTGCGCGCACCTGGACATTCCCCTCTGGAGCCAAATTGGCCGTTTCTCGCATGGCGAGGTCGCGGTAGACCTGGCCTCCTTCGATCAAAGCGGCTTGGCTGGTTTCGAACAGCTCGCGCGTCTTGCTCCAAGACCGGTTTGGTTCTGCGCCGCCCACCTGGTCGACTGCGAGGGCGTCGTGGAGCGCTTCTTTAGCGAAGCGTTGGGCCAGCATTCGCTGCCGTCCCGCGATGTCGACTCTAGCCACCTGAGTGGTCAGCTTGCTAACGCCAATGTAAGTTGCGACGCCGGCCGTAACGAAGGCAACCAGGATTAGCGTGAGATGGAACATAAGACACTTGCCCACCGATGAGGTACCGAATCTCATAGTACTCCCTCCGGAATGTAGATCTTCTGCTAGTTTTCCCTCACCGGCGGGCAGCATCCTCTACTGCAGCATAGCTCATTCATTAGGCCCGAGAACGCACCCTTTTGTGACGCGTGGGCGCAACGCGCACCTCGACGGGCAACACGGACTTCTGCCAGCGCGAGATTCGTCTCCGGTTCGCCAGACGAGAGTCGGCGGCCGGATCGACGCACCCACCAGCAAGGGAACGCAGTTCGGTACACTCGTTGTCGAAGCGCCCCTCATGGGGGAGAAATTTGGGCGATGGCGTGGCGAGCGCCGGCATGCCGCGCACCCGTGCAAGAGGGAACACGGCAAGCTACTCACCGTTCCCACGTGCGTGGGGGGCCACGCAGCAACGAAGCTAGCCAGCAAACCCTCCAAGGGGAACATCACGTAGGTTCCCCGTTCGGTCCGCCTGGCTGCCGTGGGACTAGACGGGCAGAAGAAAAACAACGGGGGGGGGCATCCCGTAGCAAAACTTTTGCCCTGCACAGAGGCGGATAGCTGCTCTATCGTGTCCGAGCCTACATCAGCCGCTCGTACTCATGGATGAACCGGAGCGCGTTTTCGCTGAACCCATCGATGTGGACCCAGCGTCCGTATCCTGCTCCATTTCGATAGGGGGCTACGTTGATCAGGTAGGCGTGCTCCGCGAGCGGGTCGGGCACCTCGTCGTGCGCCTGCTCATCCGTGATCACGATCAGCCGATCGTGAGGGATGCGGTTCAGGTGGCGCACGGCCTTTCCGAGGTACGTCCCCCCGTGCGGCTGGCTGGCGATAATGGCATCGATGCCGGGCAGTCCTCGCCAGCTCGGCACCTCAACCACCGCGTTCGAGAAGGTGAACACCCGCTTCTGGCCCGGGAACAGGGCAGCGAGCGCGGCCGCAGCATCCAGGCGGCTGAGCTGCGAGCGGCGGGACAGAGGCACGCTCATCGATAGGGACACGTCCACCAAGAGCAGGGTCTGGCCGTCGAACCGCGGCAGATCGCTCAGGCTGGCCAGCATGGCCTCGTTCAGCTCGTGGGCGAACTCAGGCGCATTATGAGCCCCTGCGAGCAACCGGAACGGTAGCACCCTATCCGCCCGCCTGCGTGCCAGGATAGAGGTGTTTGGGTACGGACGGAGCGGCTGGCTTATTTGTCGAGGCACGAAGCAGACCGCTGAGCTCGGCCCTTGGTGTGCCGATCACGCCAGAAGGGGTGGAGCAGGCCGCTATGGAGGTTTCAGCACGCGAACGCACAGTTGCCGCACAGATGGGCTTCAGGCACTTGACAAGAAGAAGAAGAAGAAGAAGAAGAATCAAACGTGTCCTTCGAATAAGTTAGGGAGGTGAAGCGATGCTGGGTCGTCGGTCTTCCCGTGGTGCTTGGTTCCTCTGGGCGGCGGTCGGTGTGTGGAGCCTGCTGCTCGGTGTGTGGGTGTCAAGGCCAGGGTTGGTCGTGGGCCTGTCGGCTGAGGAAGCCACCGCCGTAAGAGGCGCGGCTTGCAAGTGGTACGTCCGGTATGCCGAGGGATGTCTGGAGGGCGCCTGCGTTAGGCCCGAAGGTCGTCTGTATCGGCCGCGAACTTGGCCCTGGGAAGGGGACGTGTACGCAAAAGAGCTGCAGAACCAGCAATGTTCAACGGCTGAGTGTGGCTACTACCAGATTGCGGTGCCCTGTAGCACACCCTAGGTGTGGGGCCTGGGGCACGTGGTTCTCGTTCGCCCTTGGGTAGGAGAATGTGGGTGCGAGATCAAGCGTGTCGGTTTCGCAGAGGTCTGCTCGTACGGACCGGCTCCTGGGTGGGAGTGCTGCTCGCGTTATTCGGTCAAGGGATGCGTGCCGGTGAGCCGGATCCGCCGTCGGTGGAGGAGATCGCGCGCTGTCTCCGGGAGGGCTATGATAGCGTGCGCGACGGGTTTGTGCTGCGTTGGCGCCAGGTGTGTCGCAACGACACATTTTTCCGCAACGTACTTCGGCGGGATTTGATGTGGAGGTCTTCGGGGCATGGCACCGACATGGCGTCGGTTGAAGTTTTTGTGCCCTCGACATCCTGGGGCAATAGCGAGAGGACCAGCCCCGACGCATCCCTTGAAACGCCGCCGAACCTTTTACAGCCAAGACAAGCAGGTGGGTTCTCAGTACGGGTATTTGCGCTACTCCGTTTAGACCATACTCGTTGGCAATTGCTCGGGGTGGAATATGGCTGGCGCGGATGCGGGGCGCCACTTCCGGAGAAGCAGTCGCCGGTTGGCTGGTCGAATTTGACCATCGACGCTTTGTCTGACTTGGATCAAATTGTAGCGGCTTCGGAAAAGCGCCTGGAGGAATTGCGAACGGCTGCGAAGAAACCGTCAGCCGACTATCTCAGCAAGAGCATTCCAACCTCGATGGTGGTTCTCGATGATCACTACCTGTCCGCGTTGGGAATGTGTATCGCGATCTCTGAAGGAAACCTAGTTTTGCTTTCTCCGGACGCGGATCCTTGGTTTGGAGGAGCGGTATCGCTAGATAGAACGCACGGTGAGGTACACCATGAAGTGTACTGGGACCGGTACGGCATCAAGCGTGTGGCCAAGCAATTTGTAATGGCGTTACCGGAGTTAGTGCAGAGAGGGACCGTGGTGGGCGTGGAGGGCAGTAACGGCGAGCGTTTGGTAGAAGTCCTAGGCCCCGGGGGACATCGGCTGTGGTTGGCGGAGCGGTATGGTTATCAGCCGGTACGCTGGGAATGGCGTTGCCCGACGGGTGATCATTCCATGGGCGTGGACGAATTTTCAGAGTATAGGCGGGTCACGGAGGCATTGTGGCTGCCGTATCGGGTGCGACGGCGGTACGAAGGTCGCTGGTACGGGTTGGCGGAGGATGCCGTGGTGGAATACCAGGTGGAGCTGGCCGACGCGCGGGCACCGAGTGCTGAGGAGCTCAAGGAGCTGTTCTTCGGCCAGGTTCCTGACGAGAAGTGTTTGGTGAAGGATGCTCGATGGCTAAAGGATCCCCGGACGGGCTTGCCCCTAGACGTCGAATATCCGTGGGTTCGCGATGAGGAAGAGCGCGAGAGACTGAGGGAGGCAGCGGTAGCGCGGATGCGCGCCATCTTCGGTGCCGACCAGGGGCGTGGAATAGGACCACGGTGGCGAGGCGTTTTTCTAGGGGTGGTAGCAGCGCTGATCATGCTCGCGTTACTGCTTGTTCGCCACCGCAGGCGCCTCAGTCGGCCGAAGTAGACCGGATGAATTTGCGCTGGGTAAGGTGCCATGTTGGGCCTCGTAACAGTGGCCTGCCTCTTTTCGGGGTCCATAGGCGCGTCGTCGCGCGCCCTCACCGAGCAGACAACTCCCCACTGGCGCGATCGGCGTGCCTGCGGTGCGGTGGCGCTCTATGCTTTCCTAGGTGGACACGGCTACCGAGTTAGTTACCCTGAGTTGGCCCAAAGGCTGCCGATTGGTGACCGGGGAACCACCCTTCTGGACTTGGCTAGAGTAGCACAACGACACGGCTGCCCGGCTAGCGCAACGCGGCTCACGTTGCCCAAGTTGAGGCGGCTGGTTCCGCCCGTGATCCTGCTGGTGGACGTGCCCGACGCGGAATTGGACCACTACGTCGTGTGGCTGGGTCTTAGCGGGGACGGTCTCCACCGGTTGATGGATCCGACCTCGCTTAGCACTTTCCTCGTGGCCGAGGGTCAACTTCGCGCCCGGTGGACGGGCTACGCGGTCGCCGCTCTGCCGGAGAACCTGGTTCGCCTCTTCGTCGGACATGCACTCGTTGGCTTCGGCGCGACACTGGTCCTGGTTCTGCTTGGGCGTCGCGTTCTTCGGCGACGCCTTACGGCAGCTGCAGTGCTTTTAGCCAGCCTCTTTCCATCAGGGTGTAGCGGCGCGAGCGCTCAGTCCCAGCCGCCAGAATGGTCCGAGATAAAGCTGCGCGACCGGCCACTGGCCGTTCAGCCTCGCGCCAGGATCGTACTGTCCCCTGATCAGCGAGCGGCAGTGCAGCGGCAGCTTTCTCGGTTCCTGCCAAGCTCCGACCTCACCGCCAATGGGTATCTCCACGCTCTCCGACTGCTCGGTGACAGGCCGGAGGAGGGGGCATCAAATGCTTGCAGGTAGTCCTCTTGAGAAAGACTACGCGGCTGTCGTACCACCGTTAGTGAATGTGCCCCGTCCTTGGCGGCGCGTGAAAGCTGCGGCGATTGCTCTGATTGCTCTCGCTTGGCTGGGATCGCTCTCCTTCCTCGCATGGCATCACTCACCCCACGCGGGCGAGCTACCACACCTTTTCGGGGGGCTCTGCTTCTGGCAGCTCCGACGCTACGACATTTACGCCGTCAACCCGCCCTTGGGCCGGGCTATTGCGTCCGGGGCCGCTGCAGCGGCCGGGATGGAACTGCCCCAACTTGATCAACCCCTGCCGCCTGGCTGGATCGTACGTTCGGAGTGGATTGGGAACCGCGAGCTACTGGACCAAAACCCTGACTGGCGCGTGCCACTCTTCTGGGCGCGCGTTGCCTTGCTGCCGTTCGCGCTGCTGGGGCTGCGGTGCTGTTATCTCTGGGGGAAGGAGGCGGCGGGGCGCAGGATTCGTCGCGTCGGGTCTCCTCCTGCTCTCGCCTACGTTTCTGACCTGGACCCCTACCGTCCTCCCAGACGCCGCGACCGCCTTTCTGGCCGTGGCGGCGAGTTATGCCTATTGGCGATGGCTGTTGTGCGGCGAATGGCCGGACCTGGTGCGCGCCGGCCTTGGGATCACACTTGCCTGCCTGACCAAGTTCAGCGGCCCACTCATCCTGCTCGGTTGGCTCATCGGTACCGCGCTGCTCGCGGTCGCACACGGTGGCCGACATCAACGCAAGCGGCTCGTCTTCGGAGCGGTTGCCCTGAGCGCGGCAACCGTGTTACTGATCAACAGCTTCTACGAGTTCCAGGGTAGCGGTCGGCCTTTGGGAGAATACCGGTTCCTTTCGACACTGCTGGCGGGGGACTCACATTCCGGAGCACGGAACCGCTTCCACGGTGGCTGGTTTCACTGGTTGCCGGTTCCGTTACCGGAGGCATACGTGCTGGGGATCGACCGCCAGATCAGCGAGTTCGAGCACCATCGCGGCGCGTACCTGTTTGGCAAGTACCTGACAGGGGGACGCTGGTACTGGCACCCGGTGGCGCTGGCCGTGAAGGAGCCCACGGGAACCTTGTTGCTGGGTGGTCTGGCGGTGATCTTGGTATGGCGGCTTCGGGCTGGCCCCCGTCTGGCGGTCGTGACGGCCGGTTGCGCGGCCCTGCCGCTGGCGGTTGCGCTCGTGGTGACGCTGGGGGCCAACGGCCATTTGCGGTATGCGCTGCCAGTTCTCCCGTTGTTCTACGTCGCCGTGGCTGTAGTGGCGGCTTCAGGCGGTCGCTGGGCGAACCTATGGGTAGGCTGCTGCTTGGTGTTGAACGCGGCCGAACTTGGCAACGCATGGCCCCATCCCGAGAGCTTCTTCAACACCGCCTCGCGGTTGCTGGCGCCGAAATGGCCTCCTCTGGGAGGCGACAGCCTCGATCCCGGAATGGACTACTGGTACCTCCACGACTGGTACGAAAGGGAAGGCAGGCCCGAGCCAATCTATGCCCTTTGCAAAGGCGGGATTTCGTTGACCCGTTTTGGCCTGCCCTCCTCAGCCGATGAGCCAGTGCCTCTGACTCTAGGGGGCTGGTATGTCATCAGTGCGCGTGCGGAGCCCGACTTTCCCACGCTAGCCGCTCGCATACGAGCGGCAGGCCGGTGCGTCGACCGGATCGGAGCGTGCCTGGAGGTGTGGAGAGTGCCTCCTCCTAAGCCTCCACCCGATGCGGGGATTCCCTTGCGTTGACCAGGGCTGCGGTGACTGCGGAACAAGGGGGGCTCCCCAGGGGACGCAACATCTGCGGGGTGCGGGGGCCGGAGTGTTCCCCGCGAACAGGTTCCCGTGCTCCCCGTGTGAACGCTGACTGATGTGCCCCCGGTCGCGGTCCGGATCAACCGCGTAGGGGATTCCGTTCGAGCATCCCCGGGAACAGCAGCAGGCGGCGGTGAAAAGAACGCCGACCGACAGAGTGCGCCTGCGTTGGGATCCGGTGGGCACGCTGGCCCAGCGCGGGTTCGAAGTTCGCCAGCGTGCGGTCGGCGTGCAAGAGGCATTCGGTCGTCGATGAGGGCATGTGTTGCCCTCGCGCGGGGGGGTAGACTGTGCTCCAGGCTGTATGGTCCCCTCTGGCTGCCCTGTTGCTCTCGGTCGTGAGCCGATCGTCATCCGCTGCCTTGAGAAGAACGGGGCCACGCACATCGGCGTGGCCCCGCGGAAATCTCTGCCCACGACCTATTGCGACAGCTCCAGCACGAGCTTCTCGTACTCGTGGATGAACCGGAGCACGTTTTCGCTGAACCCATCGATGTGGACCCAGCGTCCGTATCCTACCCCATTGCGGTACGGTGCCACGTTGATCAGGTAGGCCCGCTCGGCCACCGGGTCGGGCACCTCGTCGTGCGCCTGCTCATCCGTGATCACGATCAGCCGATCGTGAGGGATGCGGTTCAGGTGGCGCACGGCCTTTCCGAGGTACGTACCCCCGTGCGGCTGGCTGGCGATAATGGCATCGATGCCGGGCAGTCCTCGCCAGCTCGGCACCTCCACCACCGCGTTCGAGAAGGTGAACACCCGCTTCTGGCCCGGGAACAGGGCAGCGAGCGCGGCCGCAGCATCCAGGCGGCTGAGCTGCGAGCGGCGGGACAGAAGCACGCTCATCGATGCGGACACGTCCACCAAGAGCAGGGTCTGGCCGTCGAACCGCGGCAAATCGCTCAGGCTGGCCAGCATGGCCTCGTTGAGCTCACCGGCGAACACCGGCGCCGCACGGGCCGCTGCCACGAAGCGGAACGGTAGCACCTTCTCGGCCCCCTTGCGCGCGAGAATCGCCTGGCGGACCAGTTCACGGTCCACACCCGCCTCTTCCATGTTGCGCAGGTTCCGCAACAGCGCAAGGTACCCGAGGCGGCCCTCGCGGAGCAGCCGCTCGAACGTCTCGCGCTTGTCCGCCCCGGTGGACAGAGCAACCTCCCACGTGTCCGGAGGGGGCAACTCGTCATCCGCCAGTTGCTTCCAGACCCGCGCCTGCTCCTCGTTCCGCGGCCGCGGATGGGTGAGGAACAGTACATCCCTGAGCCGCACCGGGGCCTTCCGGTTGTACTTGGCCAGCTCATACGCGTCGAAATTGTGGAAGGCGTCCGCAAGCCCCCGCTTGAGCTGGGCACCGAGCACCTTCTTGGCTGCAAACGGCTCGACGCCGTTGACCTTGCAATGGATGACCACCAGTTCGGCCAGCTCATCCGCCCGCCTTACCACCTGCGGAACCAGACGCCGCACCTTGTACCCCCGCCGTGCCAGCGCAGACAGCAGCAGAAGCGGCACGTGCCTCAGCTTGTACTCCGTGCGCGCCTGTACCGCGAGCCTGGCTACCTCATCCAGCTCCTCCTCCGCCAGGTTGAGCACAGTGCGCACAATTCGAGCGGCGATCTCTTCACCGTCCTCATAGAAAGTCCGCTCCCACAACAGGCAGGCCAACACCGACCTGCGGAGCTGCTGCAGCGGAGTGATCGGCCTGGCCGGAGCCCCCTCGTGAGTCCGGAGCCCCAGCTTGGAGAAAACGTTAAGCCGCATGGGAATTTCCCCTCAACTCCTGCGCTCCACCCAGCCAGCGACGACGTGCACCTGACCGCGGTACCCAAGAGACACATCGCAAAAGCCCGCTCAGCCAGGATCGCCGCTCTTGCTGATGAGCAACTCTACCGACTTTCCGGCGAGAAAGCCCAGAGCACTCATCCGGCTGCCTTTGCCGTCGCTGACCTCCCGTGCCTGACTATTCGTAAGAACCTCGCTACCTCCGACTCGCCCTTTCACATCGAGGGCGCCGATACAGACAACCCATCGGCGACTTTTAAAAAAGCTTCCCGGGTACCCCCGACCGCGGTGCTCACACCCAACTGTGGCGAAGTAACCGCAGTCAACGCCACGGGAAACCTGAATGCAACGCTAAGCCAATTCGTGCTCGCGCCGTCCAGGCCCACCACAAAGGGCCCGACGATGGGACGATCTCAATCTACATCACCCTATAGACCCGGTCAAGCCGCCCGCAGTTCCCGCTCAGATCGGAGAAGAGACCGGCGGACAGCGAGCACACGCCGCGGGTCCCGAGGGAGCTGCGTCAGGGCCCACGCAAGGCGTTGCCTGGACTCTCGGCCTCACGTTTCGGCGACTCCGGTAAAGCGCAGGCGGTTTGCTCACCACGGAGATGCACCGAGCACGAAGAGAGAAGAAGGAAACTCCCTGCTCTCTGTGCCTCGGTGGGTTTCCTGGTGGCACGGAGTTGCCGGTGCTACTCGACCGGGGCTTCGGAGAGGGGCAGACGTGGGCCTGCAGTTCGGCCCCCAAAGAGTTCCGGATCGATGCGGGGGAAAACCGCTACGGAGACGCCGAAATCGTCACGCAGGGGGTCCACATCCAGTTCCAAGCGGAACAGAAAATCGGCGCCGATCCTGGTCAGTACAAGAGACTGGCCCAGGTTCTTGTCTTCCTCGAAGTCGAACCGCGTAATGAACGACGAAACCCACTTCGGGCTCATCCAGTAGCTGTACGCGAAGTGGATCGCCTCGGAGTCGATCGGTTCCATGCTGCTGTACGCGAGCAGCAGGCTGCCTCGCGGAGGGCGATCGAGGTAGAAACCGACCGTCCAGAAACGCGGCCCTCCGTCGAACGTTTCGAACCAACCGTCTGAGATGAGGCTGGTCCGCTCACCGAGATGAATGGCCGAGCGATATTCGATCAGGCCGACCAGTTCCCCGAAGTTGTCCCGGTCTCTGTTGGGGAAGAGGGTCAGATTGACGTCGTACGTGGACCAGTCCACGATGTGTCGCGCCCCTGGAAGGCCGCGCTTGGTTTGCAGGCGGTTTCTCCAGCCGAATCGGATCGCGTGCAGGTCGTCGAGGGTTTCGGCGGAGGTCTCGAGGCCGAGCCGGATGGCGTAGATCTGGGGGTTGAGTTGAGGGGGAAGAGTCCCGGCGAACTCACGCTGGATGAACCGTTGCCGGTTCACCTGCTCCACGTCTTCGTCCAGTTCATCGTAGAGGGGCAGCCGGGTGAACGGGACATCCGAGTTGGCGATGTAGTAGTCCACGGTAAAGAGCATCTTGTGGGCGAGCCCGTGGAGGTTGAGCAGGCTGCTTTCCACTTCCGGATAAACCCGCCAGAGGGGGACGCTGGAGCGAATCCCGGCAGCGCCGTACAGTCGGAACTCATCGCTGCCCGTATTTACCTCCGACCATCCGGTGGCCCGACCGAGGAGGAACGGTACGATTCGGACCGGGCCGAGGGAGAAGGGGGCGCTGAGTTCGTGGAGGGTATCGATGCGACCGCCGTCACGGGCAATACCGGCCGGGTCTGGCACGAAGTCACCGGGGCGGAGATCGAGGTAGCCGACCGAGGAGTGCCCCCAGTAGGTGAGCCAGGGCAGGAGCGGTTGCCCGTACATGTAGAGGTCCGCGCGGGGCAGGTACTCGGTGGTGGTGAGGAAGTCCATGATCCGATGCCGGGCGATCACCGACCAAGCCCAATTGGTGCGGGTCTGTTTGAGGTAGAGCAGCGTTTCGTAGTCCTTGTCTTCCTCCCAGTCTCGTTCGTAGTACTGCTCGAGGAAGTTGCGGTCGCTGAGGTAGGCTGCTTCGGCGATGAGGGTCATGTTGTTGGGGAGTTCGTGCCGGTGTCGCCACAGGATGCGGCCACGTGTGTTCTTCTCCGGCTCGATGTTCTTGCGCCGCCGCGCGATTCGGTCCTTTCCCTGGTCTTGGATGCCCCAGGCGTTGAACTGGCCCGAGTATTTGCCCGGCAGACCGAACAGGCCACTGCTTTCGTAGCTGCCGCTGGTGCCAAGCGCGGGGCCGCGTTTCGAGAGGTAATCGGCGTGCAGCAGCCAGCGCCACTCGCCCGGCGGAGGCTCCCAGCCGAGCACTTCGAAGGCGTTCCAGGCGGTGAGCAATTGGGTACCGAACGTACGATCGCGACGGACACGAATCCGCTTCAGCGGCGACTGGATGTCTTCAACCGGTGACTCGATGTAGGGCCAGTAGAAAATAGGAATATCGCGGAAGTAAAGGAAGTTCTCCGCGCCCGAAAGACGTCTTCGGACCACTTCGTCTCCCAACGTCTCCTCTACCAGACGTGCCCGGCCAACTTCGGCGCGATAGCCCGGCCGCCCGAACCGGCTGGTGGTGATCTGGACCAGATCACCCTGGAACTCGTGAGCTGCGAGCTGGCGGAGTTCGGCCGCCCGCACGATGAGGGGGACGTTCGGTGCGTGAGGGAGGGGGGCGCGCAGTTCGACATTACGAATCAGGGCCACGCTTTGCCGCACGTCGTAGTACATCACGTCCGCTTCGATTCGCCGCGGCCCCTGCCGAACCACCACGTTGCCCTCCAGATAAAGCTCCAGCGGTACGTCCTGGCCTTGCTCTCCCCCCTGGGTGACCTTGTGTGCTTCGGCGGACAGGGTCCAGATCACCATGCGATCGGCCGCGATGTCCACCGCTCCAACCCCGGGAATGTTGTCCAGGACGAGCTGGATTCCACCAGAAACGACCACGGCCGTACGATCCGGGCCGATCTGGCGGGACTGGACCTCGAACGGTCGCCCGTACCGGGGGTAGGCGCGGAGTCGACGCTCGCGGGGGTCGTCCGCGATCATCGGTTCGAAGACAACCTGTCGAACCCCTCCGTTGTGCCCCCCGAGGCCGGGCTTGCCATGCTGCTGTTGACGTTCGAGGGCGCGGCGGAAAAGGGCGGAGTTGGCCGGGTCGGGGATGCGGAGGCCGCTGCGCAGCCGGATCGGGCCCGGAACCGAGAATTGCCGGAAGAGGTCGGTGAAGGCGTGGCGGCGGCCTGACTCATCGAACCGGACACCACGCTCCAGGTAAACCTGCACGGTTGCCGCCGTCCCTTCTGTTGCACCGGCGTAGATCCAGACAACGCCCCCTTCCGCCAGGTAGCGCTGCCTGCCGTGGAGCACGATAACGTCCCCCTCCAGCAGCACCACCTCAGCTCCATCCTCTTGCCACGTGTGGGCAAGGCGGCAGCGCAGCTCAAGTTCGTCCTGACGGGCAAGGCTGCCAAGCGCTGCAACGGCTTGGGCCCAGCAGGGCACGGCGAGACCAAGCCAGGCGCCGGCAAGCACTATGTGCTGGATTAGGCGAAACATCAGGCACTCTCGAACCACGATCGCGCGTTCTTCGAGCGGCGACCGAGCGCCCCGGCCTCCGGCTCGGCGCCCGGCCGGCTTGATCCTCTCCTGCGCGACATGCGGTGGATTGAAGCTCCTGCCGTCTGGCGGCCGGATTATGCCACTAGCGCCGACCACTGTCAACGGCGGCGGTCGCGGTCGGCCAGGCAACTGCGCTGGCACGCAATGGTCCGTCCCTACCCGGCCGGTTCGCTTGCCGTCGGTTGACGGTCCCCGCAGCGGGCGGCGCCTGTCCGCTGCTGGAGGAGCCGTGCGGTGGCTGCGTGTGGCAGCAGATACCGGCATTTGGTATACTCACTTCGTAACGTATACCCTCGTGGTGTAGTTGCGTTGGAGCCGTGGAGTGTGGGACACGGCGACAACGTAGGGAATTGACTGTGCACCAGATCGTGAACAGGGCAGGTTCCTACCGCAAACCTACCGCGTCTTTTGCAAGTCGACCACCTGCACACGGGAGGAGTCGCGATGGAGTTGCCGCGAAGGTCTCCAACAGACGTCTACACGCGGCCGGGAGAATATCGGGAGCTGGAACGACGAATTCGCACGCTCTACGATCCGTCTGACATCCCGGTTGTGGTGGCGTATGCGTTCGATTGGAGGACCCGCCTCGGTCCTTTCCTGTTCACCGACCGGATGCTCATCCCCGCGGGGCCGCGCGCGGTGGCGTCGGCGCTCTGGGCAGCCGGGTTTACGAAGATCAGGATCGTTCTGGGCGAGTGGAATCCGAAGTTCCGCCCCTCGCATGCGCGGTTGGACGGCGAACCGCCGCAGATGCTACTGGTCTCGTCGATGCAGATCCACAGTGCCGAGGCGTACCGCCTGATCGAGGACGCCTGGCGGATGGGGGAGCACCGCCCTCTGATCCTTGCAGGAGGGGCGAAGGCGATCTATGAGCCCTGGGACCTGTTTGGGCTAGGACCTGATGGCACGGTGGGCGCCGATTGTGTCGTAACCGGCGAAGAGTTCGTCCTGCTCCAGCTCCTCGAACGTATCCTCGAGCACCGGGCCAGGGGTGAGACGATGCTCCAGGCATTCCGTCGCGTTCGCGACATGGGGTTGCTTGAGGATATCCCGGGCCTGGTCTACCCCCCGGACGACCGTCAGCCCCCAGAGTACCTGATCAACACGGGCATCCAAAGACTGGTGCAAAACCTCGACGAACATCCCCATCCGATCATCGGGCTCGGGCTCCTGGAACGTCCCCACCACCGCGCGGGCCTGGAGCGGCGACCCATCCCGCTCGATCGCGTGCGGCGGTTCGGCAAGTTCGTCTCGCTGGTCACCACCCACGGCTGCAAGTTCCACTGCCCCTACTGTCCGATCCCGGCCTATAACCAGTACACGTTCCGCTACAAGAGTCCGGAGCGGCTGGTGGACGAAATGCGGGTCATCGCCGAAAGGACGGGGCTGACCACCTTCTTCGGCACCGACGACAACTTCTTCAACAATCGTATGGCGGTCGAGGAGCTGTTTGATGCGATGGCGCGGGGACGCATCGGGCACAAGCGGTTCCGCGACGCGATCTGGTTCGGTACTGAGGCGACCGAGTACGACGTGTACAAGAACCGCGATCTGCTCCCCCTTGGTCGAGAGGCCGGCCTGCGGGCGATCTGGTTCGGAATCGAGGATATGACCGCCGAGCTGGTGAAGAAAGGGCAGAGTCCGGAGAAGACGGTGGAACTATTCCGGTTGATGAACAGCCTGGGGATCGCCCCCATGTCGATGATGATGCATCACGATGGGCAGCCGCTCTACACCCGCGGGTCCTTGTACGGACTGATCAACCAGGTCAACTACCTGCGCAAGGTGGGTAGCGCGAGTGTCCAGGTCACGATCCTTACGCCCAGCGTGGGCAGCCGAAGCTACGAAGAGACGTTCCAGCGGGGGATCGTGATGAAGACGGTGGCGGGCAAGCCGGTGGAGGATTTTCGCTACGACGGCAATCACTGCATCGCTACCGAGCATCCGAAGCCGTGGCGGATGCAGCTCCACCTGTTCGCTGCCTATGCGACCTTCTACAACCCGCTGAACTTGTTGCGCACGCTGCTAAGACCCTGGGACAAGTGCTACTACGAGAAGATGGTCTATCAGGTGTACGGGATGGCGGCCCTGGTACGGTCGGCCCTGGCAGCACGGCACTGGATCCTGGACTTGATCAAAGGTCCGATCGAACGATTCACGGTGCCTCCGGAGCCCAAGTTCCGCATGGTTCCGGCCTCGGGTGTTTCGGCCGCGTTGCTCCACTATAGCAGGGCCTCCTAGCGGGCTGAGGCCTGTCAGGTGATCGGATGGCTCGGTTCCGGTCCGGCCGGCTCGTATCGCGTCCGGACTCGGGCAGAATAGGGGGGCTGTAAGCAGGGCTTTCCGACCGTGCGGCGCGTGCCTATAAAGACTGTTCCCGATGGCGCGAGAGCAGAGGACGCGAGGAAGGGAGGAAACGCTCATGGCGACCGTGGCTTTCAAAGGAACACCGGTGGCGCTGGAAGGTACAGAGGTCCAGGTCGGGCAAAAGGCGCCCGACTTTGTCGTGCAGAAGAACGATCTTTCTGACCTTACCCTGGCCGATACGGCCGGACAGGTGCGGATCCTGGTGGCGGTTCCGTCTTTGGATACCCCCGTCTGCGACCAGGAGACCCGCCGGTTCAACGAGGAGGCGGCAAAGCTCGACGGCGTGCAGATCATCGTCATCAGCATGGACTTGCCGTTCGCTCAGGCACGCTGGTGCGGCGCAGCCGGTGTCGACCGGGTCGTAACGGCGAGCGACCATCGAGATGCTTCGTTCGGACAGGCATACGGCTGCCTGATTAAGGAAGGCCCCCTGCGCAGGTTGCTGGCCCGCGCGGTCTTTGTGGTGGGCAAGGACGATACGATCAAGCATGTGGAGTACGTGTCGGAGATCACCGAGCATCCGAACTACGACGCAGCCATCGCGGCCGCCAGGGAAGCTGCTGCTTCCTGATGCTACCCCGGTGCGGCCCGCCGGCTGACGCAACGCACACGCGACGCGAGTAGATGCGGCGGTGCCTGGCGCCGGCCCTTGACACGAGATCACAGGGCTGGTAGCATCGGTCCTGGTGTTAGGTACCATGGAATCACGGGGTTAACGTGTCCGTTCAACCCCAGCCCCCTTCTGGCCGGACCCGGCCTACCCCCGTCGGGTCCGGCTTCTTCCTGGTCCGTGGCCCGGATCCGAGGCGGGTGCAGGGTGTGGCGACCGGTTGCCATATTGATCGATGAGCTGATCGCTTTTCTCGTCGGAAACCGCTGTCTCTGGCCGCGCGGCAAGCTGAGCTCGGACCCGGTATTGCTGTCTCAAGTGCCGTGGCCCCCACCGCAGTCCCTGGAGGAGTTCTACGGACAACCGCAGCCGGCGGACCTGCGGCCGATCGGCGAGCCGAGGCGCGCCCACGTGGCCGGGGTGCTGTACCAGGATTACGAGTTCACCGGCCAGCTTCGTGCCGGGTTCGATCGGGTGAATCGTGGGCTTGCGCGCCGTTGGTGGCATCCAGGCCGTGAGCTGCCCCTGGCGGTTCTCATGTTGCCTGGACTGGCTCAGTTCAACTTTTTCTGGTTCGATCGCATGGGCCAGGTGTTGGCTGCATGTGGCCTGGATGCCTGGATGATGGACGAGCCGTACAACCACCGCCGGACTCCGCCGGGTTTCTGTCCGAGCCAGTTGATCGCCGGCGGACCTCCCCGTCAGCTTCTAGCTGCCTTTTGCTACGCGGCTCGCGATGCCACGGCCGTGATTCGAGCTTTGCAGGCACGGGGGCGGAGGGTCATCCTCATCGGGCAAAGCTTTGGGGCATGGCTGAGCACGATGCTGGCGCTGTTGCACGACGATCTCGCCGCCGTCTTTCCCGTCACCCCCATGGGCGATGTGGTCCGGTGGTACCGGTCGAAGAGTACCCTGTCGCGAATGGGGCGGCGGCACACGCGGATCTCCGACCGGGAGCTGCTCCAGCACATCGCCCGCCCGGTCAATCCCGCAGCATGGCCACCACCGCGCTCGGCACAACGGGTGCACTTCCACATCAGCGTCTATGATCGCTTCCTCGATCCTCACCTGGCTCTCCGCCTCGCTCGTTCCTGGAACTCCCCGTACACGCTGCACCGAGAGGGGCATGCGTCGATCTGGCTGGGGGCGAGGTTGCGGCGGCTGCTGCGCGAACAGATCGTCCGCACCGACGCGTTCAAGGAGGCGGTGGCGGCTGCGGCCTAACCGTGGCCACCGCGACACCGCCGGTCCCGTAGGACGCTGTGCCGGCCGGCGCCCTTGCCAGGGCGAGATGTCCGTTCTACCCGCACCTCGGCCCACCGCCTCGACCACGCGGCTCATGACCTCGTGGGTACCGTCTGCAGGCCGTGTCGGGGCGATCGCTAGAATTCGATGAGCAGGTCGCTGAGGAGAACGAAGGAGCGGGATACATCTGCCGAGGTTCAGCTCGGATGGACCACGCAACAGGTGAAAGCAGCTTGGCCAGCGCACAGGAGGTGGAAGTCAACAGCGGTGAGCGTCAGTGGCGGGTTCGGATGCGCCCCGGTCAGCTCATCGCGGAACGCGGTCCTGCACCACACCCAACGGTGCAGGACGTTGCAGGTGCGGTGCGCGCCGCCATCGCGGAACCGCTCGATTTTCCCCCTCTGGAGCATGCCGTCTACCCGGGTGACAGGGTCGTTTTTGCGGTGGACGGTTCGCCGCAGGCGTTTCGACCGCTGCTGATACCGCTCGTGGAGATGGCGATCCGTCGCGGTGCTCGGCCCGACGATGTGGTGATCTTGGCACCGTCGCGGGCGAAACCGGCGGCTGAGCAGGGCCCCGCCTTCCCGGTTCGGGTCGAGTACCACGACCCCACCGACCCGGCCCGTCTGTGCTATCTGGCAAGCACCGAGGAGGGGGAACGGATCTACCTGAATCGGACCCTGGTTGATGCCGATGTGGTGATTGTTGTGGGCGCGGTCCGCTACGATCCGATTCTTGGTGTCCGCGGCACGGCAAGCGGGTTGTTCCCCGCCTTGTCCACGGCGGACTCGTATGAGCGGATGGTACACAGCTTTACGGGGCAGCGGCTGGGCCACCACACCGACTCGGCACGCAAGTACGTCGACCAGGTGGCCTGGCTACTCGGGCTGCAGATCGCCGTGCAGGTGGTCCAGGGGCGGGGGGGAGAAGTGGTCGGGGTTTTGGCCGGGCAAGTCGATTCCGTGCAGAAACAGGCCACGCAGCTGCTCGACGCTTGCTGCCGTGTGCAAGTGCCCCGTCGGGCCGATGCCGTGCTGGTCTCCGTAACGAAACGGGGACGCCAGACGGTGGCCGACCTGGCGCGGGCGCTGCACGTGGCCAGCCGCGTGGTTCGCCGGCACGGCGATATCATTGTCCTCTCCGACGTGGCCGGTGAACTCGGGCCGACCCTGACGCGCGCACGTAGCATGGACAGTCCGAGCGACGTGCTCACGTATCTGCGCGGTACCACGCCCGCGGACGCGGTCACGGCTTTCCTCATCGCCGGCGCCTGCCGACACGCTCGGGTACATCTTGCCAGCGGCCTGGACGATGACGTGGTCGAGGAACTGTTCATGTTTCCGATCGACGACGAAAAACATGTCGAGCGCGTCCTGGGGCGTAGTGAATCGTGCATTGTGCTTCACGAGGCGAACCTGCTGACGGTGGACGTGGAGGAGTGAGTTGACCGAGTCGAGCTTCAGCCCGGCCGCGATTGACGAAGAATATGCCCTGGTGCTGGAGCAAGGGGGCATGGGTGACGTTTCCGGTCGACTCCTGCTCCAGGCCGAGGGGCCGGATACGCTGCGGTACCTGCACAACTTCACCACCGCCGACTTCAAGAACCGCGCCGTGGGAGACGTTGTGGAGGGGTTTGTCACGACCGATCAGGGGAGAACAAAGGCTTTCGGTGTCGTCTCGGTGGTGGGGAGGGACCGCGTTTACTTCGACCTGGGGGCGACACCCGCCGAGCAGATCCTGGCTCACTTCGAGAAATACATCATCGTGGACCAGATTCAGTGGCGGAATGTGACCGCCGAAGTTCGACAGCTGGTGCTGTTCGGTGCGCGGGCCGAAGCGGTCCTCGAGCAGGCGCTCCGCGAGTTGGGCTACACGGAGGCTGGGCTCCCCAGGGGTTGCTGGAGTGACGGGACGGTGCTGGTCTACCGTGGTGGTTTTCCGGGCGTGGAGAACGCCTGGCATCTTGTGCTGCCCAGGGATTGCACGTTGCCAGCCGCTTTGCAGGGGCTCCGAGCGGTTTCCAAGCTTCTGCTGGAGGCGGTCCGGATCGAGCAGATGTGGCCCGAGTCCGGGATCGAAGTGACCGACGAGCACTTTCCTCAGGAGTTCCGTCGCGATGATCGCGCGATCAGTTTCACCAAGGGGTGCTACCTTGGCCAGGAGACCGTGGCTCGCATCCACACGTACGGGCACGTTAACCGATACCTCGTCCGCATCCTGTTTGAGGGAGGCGAGCCGCTCCCGGAGGCACCGGTGGAGCTGCTGGATGACGAAGGTCGGACGGTGGGCCTTGTCACTACCGTGGCTTACGTGCCGTCCCTGAAGGGGGTAGGTGGCCTTGGTTTCGTTCGTCGCGGCCACGAAACGGTTGGGACGGCCCTGAGCTGGAGGGCCGCAGGGACGACGGGCAGGGCGCGGGTCTGGTAGGGGCTCGGCAGACGAGGCGGCCTGTACCCGCTTGTGCCCAGGTCCAGCCGGTCATCGGGTCTCAAGCAGCCCGGGTTGTTGCTACCGGGCACGGCAAGGGCAGATAGGTGCGGCAGGTGAGGGGAGTGCAGGTTCTTCCCGGAGACGCGTCGCCTGGGGAAACGCCAGGAGCACCTGCATGTGGGAAAGCGTGGCGTGCTCGTTGCTGATGGTGGTGCCGATCTTCGTTTCGGCCTGGGTGGTGGCCGAAGCGGTGGTCGGGGTCCCGCTGCTGTCGCTGGTGTTGGCCTGCGGGATTCTCTTTTCCTTTCTCTTTGTCGTCCTCATCTGGCACGTCTACACGGTGCTTGGGGTGGCCGTTTCGCCGGTATCGTTCGGGGTCATCGCCTGGGGGATCTGCCTCGCCTTACTGGTAGGGCGGCGGTGGTTGCGGCGGATCCGGTGGCGTAAGCCTCGCGGGGTAGGGGCGATGACGTGGGGCGGTTTCCTGCTGGCCAGCTTTGTGGGCGCGTACGCGGTCAGCTATCTGGTTCGGGCGCTTTGCTATCCGGTCTATGTAGCGAGCGACGCCCCGATCTACCATTTGCCGTTTGCGATCGAGTGGGCTCGGCAGGGGCGTGTGACCCTTGTGCCCACGCCCTTTGGCGAATCGGCGGCCACGTATTTTCCCGCGAACGCGTCCTGTTGGTATGCGTGGCTGATCCAGATCGCCGGTTCAGAATTGCTCGCCAAGGCGGGCCAGTGGCCGTTTCTTGTTGCCGGGGCTCTGGCGGTTCACGCTGCAGCACGGCTGGCTCGGGCCGATGGCACGGCGTCCGTTTTGGCTGCCTGTGCCTGGGCCGTGGCCCCTCACGTGCTGTTCTTCTCGTCCGTGCCGCTTTCGGATCTCGTGCTCGCCTCCTGCATGGTCACGGCCGCGGCCTGTCTGTTGCTTTGGCGGCGCTGGCAGCGGTGGTCGGGTATGGCGGCCGCGATGCTGTTCCTTGGGGCCGGTGCAGGGACGAAGCTGGTCGCGGTTCTGTTCGTGGCGCCGCTGGCTGCATTGGGTCTAGCCTGGTTTGTCCTTCGGGGCGCACCCAAAGCGAGGCTGCCCGTGCTGCGGTTCGTGCTCCTCATCCCCCTTCTCGCCGCCGGCTGTGCGTACTGGTACGGACGAAACGCTCTGCTCACCGGAAACCCGTTCTATCCGGCGCACGTTCAGAGCGGCGACTGGGTGATCTTTCAGGGCTGGTACACGACGTACACGTTGCGCAACACGAGTCCGTACGCGATTCCCGTGACCGACTGGCAGCGTTTGGCGTCGATTGTGGTCCGCGTGTGCACGCCGGGGCTGGTTCCACTCTACGCTGCGGCGGCGCTGATCGCTTTCTTCGATCGCCGCCCGGGCTTGGCTGGGCTGGTGGCGATCGTCTGGTTGCACTGGTTCCTCTACTGGGTGGTGAACCCGTACCAGACCCAGGAGCGGTTTCTCCTGGGCACGCTGGCGCTGATGGCCATCGGGCTGGCGCGGTTGTTAACCCGCTGGAGGTGGCTTGCGTGGCCGGCGGGGATAGCGGTGCTGATCCAGCCTTTATTTCCTCAGCCGGATCTTTGGGGGATTCTGGGCCGTGCGGAGCTGGCCGGGTTCGAGCCGTTTCCGCCGTTGGTGAGCTTTCCGGCAGAGCTCGTTCCGGTGCGTGGCCCGGAAGCTGTGGTGGTGTTGGCCGCGGCGGTTGTAACCGCCGTACTGCGCTGGACGGGGTGGCGGCGGTGGTGGGTTGTGCCGATGGCCGGTGCGGCCGCGTTCGCTCTTGCCGCGTCCGCCTCTCCGGTTCTGTACGTGGCCAGGGCGCCGCGCGCCCTCCGCTTTTACCCAGTCTGGGAACACACGGCCGGGTGGCTAGCTCTGGAGGACGCCAGCCCCCGTGAGGGGGCAACCGTGGCGTACGCGGGCACGAACTTGCGCTACTACCTGTACGGCATCGGGCTGCGGAACCGGGTGGTGTACGTGAACGTTGAGGGGGATGCGGACGATTTGATGCATGACTTCCATCGCCGCGCTGTTGCGGCCGGTCATCCGCTGGCGACGACATCGCGCCCTACGTGGGGGCATCGGCGGCCTCAGTTTCATGTCTGGCTGCAGAACCTGAAGGCGTTGGGGGTAGACCTTTTGTTCGTTACCGACTTAAATCGGCGAGGCGGGGTCTACCCGTGCGGTTTGGGGGGCTTCCCGATCGAACGGACGTGGGCGGCTTGGCATCCGGAGATTTTCGAGCTCATCGCGAGCGGGGAGAAGTTCTTCCTGTACAGGGTACGTGTGCCGGACGATCCTTGGTCCGTTCCCGTGCGGCCGGATCGCGTGCGGCCTCCTTCTCAGTGAGCGTGGCTGATGGCTTCCATTGCGGCTGAAACGCTCATGATGGCGATGCCGCCCAGGAACGCCCCGGCGAGGCGGGTGCGGTGGTGCCGGTGGAACTGGAGCTCGGGCAGCACGTCGGCGAGCGCGATAACGATCAAGAAGCCCGCGGTAACAGCGATCATTGCCCCGGTCACCGTTCCAGTAGCGGCCAGTCCGACATCGGACACGAGCGCGCGGACCGCGTAGAAGAAGCCGACGCCGACGGGCACCGCAAGGGCGTACAGGGCGTTTACCAGGTGCACGGTTCTCCTGTGGTAACCGGAGCAGAGGAGCAGAGTGGCGATCGTCATGGCGTCGGCGGGCTTGTGGACGAGGATGGCCAGGAAGACGGAGAAGCTGGAAGCGCTCAGTCCGCTGGGACCGGTGGTCGTGGTGGTACTGGCAAGAGCGAGGCCGGCCGTGAGGGCGTGGAGGGTGAGGCCTGCTGCTACCGTGCCGCTCATGAAGCCGTGTCTCCGGATCGTACCGTTTTGCAGGCCGGCAAGTGCGGCTGCGGGCGACATCCGTTCAGCGGGGTTATGCGGAGCCGCGAGTTCGGGGATGGTGAGGGTCAGTTCGTGCTGGTGGAAGCCGAAGATTCGCTCGCTGATCAGGAGAACAGTGGCTCCGACGAGAGCCCATCCGCCGGCGGGGGCGCCGGCGAGTTCGAACGATTCGGGCAGCATATGCAGCATCGCCGCGCCCAGCATCACGCCTGCGCTGAAGCTCAGGTAGACCTGCAAGCGGTCGTGGGTGATTCGTCGCAGCAGGGGAACCCAGCCTCCCAGGAGGGATGCGAGAACGATCAGGACGCAATATGTGGTCAGGGCAAGTAGGGCGTTCATGTTGGTAGCGGTCCGGTTTGTTTGGTGCTGCCGCGGCCGCGTGGCTGCGTTGCCGGTACGCTCGGTTACTGCAGCGGTTCCTGGTTCGCCCGGAGGCGAAGCCACTTACCGGCTTGGGATGCCGGGGTACTTCGGTATTGTTCGGAGCTGAGGTGGGTCTTGCTGGAGTGCGAGGGGTTGGTGGGGGGTTTTGGAGTGGCTGGTCGTGGTGGCTCCGGTGGCGCCGTTGGTTGTCGGCGCGACGGGAGGGTGGGCTGCTTGCCGGGCGAGAGACTGGTGGTCTGGTTGGCAGGCGTTCGGTTCGGGGCCGAGGATGCGGCTCTTCGGACCGTGTTGAACGGCGGATTGGGGAGGCGGGTGCGTTCGTGGCGGTACGGAGGGCGTGCGTGGGTGTTGGTTGGTGTAGGGCGTGTACGAAAGCGGGTGTCGGGGTGCCACTAATAAGGTGAGGAGCTTCGTGGCACGTGGGTGACTTGGGAGCAGACTGGGCATGCGTTTGACATTGCGGACGCTACTGGCTTATATGGACGACACTCTGGAGCCGTCGGAGGCTCGTGATCTGGGCCGCAAGGTGAAGGAGAGTGAGTTTGCCCAGGATCTGATGGAACGGATCCGCAAGGTTGTACGGAGCCGGAGGCTTGCAGCTCCGAGTCCTCAGAGTCGGCGGGTCGATGCCAATCTGGTTGCTGAGTATCTGGACAACGTACTGGATGCGGAGGAGCTGCGTCGGTTTGAGGCAGCCTGTTTGAAATCGGATGAGGAGTTGGCCGAGGTAGCGGCGTGCCATCAGATTCTGACTCTTCTGGGGCAGCCGGCTCATTTGGACACTGGTCTGAAGCAGCGGCTGTATGGGCTGGTGTCGGAGCGGATTGGGGTGGCACCGGTGGAGGTGCCGGAGGGCCCGTCGGTTGGAGGTTTTCCCGGGCCTGGCGACGAGGTACCTCATTTACCGCTGGCTCGATTTGTGGTGGTGGGCATCGTGTTGCTCGGGTTAGCCGTGGCGATCTGGAAGTGGGGTGAGTGGATGAGTGCTCAGCCAGCGGCCACGGCGTCTCGGACCGCGGTGGAGGAAAAGGGACCTCGGGCCGAGGGGACTGGTCTGGGCGAGGCGCAGGGGGATCAGGAAGCGGAGCGAGTCGAGCAGAAGGATGTGGCGTCGGGCGCGGAGGAGGCTGCTACTGAGGGGGGTAAGCCGGCGGCTTCGATTCCGAAGGAAGCAGAGGAGGCCCCGAAGGGGGCTGAGCGAACGGAACCGGCGGCCGAGCCTGAGGGGGGCGAATCCGGACGGGAAGCTT
This sequence comes from Planctomycetota bacterium, assembly GCA_026981825.1. Lineage (GTDB taxonomy): Bacteria > Planctomycetota > Planctomycetia > JALXBF01 > JALXBF01 > JALSID01. The sequence goes on from JALSID010000402.1 coordinate 39,389, forward strand.
CCACGGCGACAAAGACGGGGGGAACCGGAGGGGTGTCGGAGCCGGCGGTGCCGGCTGCGGAGGCGGAGGAACGGACGAGCCGTGGGGTTTCTGAGCGACCTGCATCCGAGGCGGCTGAGCAGGTATTCGGTGTGCTTGCGGCTTCGACCGGCCCGGTGGCGTTGCTCGATCCGGAAAGTCGGAACTGGGTGGTTCCCCAGCTTCCGGCTCGGGTGCAGCCCTTGCAAGGTGTAGCGAACCTGGTGGGGGTGCGGAGCCGGCTGGACTTCGGTAACTGGTCGGTTACGCTGGTGGATCGCACGGGGGTGGGGTTGAGTCCGGACCTGGCGAATGAGATGAATGGGCCGGTGCTGTACGTGCACTTTGGGCGGGTGGTCATGAAGCCGGTGCGGACTCCGGGCAAGTTACGGGTCGTGTGTGCGACGGGGCATGCGTTGGATCTTCGCTTCACCAGCACGGATACGGTAGTGGCGATTCAGGCCGAACCCGTGTACAGGAAGGGGCTTACGGAGTATGAGGTGCAGATCATCGCAGTACGGGGCACGGTGGAGGTGGAGGTGCTTGCCCCCCAGCCGATGGGGGCAGGTGAGGGCGAGAAGGAGGCAGAGGGAACGAAGGAGGGAGAAGCGGAGCCGGCGGCACCTGGAGCCGCAAAAGAGGGGCAAGCCGGTCAGGGAGGGGCAACGGGGTTACGGGTTCGGTATGAGAGCGTACAGACGATACGGCTGGACGAGTCGAAGGATCTCCTGTTGGCTTTGGGGACGCAGAAGTGGCAGTTGCGCGACCGGCTGCAGCTTCCGGACTGGGTTACGGGTACGGGGCGGGATCCGGTACGCCAGCGGGAGGTGGAGGCGTTCTTGAAGACGCTGCGCGGCGAGCGGCGGCTCATTGTGCGGTTATTGGAGCTGGTGCACAGCAAGGACACGCGGCCGGCGTTGAAGGAGCTTGCCTTGGAGACGCTCGTGGCGCTGGGGCGGGTGAGTGTTCCGATTGAGATCTTGCGCACTGCGGGGAACGAGCTGCTCTGGCAGACGGCTGTGCGGGCGATTCGCTGGTATCTGGGGCTTGGGGCCGAGGAGGCGATGGTCGTGTACGACGCGTTGAAGGCGTCGTTTGCGACGGAGGGAGAGGAAGGGGTGGCTCGGCAGTTGACCGAGGCGGCGATGCTCCTTTTGGCCGGCGTGCCGCGGGAGAGTGTGCGCGAAGAGGGGGTTCGGGAGTTTTTGGTGGCCATGTTGGCGCCGGAGATGGATCTGGCCTTGCGCCGCCTGGCGTTCGTGAATGTTCTGGAGTTAACGGGGAGTGACTTTGGTTACAACCCCGAGGCGCCGTCCGAACGGGCGATTAACGCGGTACGGCGTGGTTTGGAGCGTCTTGCGCATCGGGTGGGCCGTGAGGGGCGGAATCCGCGGATCCCATGAGCGAGTCGGTGGGGCTCAGGGGGGCATCTCTCGTGTGTCGGTTGGGGCGTATGGTTCCTGGGGAGTGGGAGTGGGGGGGCCGCGTATTCGCGCCGGAGCCCACTGGGTTGTGCGGTCGTTTGGTGTCGAGCGCGGTTGGTTCGCGGCCGTGGCCGGTTGCGGCGGGCTGTCGGTTGGTAGGCCCGGCGTGTGGGGGGCGGTTGGTTTTGGTGGCGATGAGGGCGGCCATTCGAGTCCGTGGGGTCCGGTTGGGGTGGTGTTAGCGGATATTGGGG
>JALSID010000403.1 GCA_026981825.1 Planctomycetota bacterium
ATTGAGCCCCAAACGGTGGGGATGGTAGTTGAAGCACGTGCCAAGGATAGGAGGAGCGGAGGAACCTGCGGGGGGAATCCACACCCCCGACACCTGATAGTGCCCCTCTTCTATTGTTGCCAGACGGCATAGGTTCCTCCAACGCACGCCATCTTCGCTGCAGGCGAACATTAAAGTTCTGGCAGCCGGGGCGCCGTACCAGGTGAAGAAAAAGGCAAACCCTGCTCCGTTCACGTACCAGATCTGGCCATACGAGAAGTTGTCGAACGGGACGATTTTGCCATCGGAGGTCTCGATGGTTGCCGCGACCGGTTCGAATTCATCCGTGCGAAACGGCTTCGTGCTGCGGTGGATGAAAGACGGCCGCGCCTGACCGTGGCTGGTCGAAAACAGCCAGATATGGCCATCAGCGTCGAGGGAGATGACGGGATTGTCGTGAGCGTCGTTGGTTTGCTTGTCGACCACGAGGGTGGGAAGGAACAAAGTACGACTGTCGTGATCGAAACATCCCACCGCATGAAGAAGTCGGCGAGGGTTGTTGCGCGGTGCAGCTCCGTAGCAGAAGAAGGTCCGCCTGACCTCGGGAGCAAATACGGCGAACGGGCGGTGCTTCGCCGTATAGGTGGCCATGCCCCCGCTGTATTTGTAGCGGTAGCTACCAGGGACCGGCTGGTTGGCATACCAGATGCCGTGGTAACCATCGGCTACCACGTTCAGGGTGACGGGACGCGGCCAGGCCGTCTGGCTGCCCCTGCACCGACCCGGACGTGCAAAAAGCAGCCCCAAGGCGCTCAGAAACTGGCGTCGGCTGACCACGGGCACACTCAATCTCTCCCGAGCCTTGCAAGCTCACCGATGACTGCTTTGCCTTTGTCGGGGCGTACCGGTCAGTTCGCCGACAGCCGCCGCAGCGTCTCCACAAGCTTCTCGCGGGTGACCTGACCGTCGAACAGAACCGGGGTACCACGCGGGGGGATGACGGCGAGGCACGGTAGGCTCAGGCTCTCATTACCCAGTTCTGCCATAAACTTGTACGCCGAAGCATCCGCAGGAGCGTCCGTGACATCTGCTCGAAGGGCTACGTAGCCGTACCGTTTGATCGCTTCTGTAACTTCAGGGTGCGCCAGAACGGACCGTTCCAGCTCTTTGCACTCCGTTCACCAATCCGCGGTCCAGTCCACCACAAGGGGGATGCCACGAGACCGCAACGCCTTCACCTTCTCCACCGAAAATGGCCGCCACACGTCGTCCGCGTTCGCTTCGTGTTCCCCGCCGCTCGCTTCCGGTGCTTGGGCAGTCTCATCCTGGGAGTCGCTCGGTTCAGAGGCGGCGCCGTTCGTTCCTGGAGCGGGCAAAACGCCCCCTTGAGCCTGCGCTACCGTTGGAGGGGCCGGTTTTGAGGGCGCGACTTGCTCCAGCACCTTGAGCAGGGTTTCCCGCGTGAAAACGTCGGCCAGAGTGAAAGGCTTGTCCGGATCTGTCCAGGAGTAGACGGCCACGAACGGGATCGATTTTGCCACGTTCCCCAGCTCTTCCAACAGCGCGGCAGCCTCGGGGTTCTCGTCGGTCATGTCGGCACGGAGCCGCACGATCCGCTTTGCCCGGAGGGCCTCGTCCACCACTTTCGATGCCAGAACGGACCGTTCCAGCGTCTTGCAGGTCAGTCACCAGTCCGCCGTCCAGTCCACGATCACGCTGTAACCTTCACGGAGAAGCTGATCGAGTAGGCTCCTGCTGTACTCCAGCCAGATCCCCTTTTGGATCGAGTCCTCGATGCGCGCTCGGTCCAGAGGCCCGAGAGGGGAAGGACTCTCGACGCCGTTCTCTGCTGTGCTGGCCAGAGCGGAGGTTGCTCGCCGCGCTTCCAGAGCTCCGGTAGCGTGCAGGCACGTAAGCCAGCCGAGGACAATCGTGGCCAGAGCGGCAACCGGTGCGAGCCGTCTGCGAAGCGGCGCGGCCATGGGATGAGCGAGCTTGCCGTACAGCCAGCAGGCGAACGCCACACAAAGCGCGAATGCCACCGTCCAGACAACGAACTCGCCGTTTCGCCGGTGCACCCAGAGCAGCCAGACTGCGGCACCGAAAAGCAGGAAAGCCATCGCCTGCTTCATCGTGTTCATCCATTCGCCGGGTTTCGGCAGGAAACGCAACCAACCCGGGAACCAGGCCAGAACCAGGTACGGAGACGCCATGCCGAGTCCAATGCTGGCGAAGACCGCCAGGACAATGTACGGGGGTTGCTGCACCGCGAACGTGAGCACGCCGCCCAGGAAGGGGCCGCTGCAGGGCGTGGCCAGAACCGTGGCGAGCATCCCTTTGGCGAAGCTCGCACTGTAGGTCTCCTCGTGGGCGAGTTCGCTTTCCAGACGCGACACGCTTCCGGGTAGCTGGATCGTATACACATCGAACATGGCCAGCGCGAAGGCGACCAGGAGGCCCACCATGGCGGCGACAAACGTCTTGCTCTGGAACTGCTGCCCCCAACCGAGGCTGAGTGCCATTGCTACGACTGCCAGTGCCAGGAAGACCACGATGATGCCGGCGGCAAAGCTGACCGCCAGCAATTTCCTCCGTCTGGGCGAAACACCTTGTTGCTGCACGAACCCGTAGACCTTGAGGCTCAAGACCGGCAGCACGCACGGCATGACGTTCAGGATGAGGCCGGCCAGGAAGCCGAAGCCCAGCGCAGCGCCCAGGTTGGTGATCCTTCCGGAAAGCCCGCCAGGGGGCCGTGCGGGGCCGCTTGATGTACCCCCGCCAGCCTTTTCCGTCGCGGCCGCTGCCGCTTCGGTCGAACCGACCGCCCCCGTCGTCCGCACGGTAACCGGAACGCTGAATTCGTACCGCGAAGGGGGCAAGCATTGCTCCTCGGTGCAAAGCTGGTATCGGACGTGCCCTTTGATTTCGGTTGAGTCCAACGGGATGGTGGTCGGGAGGCGAACTTTTACGGTCCACGCGACCTCTTCCTCGAAATACTCCGTCTGCAGCCCGAAAGCGGGTTCGAACTTGACGACAGGAGCACGGTCGGGTTCGACGGATTCGATCGTGGCCCCCTGTGGAGCCGTCACCTCGATAGTTGTAGGCCGCGGGCCGACGGCATCGACGGGCATTGTGGTGGAGTAGATATGCCATCCCGGTTGGAGGCGGACCCGGATGCAGAATGCGACCTCACCGCCTGCAGGAGCCTCCGTAGCGATCGGCTCAAGGGAGAACTCCGCAGGCGACGGCGGTTGGGCCAAGGCGTGGGACAGATAGCCAGAGCCGAAGATCAGGGTTACGCCCCACAGCAGAAGCCAGCTTGGCCATGTTCGGATCCGTTCAAGCACTGATGAACTCCCAATCACACCTCTGCGTGCCAAGCGACAATGCGCAGCGTTTGCCGCGCAACCGCGGAATTGCCGGTACTCCACACACCGACCGCTGAGCTCCGTCTGCGTGCGCGCCGGCATGGCGGGCAAGCGGACACCCCCCTGGGCAAGGTAGCCGACTCGGCGGGGCCATCCTTAGCACAATGTCGCTCAAGTCATACGAATCTTACGCCGCTTCTGCTGGCCAGCGCGTCGGTTCCACAGGAAGTTCCGGCGTCGGGGGCCTTCGTAGCATGCAGGCGATCGCGGCTACTTTCGGATGGCCTTTCGTTGCCTATGGTTTGATGGTGGCGCTAGACTAGAAGTGTGGCGAAGTAGGCGTCTCGTGTGCACAGCGACCGGGAACGATCGGCCGAGCGATGAGTCTCACCGAGAAGTCGACGGACAGTGCAACAGGCAGCCCCATGACCGGGGCTGAAGTTCTGGTGCGGGCCTTGATCCGGCACGGTGTCGATACCGTTTTCGCCTACCCCGGCGGGGCGAGCATGCCGATTCACCAGGCGCTGGTACGACACAGTGACCGCATCCGCACCGTACTTCCCCGCCACGAGCAGGGCGGGGCGTTCGCAGCCGAAGGCTATGCCCGCGCCACCGGCAAGCCAGGAGTAGTCGTCTCGACCAGCGGTCCCGGTGCAACGAACCTCGTCACCGGCATTGCCGACGCCAAGATGGATTCGGTGCCGCTTATCGCGATCACCGGCCAGGTGCCCACCAGCGTGATCGGGACCGACGCGTTCCAGGAGACACCAACCGTCGAGGTCTGTCGGGCGATCACCAAGCATCACTACCTGGTTACACGAGCCGAAGACCTGACCAGAGTGGTCAAGGAGGCGTTCTACGTCGCGACAACCGGGCGCCCGGGCCCGGTGCTCATCGACGTGCCGAAGGATGTGCAGCTTACCGCGGTCGTCCCCGACTGGGATCCACCCATGAACCTGCCCGGCTATAACCCGTATCGGGAGGCGTCTTCTCGGGACATCCGACGGATCGCCGAAGCAATCCGTCGAGCTCGACGACCGATCATCTACGCGGGCGGCGGCATCATCAGTTCTGGGGCTTCGCCCGATCTGCTCGAGTTCGTGGAGAAGACGAGAATACCGGTCGCACTGACGCTCATGGGGCTGGGGGCAGTTCCGGGAACCCACTATCTGTGCCTCGGCCTGCTGGGCATGCACGGTTCCGTCTACGCCAACTATGCGATCAACGAGGCTGACCTGATCCTCGCCTTCGGCGTCCGGTTCGACGATCGCGTAACGGGCAAGCTCAGCGAGTTCGCAAAACATGCCGTTATTGTGCATGTGGACATCGACCCGAGCGAGATCCACAAGAACAAGCCCGCCCACATTGGCGTTGTCAGCGACGTCAAGTTCGTCCTGCAGGAGCTGAACAAGATCGTCCAGCCGGGCGACTACACCGACTGGCTCCGACAGATCGACCAGTGGCGGGAAGCGGAGCCGTTGAAATTCGAGGATCGTCAGGACTGCATCATGCCCCAGGCCGTGGTGCGGGAGCTCTGGGAGCTGACCAAAGGCGAGAAGACGATCATTTCCGTTGGCGTCGGACAACACCAGATGTGGGTTGCGCAGCACTACAAGTTCATGAAGCCCCGTACCTGGCTCAGTTCCTCTGGCCTGGGAGCCATGGGGTTTGGCCTCCCGGCGGCCATCGGTGCCCAGGTGGCCAAGCCCGATCACCTCGTGATCGATGTTGACGGGGACGGCTCGTTCTTAATGAACGTCCAGGAACTTGCTACCGCGTTCTGCGAAAAGCTGCCGGTCAAGGTGATCATCCTGAACAACCAACACCTTGGGATGGTCGTGCAGTGGGAGGATCGCTTCTTCGAAGGTCGGCGGGCACACACGTACCTGGGGCCGATCGATCGGCCGGAAGCCGTGGGCAAAGGAGGTGCGCAGATCGAGGAGCCCTATCCGGACTTCGTACGGATCGCCAACGGCTTCGGAATCCCTGCACGACAGATCGTACGCCGTGACCAGTTGCGGCCCGCTCTGGAAGAGATGCTCAGCCACCCTGGACCGTATCTCGTGGACGTCCTCGTGCCTTACCAAGAGCATGTGCTCCCCATGATCCCCTCCGGAGCAACAGTCCGCGACATCATCACCGAATGACGGTTCTGAAAGATTAACCAGCTTCCATGCAACTGGTTGCGCTAGTATGGCTGGTAAGGAGCCGTCGGGAAGGCGGCCCGGCACGGCAAAGGGCTCTTGCCGGTCCGATGCAGGTACATAAGAATAGAACGCGGACGGAGAGGTGACCGAGCGGCCGAAGGTGCAGCACTGGAAATGCTGTGTGCCCCCACCGGGGCACCGCGGGTTCGAATCCCGCCCTCTCCGCTTGCCGCAATGGCGGGCAAATTCCAGCGATTCGCCCGCGCCTCCGAACGCGGCGCGTGAGGCTAATGTGGTGGCTCGGGGGGCGCGGTCTGGCCAGCCGCTGACACGGTTACGCAATGACCAGGGGCACGGGCTGTGGCACGCCGCGGTTAAGCTTCACCGCGACGGTCTTGCGCTCCTTCCCTTCACCCACATCCAGGCGGTAAGTTCCGTAGTACCCACGAAACTGCACCAAGCCGTCCACGTTCGAAGCGGTCGTCAGCTCGGTTGTCCATTCGTGTTTGATGAGCTGGTTTAAACGATCCCAGACGGGCTTCGGGCGGCGCCGGACGTCGAACAGGCCGATGCCGGGCCTCCAGGCGTCATCGTCCGCCATCGCGAAGTAGACCAGACCGGCAACGTGCGGGGAGCCGAACGCAAGGCGGTAGAACTCCTCAACGGCATCCGCCTGTCGGTCCGCACTCCAGTTGCCGCGGCGGTAGGTGCCGCCTATTGGCACGTCTGGGCTTGAGGTGTAGCAGTGCTCCGTGATCAAGATGGGGATGCGAAAGTGTCCTCCGAAATGCTCGAAAGCCCCCCAGATGGTTTCCGGTGGATGCCAATGCCGGGCCTTGTAGGGATGAGCCTGGATGCCGAGCATGTCCAGCGGAGCCCGGGCTTTCTGTAAGGCGGCCAGGAGCTGACTTAAGCGATCCCGCCACCGGTTTTTCGCCAAGATGCGGTACTCGTTGATAAGCAACGTAGCCTTGGGGTTTGCTTGTCTCGCTGCCCGAAGCGACTCCAGGACGTAGGGCAGAATTTGCGGGATCGGTGCTGCCTGGCGGATCGGTTCCTCCCACTTGCCCCACGGGCGAAGGTGGATGGGCTCATTCACCACGTCCCAGATCATGTTGAACTCGGAGTAGTCGGTGACTTCGCGGCGGATGCGGTGTAGCAAGAGCTGCCACTGCCTGTCAGGGGGGTACTTGAACAGCCAGAGGGGAAGGTTCGTTTTCGGGTATTCCCCGTATTGGGTGGTCCAAACGAGCATGTGTCCGTAGAACCGGTCGATGCCGTGCGGCAAACACCACTCGCGCAGGAACCGGTGCCGCTCGTCAACGAGGGGCTTGCCCTCGTCCGGTTCGTACTGGCCCCAGTTGAATTCGAGCAGTTCCACGAAGTTGAACAGTTTGAGGAACTGTTCGCGGTACCAGTCGTCGTTGTAGTGACGGGGGCGGAAGATCATGCCGAAAGAAAACTCGTGCTGTTTGAGTCGGGCGCGGACGGGCGTGTTTCGTACGGGGGAGCCGTCGGAGCGGTGGAGTCGCACCGTGAAATTGCCCATGCGGTGCGATCGAGCGCCTCGCCTGGCGAGTTCCCAAACCTGGTCGCGTTCCATTGCGTGCGCAGGCAGAGCCCGGGCGGCCAGGCTTCCGGTCGCGGCTGCGGCCAGAATCGACAGCAGGCGGCGGCGCGACATGGGCGCAGACAACGGGGGCATAGCGACGAGTCTATGAACGGTGTCGTGTTCGCACACTGAGGAACCTCCTCAGGCTAGAAGCGGGTCTGGAAGCGCTAAAGGGCCATTTGCCCCCGCGGCACTTCGTTCGGCAGCTTCGGGTGGCAGGGCGGTCCCTGTGGGACGAGACGGATCGCACCAGCGGGACGCCGATTTTTCGGACAAGCCCCCGTGGGTGCCGCATGGCATATGCGATCCTAACCGATCACCACCCGGACCGGCTCTGCGGACTCGCCGTTCAGCGCGACCTCTACAGAGTGGCGATTCCTGCCTTCGCCTACTTCGAGGCGATACCGTCCGAGGAACCCGCGAAACCGCACCGTGCCACGGTCGTCGCAAACAGCCTCTGCTTGGGTCATCCATTCGGAACGGATCAGTTGGGTCAGCCGATCCCAGGCCGGCTTCGGTCGTCGGTGTCTGTCAAACAGGCCGCTGTCCGGACGAACGGCGTCGTCGTCGCAGAGGGCGAAGTAGACGATGCCACCCACGTGCCGGGACCCGAAGGCGAGGCGGTAGAACTCTTCCACGGCGTCCGCCTGTCGTTCGGGGCTCCAGCTCCCGTGACGGTAGCTGCCGCGGATCGCTTCGCCAGGCGTCGAGACGTACCAGTGTTCGGTGACCAGTATCGGCAACCCGTATGCCTCGCCGAAATGCTCGAACGTGTCCCATACGTCTTCGGGACGGTGCCAGTAGCGCCCCTTGTAGGGCTCGTGCGCCTGGATCCCGAACATGTCCAGAGGCGCCCTGGCGTTTCGCAGGGCGGTGAGAAGCTGGTCGGCTCGTTGCCGCCAACGGCCTTCGGTGAGCACGCCATACTCGTTGATGAGCAAGCCGGCGTTCGGATTGGCCTGCCGTGCTACCTGCAGGGATTTGAGCACGTAAGGCACCACGTGAGCCATCGGTGCGGCCTGATAGGCGCGTTCCTTCCACTTGCCCCAGGGCCGGACATGGACCGGCTCATTGACCACATCCCAGATCATGTTGAACTCGGCGTAGTCGGTGAGTTCCCGTCGGATCCGGTCGTGAAGAAGCTGCCACTGCTTTTCGATCGGGTATTTGAACAACCAGAGGGGGAGATTCGTTTTCGGGTACCTGCCGTACTGGGTGCTCCAAACAAGCATGTGTCCGTAGAACCGGTCGATGCCGTGTGGCAGACACCACTCGCGCATGAAGCGTTGCCGTTCGTCAACAAGCGGCTTGCCCTCGTCGGGTTCGTACTGGCCCCAGTTGAACTCGAGCAGCTCCACGAAGTTAAACAGCTTGAGAAACTGTTCGCGATACCAGTCGTCGTTGTAGTGCCGGGGGCGGAAAATCATGCCAAAGGGGAAGGCATGGTGAGTGAGCCGGATGCGGACTCGGGTGGGGCCGAGGGGCTGACCATTGGGGCGCTCCAGTCGGAGGGTAAAAATCGCCATCCTGTGCGAGCGGACTCCTCTTTTAGCAAGTTCCCAGACGCGGTCGCGATCGGTTCCGCGTGCGGCTAACGGCGCGAGCGTGGCGCTGCCGATTGCTGCTTGAGCGAGCAGAGACAGAGCATGTCGGCGCGAGATCGTCTCGGTAGCTGCCGATCCGGA
>JALSID010000404.1 GCA_026981825.1 Planctomycetota bacterium
TCAATAACCTGCCGGACGTCCTTCACGCTGGCCGTAGTCGCGTTCATGGCGACGAAACGGGAGCGGGTATGCCGAGCGATCACCTCCGCAAGGCTGGTCTTCCCGCAGCCCGGGGGGCCGTAGAGGATGATCGACGCGAGACGGTCCGCGTCGAGCATGCGGCGCAAGAGCTTGCCATGTCCAAGGACATGCTCCTGGCCGACGAACTCCCCCACGCTCCGGGGCCGCATCCGCGTCGCTAGCGGCTCCAGGCTCTTCAGGTTGTCAACCTCGACCTGTTCAAACAACGAACCCATCGTTCACCACACGTCGGAACCGATATGAGCACCACCCGGCACAGCATTGTAGACCGGCGCAATCGCAAGCCGGTAGTAAGCGTTCCGCAAAGTGACGCCGTTGGGACGTCCTTGAGGCTGACCGTCCATTGGTACCGGCGTCCGGTGCAAACCGAATCCAGGCCAGCGCAGCGAACAGGTTGCATCGTCGGCGCACGGGCGGCAACGGGACAAACCAGCACCGCCGGGGCAGTACCGGCTCACCTGTGTCCACACGCACCGTGGGATCAACCTCCGTCACACCGCTCACGAGCGGTGCAGAAATGCACCAAAGCGCGGTTAGCGGGGGGAAGCGGAACGGGGGCGCAAAAAGGAAACCTCCGCCATTTGCCGTGTAGACGGCGTTTTGAGAACCCGCATTCCAGGTGGGTGCCGCAGGTCTGGTTAGCGTGATCCGGCCTTGGCCGGCTGTACGCGCCCCAGACCCTTATGGGCTCCCTGCGGTGATGGTGTCGGTTCGTCAAAATAGCCGTCTATCACGCACAAGGCAGAGGTTCATAGCCGTCTTGAATGGGGCCGACCACCACCGTCTTTAGCGTAGCACATGCGTGATTGGGCGACAAGGCCCGAATCGATGGCACGCAACCCCTTCGTACGACGACACCCTCGGTCGCCCCGGCCGGCTTGCCACACTGCCTAGGCGATTGTCTCCTCCAACGGTGCGGGGCTGAGTTCGCGCGTGTTCCGTTCTAGGGCGAGCACGACGGTCCGTTCCTCGTAGCCATCGGGTGAAATCGCTCCCACAGGGATGACCTGCCGGCCCTCGGGGAGGGGGAACCTGAGGAAGAAGGTCCCTTCTTCGCTAACCTCGACGGGTTCGCCCTGGATCTCGACGCGCGCGTCCGGATGAGTTGCGCCGCGGATGACCACTTCGGCGTCAACGTGGAGCCAGAGCGGCATGGTTCCTGAGCGACGCCGCGCCTCGATGAGGATCCGTCGCTCAAGGGGCGCCATCTGGCCGGGCCCCTCCGCGACCTGGGTGGTTGGTCTGGACCGCAGATCCGCGCTCGCCTCATCTCCCCGCTGCAAGGTCGTGCTCAACCGCGGCGTGCGCACCGTGTTCGTGCGAAGCAGCAGGATGAATCGTCCTTCCGGAGTGACGTAACCGATGTCGACGCGAAAGATCCGCTCGCGCGCCGGCACATGGAAGAACCAGTGGGTGGTGAGAGAGTCGATTTTCTCCTCGCGGACGACCACCTCGCGCGTTCCCTCAGCCTCTTCGGAAGCCAGATCGATGAGCCGGATGACCGGTTCGGCGCGGTACCAGTCGTGGGCAAGCGCGGCCCGCGCCTTCTCCACCGAGGAGCGGCTAATCCGCCAGCAAACACGGAACCAGTTGGCATCGAGCAACTGGAGAACGGCTTCGTCCTCGGTCAGCCCGCCCGCGGCCGAAGACATGTACGCCAGGTCGTGCAGCGCCAGGGGCGAGATGGTACCGCCGGCGGCCGATCCGCCGTTCGTGCTAGCACGCGCCCTACGCTTGCTCGTACCAGTGCGGCTGCCCGCCGACGCCACCTCGGTCTTCGCTCGGGAGCGCTTCCGACGTTTACGTTGCTGGCGGCGAAGGGCTTTCGCAAGTTCGTGGACAAGTTGCTCCTTGGAGAGGCGACTATAACCGGTCAGACCATGCTGCCGCGCCAGATCCAGCAACTCCACTCGCGTGCGCCCTTCCAGCTCTCGTCTGGTCGACATAACACTACTCCAACCGGGTTCGTCGATAGGAACACACAGCCCCCGTCCTCCGTGACGAACCCGCGGGGCTGTCGAGCAGCCGACCGGACAAAACAGGGTACGTGCAGCCCCGATAGTCTCGAGAAACGTTCTGCCGGTCAGCTTGGGTGGCCCGACACGGCGCCGAAGCCTTAGCTCCTAGGGTAACAAGACCCGCCGACGGAGGTCAACAAGCCAAGTCGGAACGCGACGGTCATCCAAGCGTCTCGATACGCCGCGTCCTTTCATTTTACCCGTTTTCACAGAAACTGTACATTTGTACATAACTCGGCACGGTTAGCCCCCCGTGGAGACCAGCGGCTCTCCCTGGGTTGTTGAGCCGCTCGGACCGATCGCAACCGCGTCTGCTCGCGGCGCCACCGGCTTCCCTCGACGTTGCCTCCGACTGCAACGTGCGTGGGGACGGGGCCGAGAGGAAATGGGGCTGTCAAGTCCGAGAGGTCACGATAACCGCGTTTTCGCACGCTGGGATGGTCTGGTCGGAGCTGACCGGGGTGAACAGCCAGCCCGTGGACACGGGGAATCTTGCACAGCCCATCCCGGCTCCAGGTTGGCTCGCTTCGGCGTACGGGTTGCTAAAAGCGCTGCCGGTTGCTCCGCTTCCTTGGCACACGATCTCGCTCGATTCCGTTGGCAGGACGGAATCAGTCGCGGCTACTCAGGGGAAAAGCGCGGCTGAAGCGAAACAGGTGGTTGACAGCACAGCCACAAGGGCGTACATTGACGGCTCCTGCAGAACGGAGGCGGTTGAGCAGGCGCCTGTGCCCTTTGGGCGTTGGTTTTTTTGGGGGCAGAACGTGGCGGCCGGTCGCAAACCCCCCATTGTCGCGGGCCTTGAGACTGCGACGTTGATCATTAGCCTCGCTACTGAACTTGCGGTACCGCCTCTGGTTGGTGCTTGGGTGGACGGCCGCTTTGGAACAACCCCCTGGGGAACGTTGGTGGGCGCGTTACTGGGGATGGTAGCGTTCGCTACTGGCCTTGGCCGGTTCCTCCGCCGTCTCGAGCGTCGGTCGCGTGATACCGAGCGTCGTTAGGAACACAGTAGTGCAACTGGCGGTGCCCCTGGTGGTCACCGGAGTCGGCTGGCTGGTGGCCGTGGGGGTTGGGTTTAGGATTGGTCGGCCGGTCGTGATGGCTGTCCACGTCGCCGCGTTGACGGTGGCTGCGGCATTTTGTGCTGGGGCGGTGGCGACCGCGATGCTCGGAGCGCGACGGGGGAGGGGCGATGTCATTGGTTTCCTGGCTGGGCTGGTGGTGCGGTTACTGGTTGCGGCTATCGGTCTGCTGGCGGCGGCAACCTGGTTCAGCGGAGACGTACGAAATGACCTGTTGCTTGTCGGCGCCGGCCTGTACCTAACGGCGCTGGCGGCGGACACCGGAGTTGCGTACCGGGCGACGTTGGGGCAAGAAGGCGATGGCAGCCGAACATGACATCTTCCATCATGTGCGGGACTCGGCGGTTTGGGAGTTTTTCTCCTCCCTTGGCTGGGAGCTGAAGCTTCCCAAGCTGTTTGATGTTCCCCACAGCCCTTTCCTGGGGCTGGACGGTCCCCAGGGCTATGGGGTGTACTTCACCAAATTCATGGCCTTGGAAGCCATCGTGGTTTTCGCGTTGCTGATCCTGCTCTGGCCCATTGGAAGACGTGCTCGCGGCGTGACAGCAGGAGGGCAGCCCTGGGTACCCAGGGGGGCGCTGGCGAACTTCGTTGAAGCGGTGCTCTTGTTCATTCGGGACGAGATCGCTCGGGAAGTGATCCAAAAGCCGCATCACGATGACGAAGCTCATGGCGAGCCTGGTCAGAAGCTGGATCAGAAGGGTGGGAGCGGGGAGCATACCAGCGAAGGTCCGCACCCTGCGGACCGATTTGTTCCTTACTTGGCCACCGCGTTTTGGTTCATCCTGTTTTGCAATCTGATCGGCCTCGTTCCCTTCGGTGGATCTCCCACCGGTGCGTTGGGCTGCACGGCCGCGCTGGCTCTGTGCACGCTTGGTCTGGGCTTCTACGCCGCGGCCCGCGAAAACGGTGTGGAACTGTTTGGGGCATTCATCCCGTCCATCGAAAGCCCCCTCCCAATTCGGCTCCCCCTGCAGGGAATGATGTTCGTCATCGAGGTGATTGGGTTGCTGATCCGGCACGGCGTTCTGGCCGTTCGATTGTTTGCGAACATGATGGGGGGCCACACGGTCCTCTCCGTCTTGCTCGGTTTCGTGGTCATGGAAAAGGTGCTCGCCAACACGGTTCTGTGGGCGCTGGTGTCGGCAGGTAGCGTGTTGGGCGCGGTGGGCGTTAGTCTGCTGGAAGTCCTCGTGGCGTTTATTCAGGCGTATATCTTTACGTTTCTGTCGGCAATCTACATCGGGATGCTGGTGTATCCAGAGCATTGATCTCAGGGGGTGGTAGACGAACCGCACTGATCGTCTAGAATGTCTATCCACCGGTGGTAGTAGGGGCAGTATCCTGGGGTTCAGGAAAGGAGAGTAGACGTGACCTCACTGCTGCGTTTGGCGTCAATGACTGTGCTGAGCGTGCTTGTTCTGGCGGTGCCGGCGCTGGCTCAAGAAGGCCAGCAGGCGCTCATCAACCTGACTGGCTCGTTTGGAGCGGGGTTGATCATCATTGGGGCAGCCTATGGGATCGGACGGTTAGCCAGTGCCTCGTTTGAAGGGATGGCTCGGCAGCCGGAGGTGGCCAACACCATCCGGGGAGCGATGATCCTGGCTGCGGCATTGATCGAGGGCGCCACCTTCTTTGCTTTGATCGTGTGCATCGTTGTCGGGTAGTGTTTGAACTCTGGGGGGCACCGCCAATGCGAGGGGGTGCCCCTTCCGAACTCTGCAATCCCCCGTCCTGGAACGGGCGTCTATCATGGGCCGAGTCCGATACTTAGGCGTGCTCGTTACCGCTGGGCTGCTCAGCCTGGGCGTCGTGGTGCCGTTGTACAGTGCGGAGGCGGAGGCGCACGGCGATCAGGGGAGCACAGTCTCGGCGCATGCGGAAGAGGGCCATGCTTCTGGTCCGGTGGAGTTCAAGGCTGACCTGGCCATCTACACGCTGGTCGTCTTTGTGATTCTGGTCTGGGTGCTGTCCCGTATCGCCTGGAAGCCGATGCTCGATGCAGCCCAGGCGCGTGAGGCCGCGATCGGTCAGGCGGTGGAGCAGGCCGAGCGTGCCCGGGCCGAAGCAGAGGCATTGCTGCGGCAGCACCGGGAGCGGCTGGCCAAAGCGGAGGACGAGGTGCGTCAGATCCTGGATCGGGCCAAAGCGGAAGCGGAACGGTTGCACCAGGAGATCCTCAGCAAGGCCCACCAGGAAACCGAACAGCTCAAGGAGCGAGCGCGGGAAGAGATCGAACAAGCCAAGGATGAGGCGCTGCGCGATTTGTTCGAGAAGGCAGCCGAGCTCGTCGTCAGCGCAATGGGGCGGCTCCTCCCCCGCGTGCTCGGGCCAGAACAGCAGCGTGAGCTGGCCAACCAGGTGCTTGACGAGTTGGGTGCGGAGGCTTCCCGAAAGGAGGGCTGATCCCGACAGCGGTGAAGCAGATGAGCAGTTCCAAACCTGGCCAAGGCCCCCAGCAAAAACTGTTTCCCACTGTGCTCGATCCGGTAATGGTGCCCCTGGCGCGGGTGTATGCGGAAGCGTTGTTTTCCGCCGCCGAGAAGGCCGGCCAGGTGGAGGTCGTACGCCGTGAGCTCGACTTCATCCTGGACGAACTTTTCGCCCAGCATCCCGAAGTCGAGCAGTTGCTGAGGGCTGCTGCACTGAGCCCGAACAAGAAGGCCGAACTGATCGATCGGGTGTTTGGGCCCCGCTTCCACCCACTCGTGGTCAATCTGCTCAAGGTCTTAAACCGCCGCCACCGCCTTGCACTCTTCCGCACCGTCGTCCACCAGTTTCGCCTGTTGCAGGACGAACGGGCCGGTATCCGGGACGTGATTGTGCGGTTGGCCTTCGAACCGGACGAACCGCTTCGCGCCGATTGTGAGGCCAAACTCGCCGCCCTGGTGGGGGGGAAGCCCAGGATCCACTTTGTCGTGGACCCCGCCCTGCTGGGCGGTTTGGTCGTGGAAGTTGACCATCGGGTCTACGACGGTTCGCTGCGCAGCCAACTCGAACGTCTCCAACGCAGGATCGTCGAGAGAAGTCGCCATGAAATTCAGAGTGGACGAGATCGTCTCTATTCTTGAGAAAGAAATCGAGCAGTACCGACCGGAGCTAGAAGCTCGCGACGTCGGCCGTGTCATCGAAGCCGGTGATGGTATTGCCCGGGCCACTGGTTTGGCCGACGCCATGGCCGGCGAAGTGGTTGAGTTTGAGAACGGCGAGCGAGGGTTGGTGTTCAACCTCGAGGAGACCTCTGTCGGTATCGTCGTGCTGGGCCACTTCGAGCACATCATCGAAGGGATGGAAGTGCGGTGTACCGGGCGGTTGCTCAGTGTCCCGGTGGGCCCGGAGATGCTCGGGCGTGTTGTCAACCCCCTGGGCGATCCCCTGGACGGCCGGGGGCCCATTAACGCGACACGGTTCCGCCCCGTCGAATCACCCGCTCCGGGCGTCGTCGACCGCCAGCCGGTGAACGTCCCCCTGCAAACGGGGATCAAGGCAATCGACGCGATGACCCCCATTGGACGGGGGCAACGCGAGTTGATCATTGGTGACCGCAAGACCGGAAAGACCGCCATCGCCATCGATACGATCATCAACCAGAAGGAAGAGAACGTGATCTGCGTCTACGTGGCTGTGGGTCAAAAGGAATCCACGGTGGCCCAGGTGGTCGACACCCTCCGCCAGCATGGTGCCATGGACTACACGGTGGTAGTTGTCGCCACCGCTGCAGACCCTGCCCCCTTGCAGTACATCGCGCCCTACGCCGGTTGTGCGATCGCCGAGTATTTCATGTACGAGGAGAACCGGGATACCCTATGCGTCTACGACGACCTCTCCAAACAAGCGGTCGCTTATCGTGAACTTTCCCTTCTGTTGCGACGGCCGCCGGGTCGAGAAGCCTATCCTGGGGACATCTTCTACCTGCATTCCCGCCTGCTTGAACGATCGGCCAAGCTCAATGACAAACTCGGCGGTGGCAGCTTGACCGCCCTACCGATCATCGAAACTCTGGAAGGTGAAGTCTCGGCTTACATTCCCACCAACGTAATCTCCATCACGGACGGACAGATTTACCTCCAGACCGAGCTCTTCTTCGCCGGTGTGCGGCCAGCCATCGACGTCGGTATCAGTGTCTCGCGGGTAGGGGGCAAGGCCCAAATTCCTGCGATGAAGAAAGTGGCTGGAGGTCTCCGTCTCGATTTGGCGGCCTTCCGAGAACTCGAAGCCTTCGCCCAACTCGGGACCGAACTGGACAAGGCGACCCAGGCGCAACTGGAGCGAGGCTATCGGATGGTCGAGCTGCTCAAACAGCCTCAGTACCAGCCCTACCACGTGGCCGACCAGGTGATGAGCATCTTTGCCGGAACGAACGGCTATCTGGATGATGTCCCGCGGAACGAGGTCCAGACGTGGGAACGTGAATTCCTCAAATTTATGCGGGAAAAGCACCCGGAAATCCGCCAGGAGATTATCGACACACGCGACCTCGGCAAGGACACCGAGCAGAAGCTTCGTGCGGCGATCGAGGAGTTCAAGCAGTTGTATCCCAGCCTTCGAAACCAGCAAGCATCGGCTGTCGTGTAGGACGCAGCGCTGCGGGAAACGGGAACATCCATGGCCGAAGCAAGGCAGATACTGCGGCGGCGCAGGGCGATCCGCAACATTTACAAGATTTGCTACACTATGCAACTGATCGCCACCGCACGGTTCAAGCGAGCGATGGATCGTGCGCTGGAAGCCGAAGCTTACACCAGGAAGATCGCGGAGGTAGCCCGCGATCTAGCCAGAGCAGCCAGACAGATTCAGCACCCCCTGCTGGAGATACGTACTCCTGCTCGACGTGCAGCGGTCCTGGTGATTACCGCAAACCGCGGCCTTTGTGGCGGTTACAACACGAACATTCTTCGTGCGGCCACAGCCCATCTGGAAAGCTTGTCGGACTGCGAGTGGATCCTCGATGTCGCCGGGCGACGCGGCATCGCCTACTTCAAGTTCCGCCACATCCCGATGCGGAACACCTACACCCACTTCGAAGACAAGGTTCGTTTCGAAGAGGTGCTGCCGCTCGCAAACGAATTCATCACCATGTACGAAACGAAGCAGATCGATCGGGTCGATGTCGTCTACATGCGCTTTTTCTCCGCCGGTCGCCAGGCACCGGTGGTGGAGACACTGCTACCGCTCTCAGCCCCTGCTGCAGAGCAAGATTCACAACGGTGCGAGGAGCAAACGCTCTACGACTTCTACCCCGATCCGGAAGACATCCTCAAGGAACTCTTACCGGTCTCCGCTCAGGTGCGCTTGTTCAAGGCGTTCCTGGACGCCGCCAGCAGTGAACAGATCGCTCGGATGGTCGCCATGAAAGGTGCCACGGAAAACGCGGCGCGGATGGATCGAACGCTGACGCTCATGTACAACAGAGCTCGACAGGAGAAGATCACCAAGGAACTGGCCGAAATCGTAGGCGGCGCAGAAGCACTGAAGTAATCTCGCGCAGCGAACCGTAAGAGCATCAGCCCGAGGTTGAGGCTATGGCCACTACCGAAACAGCACAACGGGTCGGACGAATTACTCAGGTGATCGGCTCGGTCTTTGATGCCGAGTTTCCGGAGGGGGAGCTGCCCGATATCTACAACGCTCTCCGCGTGGAAGGGGAACACCACGGGATCAAGATCCGGCTGACGGGTGAAGTTCAGCAGCATTTGCCCGGCAACCGGGTCCGTTGCGTCGCTCTGGGCTCCACGGACGGCCTGAAGCGCGGGATGCCGGTTATCGACACTGGTGGCCCGGTGAAGGTACCGGTCGGCTACGGTACGTTGGGGCGAGTGTTCAACGTGCTCGGTGAACCGATCGACAACCGGGGGCCCGTCGAGGCTGCCGATTACTGGCCAATCCACCGTGATCCTCCCCCCTTCGCCAAAATCACCCCCAAGACGGAAATCCTCGAAACGGGCATCAAGGTGATCGACCTGCTCATACCGATCGTGCGCGGTGGCAAGGCAGGACTGTTTGGAGGAGCTGGTCTGGGCAAGACGGTAATTCTGACCGAGCTCATCGCGCGAATCGGCCGTCAGAGCGGCGGATATTCCGTGTTCGCAGGTGTGGGAGAACGAACCCGTGAAGGGAACGACCTCTGGCTGGAACTCCAGGAAACCAAGGTGAGCTTCGAAGAGAAGGACGAGGCCGGGAACATCGTCCGAAAGGAAAAACCGGTGATCGAACAGACCGCGCTCGTTTTCGGCCAAATGAACGAACCGCCCGGCGCGCGGTTGCGTGTTGCCTTGTCGGCGGTAACCATCGCGGAATGGTTCCGAGACGAACTGGGCGCGGACGTGCTGCTGTTCATTGACAATATCTTCCGCTTCTCCCAGGCGGGCTCGGAGGTCTCGGCGCTGCTTGGGCGCATGCCCAGTGCCGTCGGGTACCAACCCACGCTTTCGACCGAATTAGGCGAACTTCAGGAGCGGATCACCTCGACGGAGCGGGGGGCAATCACCAGCATCCAGGCGATCTACGTCCCGGCCGACGATCCGACCGATCCTGCTCCCGCCACAGCGTTCAGCCACCTGGACGCCTTTGTTTACCTGGCGCGCTCCATCGCCGAAAAGGGGATCTACCCCGCCATCGACCCACTTGCGTCCAACAGCCGTGTGCTCGATCCCCAGTATGTGGGGCAAGAGCATTACGAGGTGGCGCGCCGTGTGCAAGCGATCCTGCAGCGGTACCGACAGCTCCAGGACATCATCGCCATCCTCGGTGTGGAGGAATTGTCCGAAGAGGACAAGCTGATTGTGCACCGTGCTCGCCGCATCGAGCGGTTCCTCAGCCAGCCCTTCCTTGTAGCGGAAGCGTTCACAGGTAGGCCGGGCAACATCACACCGTTGAAAGATACGATCCGGAGCTTCAAGGAGATTTGCGATGGCAAGTGGGACCACCTGCCGGAGAACGCGTTCATGTACGTGGGGCCGGTGGAGGAAGCAGAGGAGCAGGCAAAGCGGATGGGGGCAATCTAGGATCAGGTTGGTCTGAAAACAGAGCACGCGCCCAGAACTCGACATGAGCAGTGACCAACACCGCGTTCGCTGTCAGATCATCACTCCCGAGCGGGTTGTGATTGACGAAGCCGTCGACAGTGTGGTTGTCCCCCTGTACGACGGGGAAATGGGGGTTTTCCCGCTCCGTGCTCCCGCCGTGGGCCGGCTCCGTCCGGGCGAGGCTCGTTTGAACGCCGGGTCGATGGTCCGACGAGTCTACGTGGACGGCGGCTTCGTTCAGGTGCGGGACGACACCGTTATCGTCCTCACCCAACATGCCGCGTTGGCGGAAGAGCTGGCTGATCAAGAAGAGAACCTGCGCACCCAGCTCGAACAACTGGCCCGCCGCGTGCCGCGCACGCCCGCAGAAGAAGCGGAGCGGGATCGAGAAATCGACCGCGTCCAGGGTAAGCTGCTCGTAATCCGGCGTGCGCGCACCGGCCAGGTAACGGGCTAGTTCACCAGCGAACTCCCCCAACTCCGCACCGCTGTGCGCCGTACTTTTCAGTGAAGGCTTTGTGCGGTAGTAAGCACTTGCCCTCGGTGCTGACACGTCGCTTACCCCGGAGAAGCGATTGACTCCTGCCTCGCGTCGAACAGTGATGTGGGAACCCCGCGCCGCCGTCAGCGCCGCCCTCCCCCTGCTTGCCGTTAGCCTCTTCTTCTGGCGGCCGCTGTTCACCGCCGAGAATTTCGTCTACCGGGACGCGGGCCACTTCTACTATCCTCTGTACAGAATCGTGGCCGCTCAGTGGGAACAAGGCTGGTGGCCCTTGTGGAACCCCTACGAGAACGGTGGCACCCCCCTCCTGGCCAACCCGGCCGCAGCCGTCCTCTACCCGGTCCGGATCGCCCTATTCCAGTGGTCCGGGCTGGACTACAGCACGGCTTACAAGCTCTACATCATCGGACATGCCTGGCTCGCCGCAGCAGCAAGCTGGTGGTTCGCGCGCAGGTTGGGCTTGTCTCACATGGCGGCCAGCTTTGCGGCAACCGCCTACGCCCTCTCTGCAGCCGTCGCCTTTCAGTACTGCAATGTCATCTTTCTCGTCGGCGCTGCCTGGCTCCCCATCGGACTGGAAGCAACGGAGCGGTTGGTTCGGCAGGGAGGCGTGCTGGCCATCCTGCGGCTCTCCATCGCCCTCAGCATGCAGGTTCTCGGCGGCGACCCGGAAGCCGCCTACATCGTGCTGGTTCTCGCCATCGTCTACATCTGCGTCCTCAATCCACGTTACTGGTGTGTGCTGCTCGCTCTCATGGCCGTCTTCGCCACAACACGCCGTCACTGGCCCGACTTCGGCATCCTGTTAGCAGGGCTCGCCGGACTGGCGGGTGCGTGGGTAGCGTACCGGCCGGACCACCGGAGGCCCCAGCGTCGCGCGATCCTTTCGCTCGCCCTGGCCGGGTTGTTCACCGTCGGTCTGACCGCTGTGCAGTGGATGCCCACCCTGGAACTGACGGCCTTGAGCCGGCGAGCCGCAGAACGCTCCGGTCACAGCCCCTATGGCTTCGACGTGCCTCCCTGGCGAGTCGCGGAGTACATTTGGCCAGCGGTGTTCGGCCGCCAGTTCTCGCTGAACACGCGTTGGGTCGAAGTGTACTACGCCGCAGCGAGCGGTTGGCTACAGCGCCACACAGCAGGCGAGTCCCCTGAGCTCCTCCAGGAACTCTGTCTGCTTGTTCCTTTTGAATACGACCCGGCGCTCCGCTCGCTGAAGTACATCGAGTACATCTGGGTGCCTACCTTGTATGGGGGCGTCCTTGTGCCGCTTCTGGCAGTGGTGGCACTGAAGCAGTGGGGCTTCGCGCGCGTCCGCTGGCTGGTGATCTCCGCGGTCCTCCTGGTGGTGGGGAGCCTAGGCCGGTGGGGACTGGTGTACCAACTCATGGTCCACGGCCTGCCCGGTTTCGCCTCATTCCGCTACCCGGGCAAGCTCCTCGTTCCCGCCGCTCTGATGCTTGCGATCCTCAGCGGCGTCGGGCTGGAGCAGTGTTTACGCAACCGCACGAGCACTCGACGGGCAACCTTCCTGTGTGTGGGCATCGCGGCAGCGAGTGCCGTGCTCGCCTGGGTATGGCTCGCCTGCTCGTACAGTCTGATTCAGAGCTGGACGCGATCGATCGTGGCACGTGCCACGAGTCACTACGGCCCCCTTGTGCCGCTGGTCGCGTGGCGGCATACGCTACAAGCGTTTGCCCATGCCGCTCTGGCCGCCCTGCTCGACGCCGGGCTTCTCCGGGTAGCCCGGACCCGCCCAGCAGCGCAAATCGGTCTGATCCTGGCTCTCGTGCTCGACATCTTCCTCGCCAACGGCTGGCTGGTCGTCGTTGCGCCCCAGAACATCATCGACCGCAAGCCGCGTGCTCTTGCGATCATCGAAGCCGACGCCACAAAAAGGGGGATAAGTGGTCCATTCCGTGTGTTCCGTGCCGCCGAGTTCACCCCACGGAGCTGGTGGACTACCAGTAGTCGCCACCGGGCGTTCCAGATTTTCCGGTGGGAGAAAGAGACGATCCAGCCCAAGTACGGCGAGCCCTGGGAAGCGGAATACGTCATTACGGAGACCACGCTGGAGTCGTACGACTACTGGTGGTTCTTCGCCCCCTTCTTCAGCAACACGCTGCCGGGAAGGGTGGTCTACTACCCCCGCCGCG
This sequence comes from Planctomycetota bacterium, assembly GCA_026981825.1. Taxonomy (GTDB): domain Bacteria; phylum Planctomycetota; class Planctomycetia; order JALXBF01; family JALXBF01; genus JALSID01. Next base: position 12,865 of record JALSID010000404.1, read on the forward strand.
GCTTCGACCTGTGGGGAACACGCTACCTCATCCTTCCCACGCGCTTCAGCGCTTCCGACGAGAAAACCGCTTTTGCCAGCCTTGCCGAAGATTGCAAGCAGGTGTACCGATCGACAGCCCCAGACGAAGATTACCAGATTCTCTGGAATCCCCGGGCGTTTCCCCGTGCCTGGCTCGTTCACCGGGTCGTTTTTCATCCACCGATCCGGGGCCTGCGTCGAGCGGACCGCATGGAGCTGATGCGACGGCTGCTCTATCCCGGTCCCACGATCTGGTGGCACGAGCCTAAATTGGACGACAACGTTTTCGATCCTACCACCACGGCGGTGGTGGAGACGGATGATCCCGATGCGTTCCCACCGCTGTCCCGGAAGCCCGGGTTCGAAGAAGTGCTCGTGATCGACTACACGCCTCAGCACGTGCGGCTCGACGTGCGGGCAAGCGGCCAGGCGCTGCTCGTACTGGCCGACGCGTATTACCCAGGCTGGGTGGCTTACGTGGATGATCGCCCGGTGCGGCTCTATCGGGTGAACCGCATGATGCGTGGCGTGGTGATTCCGAGGGGGCAACACGTGGTGACGTTTGAGTACCGGCCCCGGTCGTTCACAAGGGGGGCCTGTGTTTCCCTGATCAGCGCCGCGGTGGCGCCGCTGCTGGCGATGCTGGTCGTGGTGAGTCGCCGTTTGCGGAGAGGGCGGCGCGCAATCTCATTTGACTCCACCTGACGGCGGCCACTCGTGCGGCGTGCTCCGCTGTCGAGCGGCACCCGGGCGATCGGCACATGAACGGCTCGGCAGACCATCTTTCGCGAGCAAAAAGCGTGAGGCCGCAGGGTGTACCTGCGGCCTTACGCGCTAGGTTGCAGAGGATCGCCCGCCCAAACGGATCAACCGACAAGTTCGCGGATCGGCTTTCCGTCGGTGATCATCGGCGTCGGGCGACCGGCCTGATTGTAGTAGTGCAGGTCCAGAGGCATGCCGAGGACGGTGAAGATCGTGGCCATCAGGTCCTGCGGGCTGATCGGCGTGGTCTTGGGCACCTCGGCCTTCGAATTCGACTCGCCCACGACCTGTCCCATGCGGAGGCCGCCACCCGAAAGAGCCAGTGTGGACAGAGCGGGCCAGTGATCGCGGCCGGCGCTTCTGTTGACTCGCGGGGTGCGCCCGAACTCACCGGTGATCACAAGCAGGATCTTTTCGTGCAGACCACGCTGGACGCAGTCCTCGACGAACGTTGCCACGGCATGATCAAGCTGAGGACACCTCGCTTTGAGGGCATTGGCAATGTTGCCGTGCATGTCCCAGCCACCGTAGTGGATGGTCACGAAGCCGGCCCCCGCCTCGCACAACCGGCGGGCGAGAAGGAGCTGCCGACCCAAGCCGTTTCCGTACCGTTCAACCACGCGGGGATCCTCTTTGCTGATGTCGAACGCATCTCGAGCGTCGCTGAGGATCAACTCGAACGCCTGCTGTTCGAACGAATCCATGCCCTCCATCAAACCCGCGGTGTCGATGTCCCGGCGCATGCGATCGAAACACTGCAGGAGTGTCCGCCTGTTTTCCAGACGCTCGGCACTGATCCGCAGGTCCATGTTGCGTCGCGCCTGCCCGGAGACGTCGAACGGCTCGTACGCCTTGCCCAGCCAGGCAGCCCCGTCCGCGTAGATGCCGTTCAGTCGAATGTAGGTTGGAATCCCGGTGCGGTGATTGTTTGGTCCACGGTAGCGTGCTGTAATCGACCCGATGGAGGGAAAGATCGGCACACCACCGTTGTCCGCCAAACGGTTATCGTAACCGGTCATGACCCAGTGTGTGCCCCCTGCGTGGCCCGCGTTGCGGTGGGAGAACGAACGGACGAACGCCATGTAATGGGCCACCGATGCGATCTTGGGCAGTAGTCCGCCGATCTGCACACCGGGGATTGTGGTGTTGACGGCACCGACGGTGCTGCGGTACTCCGCCGGAGCGTCCATCTTGGGATCGAACGTCTCGACGTGCGTGGCGCCTCCGCCCAACCAAAGCCAAACTACGGCGGTATCCCGCGTGGGTTTCCCTTCTGCGGCAGCCGTTGCTCGGGCGCGCAGAAGCGCTGGAAGCGTCAGGCCTGCTCCGGCAAGCGCACCAACACGGACGAAATCCCTCCGTGTCAACCCATCGCAACAAGACGCGAAGCGGTTCGTGGTTACCGTCAACATGGGGGCACTCCCTTTAGCACCTCACCTACCCTAAGACCAACGTCACAGCCGCCGACGCTTTCAGCTTAACAACTTACGGCTGCCACGTCAAGGCATAAGCAAACATCGATGCGTCCGCCGGGGGACCGGCCCGCGAGTTGCCGCCGTAGGCGTGGACCGCCGCAGTCGGTCGGGGGCTGCCCTCTATGGGGACGCCGGGGTTTGCGGAGGGCAGCGAAACTTCGCGGTGCTGGGCAGAAGCCAGACATCCGGCGACGGTGGATGAGTGCTTACGTCTATAATCTTCGGAACTTCGCGGTGCGATCCGAAGCAGAACCCGAACCGGCCCGGTAGTGTGATGGCCCATGATCTCGTGATCGTCGACTATGGCATGGGGAACCTCCGTAGCGTCCAGAAGGCGCTGGAGCGGCTCGGGGTGCATGCACCGATCAGCTCTACGCCGGAGGACGTAGAGGGGGCCAAGGCAATCGTTGTGCCTGGTGTGGGGGCATTCGGGCATGCGATGGCGGGTTTGACGGAGCGGAAGCTCTTGGAGCCGATCTTGCGGCACGTCGAGGCCGGGCGGCCTTATCTAGGAATCTGCCTGGGGTTACAGCTTCTATTTGAACGGAGCTACGAGGATGGGACGCATCGTGGCCTTGGGGTTTTGAGGGGGGAGGTGGTGAGGTTTCCGGAGGCTGAGGGTCTGAAAGTACCGCACATGGGCTGGAATCAGGTGTGGCAGTGTCGGCCTGCTCCGCTCTTTCGGGGCGTCTCCGACGGCGAGTGGTTTTACTTCGTGCACAGCTTCTTCGCTTCTCCCGCGGAGGGGGACGTTGTGGCGGGGCAAACGGAGCACGGAGTCCGGTTCTGCTCGGTGGTGTGGAAGGAGAACGTGGTCGCCTGTCAGTTTCATCCCGAGAAGAGCCAGCAAGCCGGTCTACGGTTGCTGGAGGCTTTTTTGAGGTGGGCCGGGGTTGGCCCTCGTGATCCCGTGGGTCAGCCGGACCGGTAGACAGGGCAGGGGGTTAGTGGTCGGATGCGCGGTGAGGGCGAATTCCTCGTAATTCCGGCGATCGACATACGCGCGGGCCGATGTGTACGGCTGGTGCAGGGTGACTTTGCGCGGGAAACCGTCTACGCTGCTGATCCGGTGCAGGTCGCGCGTCGTTGGGTGGAGCAGGGCGCTCGGCGGCTGCACCTGGTTGATCTTGACGGGGCTCGGTGTGGCACGCCGGTAAACGGCGAAGCAATCGGACGGATTGTCCGTAGCGTGGATGTGCCTTGCCAGCTTGGCGGGGGGTTGAGGAGTACGGAGGCGATAGCAGCGGTGCTGGAACAAGGGATTGAGTTCGTCATCGTGGGAAGTCGGGCTGTGACGGAGCCGGCCTGGCTCGGCGAGATCGCGGAACGGTGGCCCCATCGAATCTTGCTTGGCCTGGACGTTCGCGACGGGCGCGTGGCCATTCGGGGGTGGGAGTCGGAGGCGGGTATCGAGGTGGGCGATCTTCTGGACGCGGCCGGTCGCTTGCCGCTGGCGGGAGTGATCTACACGGCCATTAACCGCGACGGTACTCTGCAGGGGCCTGATTTCGGGCAACTGGAGTGGGCGTCGCACCGCTATGTCGGCCGGCTTTACGCCTCCGGTGGCGTTGCTTCCGTGGCCGACATCGCAAAGCTAGCGGCCATGGACCTAGCCGGCTGCATCGTGGGCAAGGGGTTGTACGAAGGCACGGTATCGCTTGCCGAGGCGATCGCGGTGGCCACTCAGGTGCAGAAGGGCTGACACAGCGCGTATAAACTTAAGGAACAAGCGGATGACGGCTTGTGTCGTCGTCCGCTCTATTTCTTGTAGACCGTGCGTGGGGAGGTATCTTCGCCAGGCACGGAGTGGTACACGTATCGGCGGTTCGAGAGACGCAGGGAAACGGGCGGAGCCATCATGCCAAAGTACACGGTCGCAGACATTCGGAACATCGCGCTGGTGGGACACACCGGTAGCGGCAAGACGTCGCTTGTGGATGCGATGTTGTACAAGGCTGGAGCGGTCGACCGGCTGGGCCGCGTCGACGAAGGCACCAGCGTGTCGGACTTCGACGACGAGGAACGGGAGCGTCAAAAGTCAATCGAGTCCCATGTGCTCTTTTGTGACTGGAACGGAAAACGGCTCCACATTCTGGACACTCCTGGGTCCCCCGACTTTGTGGGGGCTTGCTTCAGCGTACTTCCCGCGGTGGAAACGGCTGTGATCGTGATCGACGCCACCGTGGGAATCCAGGTGAACACACGGAAGGTGAACGCACGGGCCATCGAACAAGGGCTGGCGCGGTTCGTTGTGCTGAACAAGTGTGATCTGGAGAACATCGACTTCAGCGCTATCGTCGAGCAGCTCCGCGAGGTCCTGGGGGGCAATTGTGTTTTCCTCAACTTACCGGCCGGGCTGGGCGCCGATTTCAAGGGCGTTGTTAGCGTGATCGATCCTCCCAACGACGTGCCGGCCAACCTGCCTCTCGATCTGCAAGAGGAGCGAAGCAAGCTGGTGGATGCTGCGGTCGAGAATGACGAAGAGTTGATGATGCGTTACCTGGACGGCGAAGAGATCGCCGGTGAGGAACTGGCGCGTGCCGTTCGCACGGCGATCGCAGCGGGGGCTCTGGTTCCGGTGGTTTGCACGTCAGCCGATTCCCTGGTGGGTGTTGAGGAGTTGCTTACAGCACTGAGCGAATTTGGTGTGCCGGCGAACGGGCTGGAGCGGTACCTGGAGAAGAAGTCAGACGAAGGCGTAGACCGTGTGCCTCTGGAATGCAAGGAGGACGGTCCTCCGGTAGCCTGGGTGTTCAAGGTCCAGACCGATCCCTTCGTGGGCAAGCTGAGCTACATTCGCGTCTTCTCGGGCACGCTCGAAAGCGACACCACGATTGTGAACCAGCGGACACGGAAGGCGGCTCGCCTGGCGCAGTTGCTACGCATTCAGGGCAAGCAGCAGATTGCGGTGGAAAAGGCAATTGCTGGTGAACTGGTCGCCGTCGCGAAGGTCGAAGACATCGGATGGGGGGATACGTTGGGAGACACGGGCGGAGCAGTGTTTGCCAAACCGCCCCTTCCCGAGCCGATGTTCAGTTTGGCGGTGGAACCCAAGAGTCGAGGGGATGAGCAGAAGATCTCCAGCAGCCTGAGCCGCATCACCGAAGAGGATCCCACCTTCCGCGTCTTTCGGAACACGGAAACCAAGGAACTGGTGATCAGCGGCGTGAGTGAGCTGCACCTGGATGTGATCCGTGCTCGGCTCAAGCGGCGGTTCGGCCTGGAAATGAACGTGCGTACCCCGCGGATCGCATACCGAGAAACGATCACATCGAAGACCGAAGGTTCCTACCGACACAAGAAGCAGACCGGCGGGCGCGGTCAGTTTGCAGAGGTGCACCTCCGTCTCTTCCCCCTGCCGCGTGGACAGAAGATCGATCCCGCCCAGTTTGTCACCAAGGACAAGTTCCCTCAGGCCAGGAACTACAACTACCACGAGGACCTGAACTTCTTGTTCATCGACTCGATCGTCGGCGGTGTGATCCCGAACCAGTTCATTCCCGCGGTGGAGAAGGGGGTCCGGGAGACGATGGAAGCCGGTGTGCTCGCCGGCTACACGGTGCAGGACATCGCGGTGGAGGTCTTCTTCGGAAAGGATCACCCGGTGGACAGCTCCGAAGCGGCGTTCAAAATCGCCAGCAGTGTAGCGTTCAAGACGGCGTTCTTGAACGACAAGCCGGTGCTTCTGGAACCGATCGTCAACCTGGAGGTTGTGGTTCCGGTAGCGAACATGGGAGACGTGATGTCTGATCTCAGTTCGCGACGGGCGAGGATCCAGGGAAGCGAGCCGATTCCGGGAGGCATGGCCGTGATTCGCGCCCAGGCTCCGCTGGCCGAGGTGATGGAGTACTCGCGAAGCCTCGGGTCGATCACGGGCGGTCAGGGCTATTACACGATCGAGCCGAGCCACTACGACGTGGTACCCCCGCACATCCAACAGCAGATCATCGAACAAGCAGAACGGGCGAAGGAGGAGCAAAAGGCGACATCGTAATACCGAGCATCCCCGTCCACCCCCGATGAGCAGGGGGCCGTCCCCCCCTGCTCTGTTTTTGCGCTCCCAGTTCGTGTCCCTCCCTGCCCGCACCGAGCTCTGCACACTCGTACTGTGCCGCGCCAGATCGCTCGGCCTCGTGCACTGCGCCCCACCCGGGTTGCGACGCTTCGCGCAAGCGTTCGTTATCGAAGTTCTGATCTGCCCCCGCGCGGGGTACTCGACGTGCGGAGAATGGCAACTCCTTTAGCCCGATGCGTGAACACACTCCCGCCCCCCATCCAGCTCTCCAAGGCCCCCCTTTCTATCACTGCTCCACCACCGTCGCGCAGGCAACGTCCCGCAATCGTGCGTCGAGGGTGGGCCGGTTGAGGACTTGACAGGATGGTGGACACACTCCGAGCAATTCAGTGCCCTTGAGGACAAGGATTCGTGCGCGGGAGCTGGTATGGGTGCGAGGTCTCCGAACAGAAAGGAGGTGTACACCATGAAACGGCGCATCGAAACCTTGCTTTGCGTTCTTGCTCTGCTTGCCACCGGTGTTGTCGCGGCGCACGCTCAGCAGCAGAAACCCGCTGCGGGCGGGGACGAGCAGGCAACGCCCAAGCAACTGCCATATGTGGTGCGTGTCCGTTTGCCCAACTACTTCGGGCAGATCGGCTTGACCCGTGAACAGCGGACCGAGCTACGCAAGGTCTGTGAGCGGTTTGACCGCAAGATCGCCGAGATTCGCTGGCGGATCGCTCAACTGCAGGCCGAGCTGATTCGGCTCCGCAACGAGAAGGAGAAAGCTTGCGAAGAGATGCTCGACGATGTCCAGAAGCAGCGGCTCGACCAACTGCGCAAGCGGGCGGCCGAACGCAGGCGATCACGGAGGGCTCAGCCCGCTGACGGAGCCGTGCAACCGCAGTAACGGAAGTGGTCTACGGTAAACCCAGGTCTCACTCTCGCACCATACCGCCCCGAAAACAACGATCAGCGGCGCGTCCTTCCGACGGGGACCGCCGCTGATTGCTTTTGTCACCTAACCGAGTCGCAAGCGGCAACCTGGCGATATCCGGTCCGCCTTTGAGCGCCCCGCAGGTCGGCTGCGCATGTGCGTCTGGGGCGGCTGGCCCGACAATGCCGAGTCGAACGGTGTGGGCGGAAACACACCGGCCGCCGGGCGGGATCGAGGAATGCGGATGGCTACATTGTGCGTCCGCCGTCGAGCACAACAGCTTGACCGGTCATCATCCGGGCATCGAAAGCTAGGAAGGCGATCACGTCGGCCACGTCCTCCGGTTCGCAAACACGGCCCAGGGGTGTCAGGGGCAGCGCTCGCTCGATCATCTCCGGATGTTCGTCCAGCCACCTCGTTCGGATCGGGCCGGGGCAGACAGCGTTCACTCGGATCCGTGGCGCCAGCGCCCGGGCCAGGCTTTTGGTGAGCGTGATCAAGGCACCTTTCGAGGCGCAGTAGGGGATGGAACTGCCCAGCCCGGTCAGTCCGGCCGTGGACGCGACGTTCACGATCGCCGCAACCTCGGACCGCTCCAACCAGGACGCCGCGCAGCGAGCCGCGTAGAACGCCCCTTTCAGGTTCACCGCGAAAATCCTGTCCCAAACCGCGTCGGTTACGCGCTCGAGTTCTTTCAACGGGATGAAGCTGGTTGTTCCGGCGTTGTTGACCAGGACGTCCAGACGCCCGAATCGCTCGATCGCTGCCCCGATCATCTGCTCGACGGCCATCTCGTCAGCAACGTCTGCCTGAAAGGTAAGGGCGTCGCCTCCTGCCTCGCGGACCAATGCTGCGGTCTGCTCCGCCTCATCTTGGGAGCGGGAATAGTTGATCACCACGTTGCAGCCGCGTCGGGCCAGGGCGACTGCGGTGGCCCGCCCCACTCCTGTGGCTGCTCCCGTCACCACGGCGCACCACTTGCTGGCCATGACGTCTCCTCCCCCAGTCGGCTCCGCGCGTCTCGGCCCCCATGCAAACGGGCGCACAGATTCTTGCTGTGCAGAACGGGGCACAGCCGACATTGTAGCCGGCGCCCCCTTCGGGTTGCGTCTCGCGGACCTGGGCTCCGCGAGCTCCAGGGCCGAGGCACGGCGCACCGCTGCGCTCGCCCACCATGCGATCCGGCAGGCCGCCCAGGAAGAACGCGGAGCCCTACAGCAGGCCAACAGGTGCGAACCGCACGGGCGGCTCCGCAGTGGCCACAAGGTTGCTCCACGCCGATATAGTTGATAGAGGAAAGACGGCTTGGTAGCGATGTCCAATCAGTCGCGACGCCTTCTCCACACCTGCTGTCGATGTTGCTGTCCGGCGCAAGCCGGACAGTAGCCGCCTCTCTTACAGCCTGCCTTTGCGGGTCCGTCTTGGTGAACTTCTCGAAACGCCGCTAACCAAATGGGGGCAAAGCCGTGGCCACGATCAGCCGTGCGCGAAACGCACTGCCAGAACTGACCAATCGGGTGGTCGAGACATACGCTCAGGTGGGCAAGATCCACCATCTGGGGTACAGCAGCTTGCCGAGCCGCGAGGCGATCATTCAGGTAATCGAGCTGCTGAAAGAGGTTCTGTATCCCGGCTATGGACGGCGGCAGAACCTGACGGTGGCGAACGTCCGCTACTACGTCGGCGACGTCCTGGACCAGGTGTTCGATGTTCTCGTCGAGCAGATCCAGCGCGCACTGCGGCACAACGGTCATGGGCAGCTCACATCACACGAACTCCAGACGATCGCCGAGGAAAAAGCCGTTCGTTTCCTGGAGACGCTGCCCGAACTACGTAGCGTGCTGGAGGACGATGCCCAGGCAGCGTACGATGGTGACCCGGCGGCCAGAAGCATCGATGAGGTCGTCTTTTGCTACCCCGGCTTCGAAGCCGTCACGGTCTATCGCCTGGCCCACGAACTGTACAAGCTCGACGTTCCCCTCATTCCGCGCATCATGACCGAGTACGCCCACTCGAAGACGGGAGTGGACATCCATCCGGGCGCGCGGATCGGCCGCAGTTTCTTCATCGACCATGCCACCGGCGTCGTGATCGGTGAAACCACCGAAATCGGCGACAACGTGAAGCTGTACCAGGGGGTAACGTTGGGAGCCCTGAGCTTCCCGAAAGACGAGAAAGGGCGCCTCGTCCGCGGTCAGAAGCGGCACCCCACCATCGAACACGATGTGGTCATCTATGCGAACGCGACGATCCTGGGGGGAGACACGGTGATCGGACACCACTCCGTGATCGGATCGAACGTCTGGCTGGTGGAAAGCGTCGCACCGTACACCGTGGTGACGATGGAAAAACCACGCCTCCGGTTCAAGAGCAAAGGAAGCAGCCCTGCCCAGGACTTTCAGACGCCGCCGCTGGAGTGGCACATCTGAAACCTGATGGCCAAGCCGCTGTATAGTCTGCGGAGTCGGCAACGGAGGAACGTAACGGGAGGAAGGGTATGCTCCGCAGACATACGGCCCTGCTGGTTGTGTGCGCTCTCGCTGTATCGCTTGCTGAGGTTGCCTCTGCAGCGGCACCGCACGTTGTCGTCGCTGTCCGCTCTCCGGCCGAAGTGGTTCGTGACATCCGCTACCTTGCCACGGTCGTCGGAGGGCCGATAGGCGCTGGGATATCGACGCGTTTGACCGGTGCGATGGAACGGCTCGGTCTCGAGGACGTTATAGCCGACGATCGGCCGTGCGGCCTGTTCATCTCGTTCGCGGAAGAAGGGGGCGTTCTGGCACCTGTCGGATTTGTGGGCGTCAAGAGCGGCGAGGCCGTGGAGAAGTTCCTGACCGAACGGTTGCACGGCAAGGTCGAGGGAGTCGAAGGGGACATCCTCCGCGTCACTGTGGGCGATGACATCGCTTACCTTCGTCCCGCCGAAGGCTACGTTTTCGCCTCGCCTGTTCCCGGTACGCTCCAAAACCTCCCGAACCCTGAACTGCTCACCCCCCAACGTGACTTCGAAATCATCATCTATGCTGCTGAGATCCCGGAGTCGGTGCGCGTCGCGGTGCTCGACAAGTGCGTGGCCGAGCTGCGTGCCCACGCTGAACGCGTAGTGCTGAAAAATCGCGAGTTCGCCGAACTGATCGAGTACCGCGCCGACGTGGCGGAGGACATCCTGCGATCCATGGCTGAACAGATCGAGACCATTCGAATCGCACTCTGGACCGATCGCGACCGCGAGGTGGTCTGCGCTGAGCTCAAAGTAACGGCGTTGCCCGAAACAGAGCTGGCCCGTATTCTGGCCGAGACTCCAGCTCTCGTCTCACCGTACGCCTCCCTTGGAAAGGGCGCCCTGGCATTCGCCCATGCTGCGATATCGATTCCGGAGCCCTTCGCTGAGATCACCGAGCGACAGATCGGCCTGGCCGCAGAGGGGGCAGCAGCGCTTCTGTCCGAACGAGGGATCGACGTGGGCCCGGGTTTGCTGGCGGAAACCCTGTCGACTTTCATCGTGGATGGCACCGTCGACTATTTCCTACGCGTCGATCTTGACGACGCCACGCCGCAAGCAGTCGGTGCAATCCGGGTGAAGTCCGCGGAACCCATCGCAGAGCTTGTGGACCGGTATGTGGTCGCAGGCAAATTGTCCGCGGAGAAGGTTGGTGACTATCGCGGGGGGAAGATCTACAAGTTGGTCGCCCGCCATCCACACCGTGCGCGCGACATCACGGTCTACCTGTGGACCAACGGCGGAGAGATCTGGGCGTCGGCTGGTGAGGAAGGGCTGGAGCACTTGAAGGAGGCCGTCGCAGCGGGCCAGCGCGCCGAGCGGCATCCCGCAAATCCGCTGAGCGTTGTCGTTGACCTCAAGCAGCTTGCCAAAGTCACCGCGGCACGGTGCAAGCGTAAGGAAGTGAGCGCCGCAGCCGAAGCAGCGCTCGCAGCCTGGGAAGGTAAAGAAGACGTGGCGTTCCGAATCTCCGCATGGACGTCGGGACGTTCCTTCTCGATTCGCTGCGAAGCCGATAGTGCTGTTCTGGCTGGCGTAGCTGCGGCAGTGATTGCTCACGAAGCAGCGCAGCCGAAGCACCGAGGACACCGAGGTCGGCATCATCGCGCACGGCACCGCCATCACGAACCTGTGAAAGAAAAGGGACACCACGAAGACTAGTCGGATCTATGCGGCCCTGCTCCTTCTGGCGGCTTTCTGGCTCGCGAAAGTGGTGCGTGCGGTATGCCCTGGAGGGGGGTGCGCTCGGGCATCCCCCGTTCCAGGTCCGCCGGCAGGCCACAGCAAGTGGTCGTTAGCTAGCGGCGAAAAGGATCGCGTGAGCACGGCGCGGGCGAAAAGCGGCTCGCTTGAACGCCCCAACGACGACCTCAGGTAAGGTCGCGAATTGCGTGGCGTTGCCCAGCGGGCCCTTTTCGCCTCGTTTTCGTTCCCGTGGCTGTCCTTGTGGCTCCAGTTGCTCGCCCCATCCCAATCCGCCGCATTTCATGGACATGCGTACCACCGCGTCATCGCCTGTTATCCGCGGGGACGCAGCATTGCACGTGTGGTAGGCCGATCCTGCCCCCTCACTGGTGTGGGCCCGCTCGCGCGTTTGGCCAAGAACTCACAAACCTCGTCTCGTCTATCCTTCGGCCCCCGGCCAAGCCGGAACCTGCGGCCTAAAAGGCCATCTGACATCAACAAGTCAAACGGCGCTGGCGGCAGTCGGCAGCCACCAGGTTCTCGCAACCCCAACCGAACTCAAGTGCGAGAGCGCCGAGCCAGATGCCCACACGGGGGACAAACCGGCGGGGAGAAAGGCCAGCTACGATACCAGGACTTGCCCGGCATCCGCGGTGGGCCCGTCTCGCTACTGACCGCGACCGTCGGACTCACGGCTCGGGTGCACCGAGGACGGGGCGTCGTACGCTGAACCACGCCGTAGCCCCCTTGCGGGGCCGACCGGTGTGCGATGGCGCCCGGGCCAGAGCGTTAAGCGTCGCCTACTTTTTGCTCCTGCCCCCCTGCGCCTGAGGTTGGATCAGGCCGATCCGCGGGAGCGGTCTCGGCCAGCCTCGACCGGCTCTTCTCCCAGGCAACCGCCAGTCGTTCGCACTGCCCCACGAGGGCAGCGATCACTTTCGTCTGCAGTCGTTCTAGCCGCGGAAGCATGTCCAGTGCGAAGATCATGAGAGCGACGAATTCGTCAAAGGTTGGCGGCGTTCCCTTATCTTCGGGAAACTCCGTATCCAGGGGGTCCACTACCACCTGATAGGCTGACGTACCAGCTTTGATGTTGGGCAGATCCGGCAACTCGAGGGCGCCAAGCTCATCGAGGACAGCTTTCAGCCGACTTCGTACCGTGCGGAACCGGTTCTGCAACTTGTCTATCGCAGCTTCAACCCTTTTCTTACTCACCTCCCCTTCGAGCTCATCCACTCCGCGGATCAGGGCGTACAGCCTGTCCAACGCCTGCCGGACTGTCTTGGTCGCACGATCCAGAGCGTGTTCCAGCTTGATGGTCTCCTGCAGCCGGGCAAGTTCACGGGTTTCCCCCTCACCGCTTTGGTCGAGGAACTTCGCGATAGAGGCGTGCACGGCAATGTAGCGCCGGTCTATCTCGTGGAGACGGCTTTCCAAGGTAGCCAGCTCCTTATCCACCTCTCGCACCACCCGACGTGCGTCGTTTATCGAGATGGCTTCGCCTTCCCCGAGTTGGATAGTTTCGGCGCTGTCCAAAACTGCTTGTCCTATCTGTATGGCCATCGCAGCGCGCCCGCTTCTGGTGGTCAGGTACTGCTTGCCTAGAGCGAGCGCTTCCTGATCAGGCCAGCTCTTCAAGAATTCGTCGATCTCCTTCGGCTCCAGCACTGCGACTGAAGGCAGTCGGTCCGGATCGCCTGCCCAGCACTTCCGAAGTGCGAAGAAGCCCTCATATCGATCCAGCCTCTCCTGCTCAGCCAGTTCTGCCTCAATGAACTTCTGCACCTCCCGGGCCGGGCTCATCGGTACTGGGTCGCGTTCGAACCTGGTGCGGTAGAACTCCCGGGTGACAGCTTCGCGCAAGACCTGTGCGTCATCGAAAACCAGCCATGCGCTGCGTTCGTCGATCGGGCACCGCACGTAGATCCGCTTGGCGTTCTGCTCGCGCTCGTAGAACGTGGGATGGGGGCCATACAGGTCTGGTTGATCGTCTTCGTCAGGGGGTTTGAAAATCCGGTGACTCCCGTCAGGCTCCTCCGGCAACTCCGGTGGCAGGCCGAGGCGAGGCTGCCCCCGGCGGCGCCTTTCCCGTTCGGCAACATGCGTCTGGTGATAGAACATGTCGTCCGTGAAGATGCCCTGGTCCACGGCAAAACCCAGTTCTTCCTCGACGCGACCGAGACATTCCTCAGCGAACTTAAGCTTGTACAACGCATGCACGATCGCATCCGAACCCGCGACGCTCACTGCGACGTCGTCGGCGTTGAGCTCCATCTGACGCGCCAGGCGTTGATAGACGCGCATGACGAATCCGTACATCAACACCAGCAGGCGGCGGGTCCCCTGGAGCGCCAGAGCGAGGAGGCGGGCCGGCAGAGCGATTTCCCGCCAGAGCTCCAGCCACTCATCCAGCCGATCCCGTTCGAAGAGCAGATGGTGGAGGACGCGATCGGCGATGTACATGTAGCTGCCGAGCCTTGAGCTCTTCTGGGAGAAATGTCCGAACTCGTGTGCCAACACGGCCTTAAGCTCCGAAAGGTTGAGCGCGTTTACGAGACCGAGCCCGATGCAGAGGTCTTTCTTGGGTGGCCGAAGCAGACTCAAAACCCCGACATCAAAGAGCACTGTCGCGTTCGCGGTGCGGTCGACAAAGACACGATCCGGCCGCGGCGCGCCCAGCTCAGCGCACAGGCGATCCAGGAAAGCGAACAGCGTCGGCGCCGAGTCGCGTGTGATCTCCACCTGGCCCGTCGCGGTCGGAGTCCGCCACTTGAACAGCGGCCGCAACAGAAAAACGAAGAACAACCCGATCGCCCCCAGGCTGGCGTACTTGAAGACAAACGCCCAAAGGCTTGCAGGCTCCGAAAGCGTAACCCGAATTGGTATGTTCCACAGCCACACACCGAGTCGGTAGGCGGCGTAGAGCAGCGCGATGTAACAGAGAACAAAGATCGCCAGAGCAGCTCCGGTCAGAAGGACGTGCACCCGATATCGCAGCGTAACAGCGGTCAGCTCCTGAGGCACCTCTGCCGGAGACGGCGGATAGAGATCCCTGACATCACCCATTTTTGCCCCTCAGACCGAACTTGGCCCACCACGGCCCGCGATGGCCGTCATCTTAGACCTGTGCAGTCACCGCCACACCGGGCACCTTCTTCGGCCCCCGCGAGCTTCCTGCCATCCACTGTACCGGCATCTGGCGCGGGGCGCGGGAGGCGCCGCCATACCCGGATCTTATTTTGGCGAACGTGCTGTTCACGGGGCAAGCCACGGCCGGCCTTGCCGGTCGTAGACGAGGCAAGCCCTGGTCAGGAACGTGCTTGCTCTCAGCGTGACAGGATATCCAACAGGTCGAGCAGCTCGGTGGCCGCCGGCTTGCGGACATCCACAGCTTGCCGCAAGGGGGTTTGTGTACTGCGGCCTGCAATTTCCCCCACAAGGACGCCCGACGCACCCTGATCGAGCGCCTCGACGGCAGCCGCCCCGAGCCGGGTGGCTAACAGCCGATCCTTAGCTGTGGGCGCCCCTCCTCGCTGCACGTGTCCGAGGACGCACAGTCGGTAGAAATCGGGGTTATCGTGCTCGGTCAAGTAGCGTGCCACGCTCGCAGCCCCGCCCGGGGGAAATCCCTCGGCCACAACCAGGATGTTACTCGTTTTGCCCTTGGCGCGGGCGGCCTGCACATTGGCCAACACGTCCCCCAAACTCACGGGGACCTCGGGAATAAGCGCCTGTTCCGCTCCCGCAGCCAGGGCAACGTCCAGCGCGTTGAACCCGGAATCTCGCCCCATCACTTCCACGATGAACGTCCGTTCCAGGGATTCGGCCGTGTCGCGCAAACGGTCGATCGCTTCCAGCGCCACATTCACCGCCGTGTCGTAGCCGATCGTGTAGTCGGTACCGTTCAAGTCGTTATCGATCGTTCCCGGCAGTGCGATCGTCTGGCCATTCCAATGCTCGCTCAGGTCCAGGAGCCCCCTACACGAACCGTTCCCCCCGATCACAACCAGCGCGCTGATTTTGTACTCGCGGAGGACCTCGGCTGCACGTTTTACCCCCTCTGGAGTGCGAAACCGTCGTGACCTGGATGTCTTCAACACGGTTCCGCCACGATGGATAATCCCGGAAACACTGCGGTGCGTCATGATGTTGAGCCGTTCCTCGAGAAGCCCCTGATACCCCCTCTCTACCCCCAGGACGTGCCATCCCCTGGCCAGTGCGGCGCGGACCACGGAGCGTACAGCAGCGTTCATTCCCGGTGCATCACCACCGGAGCAAAGCACGGCGATCGTCTTCCTGGACATCTTTACACTCCGTTCAGGAACGGTTCCGTTCTACTCCCCCGCGGAGCTTCAGCGGAGCACGTACTTTCCTGAGCTTGGCGGCGCCGCTTAAGGGTCGATCACCTGCGGCACAACGAACACCTTCCCGTCACCGATACGGCCGGTGCGCGCGGCGCGGACGATGGCCTGGACGGCCGCCTGGACCTGGTGCTGCGGCACCTGGCAAACAATCTGGACCTTGGGCACAAAGGAGGGGGGAGAAACGCCGTGCTGGTACCGGCGCAGGTGGCCCTTTTGGCGGCCGAACCCTCTGGCTTCACGTACGACGCAGTCCTCAATCCCCAGCCGGGACAGTTCCTCCAGCACAGCTTCCGCCCGAAATGGCTTCACCACAGCGATGATCTGGCGGCAGGCCCCCACTGCACCACCGCCTTCCAGACTCTGCCCGGAGCCGCTCACGGTGTCTGACATTCCTCAAGGATCCTCCGGTAAACCCGACGCGCGTGCTCGTAAGCGGCCGCAGCCGCTTCCCGTTCGGACGGCCGAATCCGCGGCGATTTCTGCCTCCAGCACTGATCCACCGCCTTAAGGCACCATTCCGCCGAACGACGGCTCGCGCGCACCGGCCTGCCTCCGACCAGGACCCAGACCGGGTTCGTGTGGCTGGAGCCCAGAATTCGTACGGCAACCCAGCTCGACTGCTTGATGGGCAGTTCGACTTCCAGCGTGCGCCACTGTCCGTCGGCCCGGATCACCTGGGTCGCTTCCTTCACGGGATAACCGTTGACGATGAACTCGACCGCCACATTTCGAGTCGTCCCGATCCGGGCACGCTCGATATGCCAGTACGGCTTTTGATGGTACGGTCTCCGCTGGATGGCTCGCCCCTCGGCCGTCGGTCTCTCGGGCAACAACGCAGCCACCCGTACCCTCGCTTTGACTCGGCCCGGCCGATCCAGTTCCACGTCACCGCTGCCGAACGACACACCGTTCACGCTGAAATCCACCAGGTGGGAATACCCCTCCGTTACATAGCTTCTCCCCTCCTTCAAGCCCTGGACCCATCGATCGTACTCCAGCTTGCCGTCCACTTTGACGTACACCCGTCCAAGCCCCACGCGCTGCCCGAAAATGCACGGAAAGTCCGTTTCCCCGGACAGTTTCGTGCGGAAACCGCAGTTCAGCGTGTGGTACCAGATGTTGAGTTCCCAGACGTACGGGGTGTCCACCGCCGAGATGAAATCAACGACATCGTGTGTGACGTCGACAATGTACTCATTGGCGCCGATGCCATTCATTGGAGGCACCACGTAGTTGGGCAACTCATCGGTATTCACATTGAGCCCCCATCCCGAATGGGCGAATCCCACAACAGCCCCCTGCGCCCTCGCCCACTTCAGAATGGGCAGATCCCAGCTCGGCCACTCCTCGATTAATTCCGTCTTTCGTCCGTCCGGATACTGGTAGTCGTCCTCCTTGAGATTGAGCAGGCACAGATGGCCACAGTGCGACGATGGGAAGCCGGAGACTTCGACATCATAGCGCATGATGTAGTTGGGACGCGACAGCGGATGGACCCGTCCCTCAAAGAATTGCTTCTGGAAGTACCAGCACGGCCCCCAGGATAGCACACACCCTACGTTCAGGTCCTCGCCAAGGACGTGCCGCATCATGTCCTTCGGATAAACCCCCTCCGTAGGTGACTCATAGTGGCTGCAGCCGGCGGCGTGGATGTGATGGTCCCCTGAATAGTAGCCGAGCTCCTTCAAATGAACCCAGCGGTTGAGCTGGAACGTGACCGTAAGCTCCTCCGTTTCCGGCACATCGATGGTCCGTTCCAGGACCAGGTACTCCGGTCCCCGCCCGTACCGGACGCGGTACTTGCCCGGGGGCAAAGCGACCGTTTCACCGGTCTGTCGGTAGATCTGGGGGTGGAAGAAAAAGTCGGGTGCGAGGCGATGGGAGGGGGCGGGATACACACGGCCTGCCTGGTCGCGAATCTCAAACCATCCCATCGTCGGTGAACCGTCATCATCCAGGACGCGGAATACAACACGTGTGGATGGCAGGCATTCGAACAACACGGGTACTTCGTTACGAAAGCCGATGTCCTGAGTGCCCTGCCCCACGTTGAACGCAATCTTCGCCTCGCGTTTGCCCGCGTCGCGGGTGAACAACTGTACGATGCGGTACTCCAGCTCCAGGCCGGTCAGCGTACGGGTCAAGGGGCGGCGGTCATACATGGAGATCCCCAGAAAACGGTGCGGTAGCTGCGATGGCTGTACCAGTTGTTCCCGGGGTCGCGCTTTGCGAGGATCCACCTTGCCGAACGGATCGGGTGTTCCGGTCGATCGCGTGTACACGGGAGCGGCGTTTGGACTCTCGGCTTGCAAAGCCGCTGTGACCCCCGCCTCGTTGTGAACCTTCACCAGAAATGAACGCCAGCCCTGCTCTTGCAGCACCGCCGGCGCCGGCCCGCGTTGGACCTTCACCCGACTTTCCGGATTGATGTGCACAAAGAACAAAACGTACGGGTCGAGTACACGCTGAATCTCCCGAACGGCCCGCTCGTGGTCGGCCAACTGGAGGGCAGCCTCCAGACGCCTGCGATGATCGGGTTTGAGGGGGGCACCGATGAAATCGAGCGCATCGATGAGCCGCTGGACCTGAGCCGCCAACGGCTGAAACTCCACCCCCTCGACAAGCGGGCATTCTTCTCCCCGGATTGCCGAACCTGCCGCACAAACGGCAGCGATTGCTAGAACAGAACGGAATCGGAAGCACCGGCCGAACACCATCTCAGCCTCTCCGCACGCCCTGGCCACTGGAGACAAACCTAGAACAGGGCCATGCCCCACTCGCCACTATAGACGATTTCCGACAGAGGGCGGCGCTCCCGCGGCGCCAGTTCTTTCTGGCGCAGGGGACCTGGTAGCTGGTCAGGATCACCCAGGTAGCCGATCGCACCTGCCACCACCGGCTCGAACTGTGCGGGGATGAGGAAGCGTGTACGGGCGCGCTCCGGATCGAAACCGGCCATCAGGTGAACGTGCAGCCCCAGGCTGGTGGCCTGAAGGATCAGGTTTCCCAGACAAAGACCGACGTCGTGGAACGCATGCCGGTTGGGGCGGTCGTTGAACGAGAAGTACATCCGCGTCGCAGCGATCATCAGCACCGGCGCCCTAGGCGCCCACGTACGGTTCACGTCGGCGAGACATTCCACAATACGCTCGTGCGTGTCTCCCTCCCCCTTCACCCCCACGATGAACCGCCAGGGTTGTTCGTTGTAGCTGGACGGAGCCCAGCGCGCTGCTTCGAAGAGAGACGCAAGGACGGTACGATCGGGAACCCGGTCTGAGAACGCGCGTGGACTCCACCGGTTCGCGATGAGATCATGCACCGGATAGTCGGTTCGCGCTCGCTTGAGCTCGCGTAGCTCGTCCTGCGTCACACCACGTCCTCCGTTCCTCAGCCGTCACTGCTCTTCACGGGGATGAACCCCACTTCCCCCTTAGAATCCTACTGTT
The DNA here is from genome assembly GCA_026981825.1 of Planctomycetota bacterium. Taxonomy (GTDB): domain Bacteria; phylum Planctomycetota; class Planctomycetia; order JALXBF01; family JALXBF01; genus JALSID01. The sequence continues at coordinate 32,052 of JALSID010000404.1, forward strand.
CTTCGCCCACCCCGGCACTAGACGGAGCCCGTCGGACTGCGAGCGCTGCCCCCCGATACACGCGGGAGCCGTCGGAGCGGACACGCTGTCATGGATCAGTCTGGCGGGTGCCAGCGCATCGTAAGTATCGCGCGCACCTGACGACCTCCGCGAAGAACTGTAAGCGGCACCTGTTGACCGGGGCCATAATGCAGCCAGAGATAGGCGAGGAAATCCTCCTCGGTCAGCAAGTCGTCGCGGTCCGCCACCCGGATGATGACGTCGCCTCGTCGGACCCCGGCACGCCGCGCTCTGTCGTCAAAACGAAGAACCATACGGACCTCCAGCGCCATCTTGCCCGGTGGGATTCGCAACCGTCTCCGCTGTTCTTCGGCCAACGCCTCGACACGCATACCCGGCCGCAGATGCCACGTGCTGGCCCGCCAGTGGATGTTCCCCCTCCTCCAGTGTCCATGGGGATGCCCCAGGTGGGTGCGAACCAGATCGCCTTCCCTGTACAACTCCACCTCTAGCTCTTCACCGTCACGTGCGTGGTGCAAAACCCACTGGATGTCGGCCTGGGAGACCAGCGGCTGTCCGGCGATCCGCACCAGATAATCCCCGCTGCGAATTCCCGCCTTGTGCGCAGGGGAACCAGGCCGCACGCTTCGCACGCGCACGTCGTCCTCGGGATCCATCTGCATGCCGACATTCTCAGGCAACGGATACACGAAGATGTCCTGTTCTCGAAGCTCTCCCCGCTCCCACCGGTACCGAATCAAACTCGCTGCCACCATGTGGCAATGGACGCAGCTCTGGCGAACATCTCCATGCCGAGTCCGACGAGCAAGCCATGGAACATCTTCGGGATAGCGGAAGGGCAATCGGTGCGGCTGCTTTCCGCGCAGCTCATCTCTATTCGCAGGATAGGACGCGTGCACGGCCAGCGCGCGTCGCATCGCGTTCTTCAAACCGGCGAGCGACAGGTGCGATGTCGACTGTTCGCCACCGCCGGCCCGCGTCCCATAGCGTCCGTACACGGTCCCGTCTGGACCGAGGAAAAGGACAGCCCACGTCTGGTCATAGTCGAACTGAAACCGGCTCAGGTCGAGGCCGTTCATCCGCACGACCCGCAACAAAACAAACCGCTCGTAAAGCTCCTGCAGCTCACTGTCCTGACGAACAACCTGTTCGTCAAAGCCCTTGCAGGCCAGTCACGGCACTCACCTGAACAGAGCAAGCACAGGCTTGCCCGTCGCTTTCGCGCGTGCAAACGCCGCGTCGACATCGTCATAAACCCAGCTCTGCCCGAGCTCCACGTCCTTCAGAAGCGTCCTCAGATCGCCGCCGTCCTGCGCGTACGCGGGGAGAGCAAGCACAATAAGAGCGAGCAAGACACCTCTGGCGATACAGACTCGCTTCATGGGATTCTCCGGGTTACATCCGACGACAAAGGATGGCCCAATCGAGAGCAGGCTCTTGCGGTGGTAGGCCCAGGTCGGCGAGCGCCCCACCCTCCACCACAGGCTTACTCCCCATCTGCAGCTCACCGCCTGTGCGCGGATTATACCACCTGACCGAATACTGACCGACAGGTAGCTCCAGGGCAACCCGCCCCCCTTCAGGAAGGTAAACCGCATACACGGTATCGGGCCGAGCAAGCACCCACGCCGCCCGCTCCGCCCGAGCCAGTTCATCCGTCGGATCCATCTCTTGGAACGGCAGGAAGTTTCGAAAGAAATCGAGGGCAAACCTGGTCTGATCCCATATCCGGTCGCGCGATCGCCAGTCCTCACAGGTCAAATCGTTGTTTGGATACTCATACCCGAAGTACCATTCGACGCCCGAACCGCCCCCCATTAAGTTCCCCCACAGTGCATACTTCCTGTGTCGGTCGTGGTTGGGATCGACGGAATCAGGCGGGACGCCGTGCCGGGCCGGTGGCTGTTCGTCTCCGAAGACCGCCCACGGCCGGCCCGCCCGCGCGGACTCTCGCCGGATGAGGACCGCGTCGCGGTGATAGCGGCGGACGTCCGCCTGAATCGATGTTGCCTCAAAGCAGGGGTGACCGTACAGAGGACGGTAGCGGTCGAGTTCTCGGTTCAAATGGGTGTGCACGGTGATGGGATGGTCATACGGATCGAGCGATCGGATGTACCGGGCCATCGCTTTTAGCACACGTGGGCTCAGGTTGTTCTCCTCGCCCAAGTTCCAAATCACGGCCAGGTGGTGCGCGAATCGAGCCACCATTTCTCGCAGATAGAGGCGGCGGATCCTGTTCAGCTCGGCACTGCCCCCCAGCTTACGGTCGTTCTCCGTCTCATGCAACACAACGTGCAGCATGATGCCCAACTCGTCCATGTGCCGGAACACGATCTCCCATTGCTCCAGTTTGCTCACGTCGAACCGCGTCCGTTCCCGCGGGTTCAGCCAGGGCCACACGTCCTTGCCATCGCCCCCGTCGATGTTGTAGATCACCATGTAGACGCTGTTCATCCCCTTCGAAGCGAGATAGTTAAGCGCGCCGATAATCCCCTTTCCCCGACCGCCGCCCCAGACCGGATCGCCGGGTCGCCAGTCACGGAGATGGGGCTGGTACGTGTGAAGAAAGCGTTCGGCCTGCGCTTCACCCGCTCGCCCTGCCCCGCCCAGATCGGTTGTGCCGTCGAACTCGGCGTAGGCAAGGAAGTTCTCCGGGCTGTCGGCTCCCCCCTTCAAGAAGTACTCTCCAGATCCGGCGAACTGGAGGTGATGCTTCCCCACATAGCGGAGCAAACCGCGCGAACGGCCGTCTTTTCGGTCACGCTCCGTGACGAGAAAGCTTCCGCGAAGCCCGTCACCCGGCAGTGGATCTCCCTGGTCCCAGTCGGTACTGAGCGCGATCCACGGGCCGCGGCGGAAGGAGACCTCGTAGGTCCACTCGCCCGGTCTGTCCGGAACGAAACAAGTCCGCCAGACCCGCCCCGCCGTAGCCCCGCTGTTCGCCGCATCCCCATCTGCAGCGAAGAACCCCCAGACGATCTGGGAGTGCTCCCCCTGGCAGAACCGAACGCCGAGGCGAATATCCGTGAACGGGTTCGGCGTGCCCGTCTCGCTCGCCTCTGGCCCCGCAACATCCACGGTGACCAGGTCCCAAACGCGACATCGGCGTGGCGCTTTGATCCGACCGGCCCCGGCTGGAGTTGCGCTCCTGCCATCGGCTAGCAAGACGGCAGCCGTGCTCGCCAGCCGTGAGAGAAACTCTCGGCGGTGCATGGACATCTCCCGTGCCATATTCCAGTAGAAAGCGTCGTGCTCGGCTGCGAGTGCACCTCAGCAAGCGGAGGAGCGCGGAGCCGTGATGCGGGACAGGCGCCCGCCCAGACGGTCCCCTGCCCATGAACGGGCCGGAGCGGCTCCAGCGGCTTGGTTCCGGAGGAGGGGAGGGCCCGGTTGAGATGTACGGCGAGCAAAGCCAGGGTGCGGAAACGCACGAGCTAGCGAACCTGTCCCACCCGGCGGCGCCAGTCGTTCAGCACGTCGACGAGACTCTGTTCGAAGGGAATCTGCGGCGCCCAGCCGGTTGTTCTCCGCAGCAACGATGTGTCGGCCACGAGGCAAGTCGGATCCCCCTTTCGCAACTTCTCCTGTTCGACGACCAGGCGCAGGTCCGCGTTGCTATGCCGCAGCAACCCCCTCACGACCTCCTCGATCTTTCGACCGACGCCGCTGCCCGCGTTGTAGACCATGCCTGGCTCCCCCCTTCGTGCTACCGCCCAGATCGCCCGGACCATATCGCGCACGTCGGTGAAATCGCGGACCGCGCTCAGGTCACCCACGCGGATTTCCGGGGGCTGGAGCCCTGCTTCCGCTCGCGCAATTTGGCATGCCACGTCAGCAGCTACGAAGCCCGTGCGTTGGCGAGGGCCGAGCTGGTTAAACAGTCGGATCCGAACGATCGGCATGTCGTAGTTCACCGCGTGTTGGTGACTGAGCAGATCCGCTGCTGCCTTGCTGGCTGCGTATGGGCTGGCCGGTGCCAACGGTGCGTCTTCGTGCAACGGTATAACCTGTGTCGACGAACGATATATTCCTGCTGTACTTATGTAGACGATCCGTTCAACCTGCGGGCAAGCCGCGCGTACCGCATCGTAAAGGGCACGGGTTCCATCCACGTTCGTGCGCCACGTACCATCAGGATCCTCGAAGCTACGGGGGACACTGGCCTGGGCAGCCGCGTGGATTACGATCTGAGGACGGGTGCTGCGGAAGACATCGACTAGAGCAGCCCGTTCGGTGATGTCGGCCTGGATCACTCGGACCGCATCCCCCTCCCAGCCCCGTTCGGCAGGTACCGGTGCGGACCGAGCAACACCGATGACCTCGTGGCCCTCGCTGACGAGCAACTCCGCCAGGTGGCTACCAACGAACCCGGTTACGCCCGTGACGAGACACCTCATTGACGCACTCTCTCAGAGCTCCCAATGGCACAGGAGTAGGCAGATACCGATCATCGTGCAGCCCCCCTCGAACGGCGTGACTCCGCGAGTTCTCGGTCTACACGCTCCAGGTCCGCATCCACCATCATTCGGACGAGCTCTTCAAAGCTCACCGTTGGCTCCCATCCCAGAACGCGCTTTGCCTTGGACGCGTCGCCACAGAGAAGATCCACCTCTGCGGGTCGGAAAAGCGTCGGGTCGATCTCCACGTGCTTACGCCAGTCCAGGCCGAGATAGTCAAAGGCAATCTCGACCAACTCCCGCACGCTGTGGGTCTGGCCGGTAGCGATCACATAGTCGTCCGGCTCATCCTGTTGCAGCATGAGCCACATGGCACGGACGTAGTCGCCCGCGTAGCCCCAGTCGCGACGAGCATCGAGGTTGCCGAGACGTACCTTCTCTTGCAATCCCCGCTTGATCCGAGCCGCGTTCCAGGTGACCTTGCGCGTGACAAACTCCTTACCGCGGCGAGGCGACTCGTGGTTGAACAAGATCCCCGAACAGCAGAACATTCCGTAGCTTTCCCGGTAGTTGACCGTTATCCAGTGCCCGTACACCTTTGACACCCCGTACGGACTGCGGGGGTGGAAGGGGGTCTGCTCGTTCTGCGGACTCTCCTTCACCTTGCCGAACATTTCGCTGGAGGACGCCTGGTAGAAGCGGATCGACGGATTGACCAGGCGGATGGCTTCCAGCACCCTGGTCACGCCCAACGCGGTGAATTCCCCGGTGAGCACGGGCTGCACCCAACTGGTGGGAACAAAGGACATCGCCGCCAGGTTGTAGACCTCGTGGGGGTCGACTTTCTGGAGCACGGAAATCAGGGAGAGTTGGTCGAGCAAGTCGGCCTGATGAAGCTGGATACGGTCGCGTATGTGTTGGATCCGCTCGAAGTTCTCCGTACTGGCACGGCGAACAATGCCGTGCACCTCATAGCCCTGCTCCAGCAACCATTCGGCCAGATAAGACCCGTCCTGGCCCGTGATCCCGGTGATCAGTGCGCGGCGTGACATCGGTTTGCACCTCGTCGATCGCTCGAACGGTGCTGCGTCTGCTTCCGGCGATGATCCGACACGCGGTTGCGCGGTCTTCGGCACGTCAATGGCAAACTGCAGCCCCGCGTAATCTTCGTGAGACCGCGTGAACCGGTTGACGAACTCCTCACACCGGAAAACTACGCTGGTCTTAGCCGTTCAGATCACGCATGAACCCCCGCTCCCCGTGCCACAACACCGGCCGCCCTGCCCCCTGAGTGGCTCCGTGATCTTTTGGGGCAAGTTCCGTTAAGGCTTCGCGACTCACCTCGTTGCGGTCGGGGTCCTCGGCCGCCGGTCCGGCCGGCGGAGGCGATTCGCCTGTGCGAGCGGTCATTTTGGGCCGAAGCAAAGCCGCGTGGCGAGCGGGCGGAGGCACGGCCAACCGGGAATCGGTGCGATCAGGAAGACTTAAGCCGTTCACCGTACTGCAGCTCGTAATAGCGGCGATACTCGCCCGATCGCACTCGTTCCACCCAGTCCTGGTTGCGCAGGTACCAGTCAACCGTGGCCTTCAGTCCCTCATCAAAGGAGATCTGTGGACGCCAGCCCAGTTCTCGTTCGATTTTGGAGCAGTCAATCGCGTAGCGTCGGTCGTGGCCTGGGCGATCGGTCACGAATTTGATCAACGTCTCCGGCTTACCCAGGATGTTCAGGATCGCCCGGGTCACCTCCAGGTTCGTCTTCTCGCAGCGGCCCCCGATGTTGTACACCTGCCCCGGTACCCCCTTCTGAAGCACGAGGTCAATAGCGCGGCAGTGATCGAGCACATGGATCCAGTCACGTACTTGGAGTCCGTCGCCGTACACAGGTAGAGGCTCGTCTCGGAGGGCGTTGCAAATGAACAGGGGAATAAGCTTTTCGGGAAACTGATAGGGGCCATAGTTGTTGCTGCAGCGGGTGATGATCGCCGGGAAGCCGAACGTGTGGTGAAACGCTCGCACAAGCAGGTCTGCTCCCGCTTTACTGGCGGAATAGGGACTGTTCGGCGCCAATGGGGTTTCCTCGGTGAAGTATCCGGTGGGGCCGAGGGAGCCGTACACCTCATCGGTTGAAATCTGGACGTAGCGGCTCACGCCGGCCTTGCGGGATGCATCGAGCAGAACCTGAGTGCCCAGTACATTCGTGCGCACAAAGGGGGTTGAATCGTGAATGGAACGGTCCACATGGCTCTCGGCCGCAAAGTTCACCACCGCTTCTATTCCTTCGCGCAGGACGCGGTCGACCGTGGCACGGTCGGCGATGTCGCCGTGAACGAAGTGGTAGCGTGGATCGTTTTCGATGTCGGCCAGGTTCTCGGGGTTACCGGCATAGGTCAACAGGTCAAGATTCCAGATTTCGACGTCTCGATGTTCCCGGAGCATGTACCGGACGAAGTTCGATCCGATGAAGCCACACCCTCCGGTCACGAGTAGTCTACGCATGGTCATGCCTCGCCATGGAGAACCGGGGCACGTCACTATCACGTCCTAATGTGGGGTCCGCACCGGTTTGTCGTCAAGGTGGAACCCGTGTTCCAGGTGCTGTCGTGCTGCCGGCCGCATTTCCGGGTCAATCGACGTCCTCCCGAGCGATCTTCGCCACCGACGCAACGTGGTCGTCCTCCTTGAGCCGGATTAGGCGGACCCCCTGTGTGTTCCGGCCCATGGACGGGATCTCCGTCACGCGGAGCCGAACCATCATCCCGTGTTCGGTTGTGATCATGATCTGGTCTTCGTCTCGGACGGCTACTGCTGCCACCACGGGACCGTTTCTGGGCGTGGTGCGGATGTTGATCAATCCTCGCCCCCCTCTGTGCTGCACTCGATAGCGAGCGCCGGACCGCAGTTCCTGACCATTGGCTTCCTCCGGCGTTTGTTCATCCAGTGCCGATTCCTCCTCAGGTTCGTCTTCGGCAGAGGCATCCTCCTCGGCGCTCGACGGTCCGAAGGGAGTGCGCTTGCCGTAGCCGTTCAGGCAAACGGTGAGCAGGTATCCGTCGGGGTCCGCTACGGTCATAGCCACGACTTCGTCGTCCTTATCCAGCGTGATCCCCCGGACACCACGGGCTACTCGGCCCATGGCCCGGACGTCAGCTTCTGGGAACCGAATCGCACGACCGCCGCGGGTAGCGAGCACGATGTCATCGCCTGGGCGGACGATCACCGCACCGATAAGCAGGTCATCCTCTGCAAGCCGTACCGCGATGATTCCCCCGCGCATGGGCCGGCCAAACGCACTCAGCGCCGTTTTCTTCACCGTCCCCCGCCTAGTGGCCAGCAACAGGTACGTATCGTCCGTGAACTCACGCACGGGAACAAGGCTCGTGATCCGTTCGCCGGGATGCAACTGGACCAGGTTCACGATCGCCCGTCCCTTACTGGTGCGCCCCTGGGCGGGGATTTCGTACACACGCAACCAGTGCACCCGTCCCTGGTTGGTGAACAGTAAGAGGTAGGCGTGGGTGCTTGCCACGAAAACATGCTCCAGAAAATCCCCCTCCTTCGTACCCGCTGCGGTAATCCCGCGGCCGCCCCGTCCCTGAGCCCTCCACGCGGTCAACGGCATCCGCTTGATGTAGCCCGCATGGCTAACCGTGACCACATTGGGCTCATCCGGGATGAGATCCAGCATGCTGTAACCTACCGGCTCTTCCTCGGAGATCTCAGTCCGTCGCTCGTCGGCATACTTGCGTTTGATCTCTTCCAGGTCTTCCCGGATCACTGCCAGGATCTTGGTCTCGTCCCGTAGCAGCTCACGGTATCCGGTGATCTTTTCGCGCAGATCGCGGTACTCGTCGGCCAACTTCCCCTGCTCCAGACGGGTAAGTCGCTGCAGTTGCATCTGCAGCACGGCGTCCGCCTGTGCTGTGCTCATGTGATAGGTCTCCGCCTCACCACGCTCACGCTGGAAGTAAGCGAACTCCTCGGGGCCCAGCGCCCGCTGGAGGATCTCGGCCGGGATCTCCAATCCGATCAGCCGCTGGCGAGCTTCTGCAACGGTGTCGGAGGTACGGATGAGGTGGATGATTTCATCAATATAGTTGACCGCCATCAGGAAACCTTCGACGATGTGCTGGCGGCGCAACGCCTGGCGGAGCAGATACTGGGTTCGCCGTCGGATCACGTGCACCCGATGCCGGATGTACTCGTGGATGAGGTCGAGGAGCGACAGCGTGCGGGGCCGGCCGTCGACCAGGGCAAGCAGGATGATCGAGAACGAATCCTGCAAGGGGGAGTACTGGTAGAGCTGGTTCAGGACCACGTCTTTATCGGCGTCGCGCTTGAGCTCGATGACGATCCGCACCGGGTTCTGGCGGTCGCTTTCGTCGCGGACATTCTGGATCCCCTTGATCCGCTCCGAGGCGCCAAGTTCCGCGATCTTCTGGACGACGCGATCGCGAGCCTG
>JALSID010000405.1 GCA_026981825.1 Planctomycetota bacterium
ACGACGCGTCCGGAGAGCGGAAGAACTTGCCCCCTCGTCCGCAGGTGCGGGGGGTAAGAAACGAGCGGAGCCGGCCGCAAGGAGCGCCGTAGCCGCCCCGGCAACGAACGAAACCACTGCCCAGAATGCGTCGCGTTTCATCACGATCCTCCAAAACTTCCACGGCACCTGGCCCTGACGTCGCGCTTCGCCCTGCACTGTTGGGCTCGTGATCCAGTCTAGCCGATCCCACTCTCGCCCGTGCCGGGCACGAACCAGCGGCACGGAACTGCCCCCCTCACCCAGCAGGGCAGGGCCGACACCGTCCAACCGGCCACCGAGGGAATGCGTCCGGACCAAGCATACAAAGACCCCTTTCGACAGCTCAGGAGCCTCGATGCGCTGCGATCTATACCGCCGTCGGATGCGCGCAGCAGGGCCCAAGATCAGAGGGGAGCGCCTGGTCCTAGGTCAGGGACCCACAACAAGCTGGTCTGCCCCGGGGGGCTACTCAGAGGTGTCTGACGAAACGGCCGTCCGCAGTTTCTCGCGAGCCCGGTACAGCGTGGGGCCGATCGAGTTCTCGGGAACCCCCAGCTCTTCGCTGATCTCCCGATACGACTTGCCCTCCAGATGGTAAGCACGCACAATCGCCGCCTCTCGCTCGTTAAGCTGGCGCAAAAGTTGCTCGACCTGGTCCTGGTCGGCGATCCGCTCGGGCGTCTTCGACGCCGACGCCACTTCGTGCACCGGAACGGTCCTGGCGTCCAGGTGGCCCAGCTCTTCCTGCAGCTTACGCTTCGCCAGCTCCCGCACCGCGACCCGTCGTGCAATCACCGTCAAGTACGTCGCCAGGCTGGCCTTGCGGCGGAACCGGCGAAGAACCGCAAAGTCGTCCCGCACCAGGGTGAGCAGGATCTGGGCGCAGACGTCTTCGACGTCCACGGGACTGAGCCGAACGCTTCGTGCGTCGGCCGTATGTTGGATTACGTGCACGAATAGCCCCGTGAACCGCTCAACAAACCGCCGCCAGGCGTCTGGATCGCGGTTCAGACAGCCATCCAGGATTTGACGGTCAACGTCGGTCAATACCACGCTCGTTCTCCCACGCAGATCTCGACGTGCCCGGTCGCGATCTGCTCTCCCTTAGATTCTAGCGACATCGACGCGCCTTCGTTGTCCAGCTTGCCATCGCACGAACGATGAGGCGTGGCAACGTAGCCGTGCCGCGCCCGGCTGTCTTCGTACACGAAGGCCACCACAACCGCTACCATTGGAAGGGGATACGGGCGCTATGGCGAATGTTCCCCCCTGATTCGGCCCGGTCGGCGGAGAACGAGCGATGGCTTATGTCGTGACCAAAAACTGCTACGACTGCAAGTACACCGATTGCGTGACGGTCTGCCCGATGGACTGCTTCTACGAGGGGGAAAAGATGCTGTACATCAACCCCGACGAATGTTGTGACTGCGACGCATGCGCTCCCGAGTGTCCGGTCAACGCCATCTTCCGCAGCGATGACGTTCCGGAATCTCTGAAGGAGTACGTGCGGCTCAACGCAGAGATGGCCCAGAAATGTCCGCCGATCACGCGGAAGAAGGCCCCCATGGAGGGGACCAGGTGTGTGGGGCGAGTTGACTAAGCGCTCCGGCGCCCCGTGTCCAAACCCGGCGCGAGGACGACCGGGTAAGCCCCGTCTCGACGCATCACGACGCAGTGTCGAAATGCTCCCAGACGGCCGCCCAGCTCGGTCCTCGCCGCGGCTCTCTCGATCCAACTAAGGCTGGCAAACGGTCCCGGTTGCGCCTCGGCCCGGGACGGACGTGCGGACGGTGGCGAGCCGAAGACGGGAAGGAGCAACAGCGATGGCTCACGTAGTGACGAAGAACTGCTACGACTGCAAATACACCGACTGCGTCGCGGTCTGCCCGGCCGAATGCTTCTACGAAGGAGAGAAGATGCTCTATATCGCCCCGGATGAGTGCATCGACTGCGAGGCATGCGTTCCCGTCTGTCCGGTGGAGGCGATCTACCAGGAAGAAAACGTACCGGACGAGCTGAAGGAGTATATCGTGCTGAACGCTGAGATGGCGCCGAAGTGCCCGCAGATCACCCAGCAGCAAGAACCGCTGCAAGGTCCGAGCTGTGTGGGTAAGTCCGGTGAAGAGGGGGAGTGAAGCCTGGTGCTTAGCGGGCCGGTTCTCTTCCCCTGTGTAGGGAACAGCCATCGGTAGCCCGGCACGGTCCCCGCTTCGAGCGCCTCTCCGCAAGCGATCTCTCTGCACGGCGTCCTGCGTGGCGGCAGGAGGTTGCGGGAGCAGCCGGCGGGTACAGGAGCACGGCTCAGGCGATCAACGGCCCGAAGCGACGGAGTGGAGAACCGGCTGCCGAACCCGGGAACGCTCGCCTCGGACTTCGGATCGCCCCTGACCTCCGATTGGCCGGGCCCAGGCGAACTCCAGTGGTTGCCCCTGGATGTTGGACAGGCGGTGGTCTAGACGGCGCCGTAACCGTGATCTGGCGGTCACACGCCACTGCCGCACCCTTGGTTGACAGGTTCGCGCGGTGGTTCTAGCATTGCCAAAGACCGTGCGGATTTCGCGGGGGAAGCAGGCCCGTGTGTGGTGGAGTTTCGGGGAAGGAAAGGAGCAAGAGCGATGGCCCATGTGGTAACGAAGAACTGCTACGACTGCAAGTACACCGACTGCGTCGTTGTGTGCCCGGTCGAGTGCTTCTACGAAGGGGAGAAGATGCTCTACATCAATCCTGATGAGTGCATCGACTGTGAGGCGTGCGTTCCGGAGTGTCCGGTGGAGGCAATCTACCACGAAGAGAACGTACCCGACGACATGAAGGAGTACATCGAGATGAACGCTGAGATGGCTCCGAAGTGCCCCCAGATCACGGAGAAGAAGGATCCGCTCGAGGGGCCTGAGTGCGTCGGGCGAAAAAAGTAAGTTCTCCCGGGTAACGTGGGAATCACCCGATTGCGTTTCACCCCGACGAACGGGGGTAACTCTGCACGCGGGCCTGCTTGACTTACGGTTGGGGTGGAACGTGCTGGGTGCAACCGAGTACGGGCGACATACGTCGCCCTTTTTCATGCGCCACCGGGAAGCGGTGGTCGGCGGTCACTTCCCTGCGCCGCGAACGTACTGGTTGGGAATGCGGCACGTCCAACCCGTGGTGCGGGCCAGGCTACCCCGGCCCGCACCCGCGCCGTCAGGCGGCCGCACCCGCTACGTTGGCACCCTGCCGCGCATCCAACACCGTTGCGCCATCGCAAGAGCAAGCTGGTCCCCGGACGCCCTACCGCTCCCGTCCCATAAGCGCGCCAAGGATGTACCGTTCTAGCTCTGCGTAATCGCGCGAGCGGCGGAGCTTCTCGATTCGCTCACCGTCCAGCGACCTTACCACGTCGACCAGGTCCAGGAAAAACTGACGGCTATTGCTGAGGTGTTTGGTGATGTCGGCTTGTTTTGTGGTCCGCATCGGCTTCACATCAAAGCCGACGCATTCGCCGTTCTGACCGTAACCGGCGCGCTCCAGGACCCAGACCTGATTGAAAGCGCGGCGCAAGTCGACCGAACCGAACGCCTTGTCCTCGTCGAACTTGAGCCCGTTCTGGTCGTTCAGATGCACACTCCACAGTTTGTCGTGCCAGATCGCGTAGGCCATCTCCTCGGAGGGGTCGAGCCCGGCCAGGATCGCGTGGGCCGATTCGATCAGCACGCCCACCCGTGAAGGATCGGCCGTTCGGTAGGCGATACCGATCATGTGGGCTGCCGTGGGCAGGTAGCTGGAGTCCATGGGCTCGTTCGGCTTCGCTTCGAGCAGAATTCGCACGTCCGGATCGTACTCCAGCAGCGCATTGATCGCATCCACGATCGCGCCCACCGCGGCGACGGGGTCTTTTGCTTCCCGGATGTAAGTCCCCTCTCGGGCGAGCCACAACACGAGATTCTTTGTCCCCAGGGCGCGGCCGATATCGATGGTGCGCTTCGATCGTTCGATGGCGTAGCGGCGGTCCGAGGCGGAGTTGGATGTGAACGCGCCGTCGATCGTCTTCGGATGTTCCCAAAGTCTGGGCGCCACCAGTTCGCAAAACAGCCCTTCGTTATCCAGCATGCGCTTGACACGACGCACCCCTCGCTGCGTCTCCGCCGCTCCCCAGTCGGCCGGCACCACGTCATCGTCGTGGAACTGCACGCCGTCGAATCCGAGCCGCTTGTACAGCTTGATCATGCGCGAGAAGGGAATCTCCTTGCGCACCGCCGGGCCGAACATATCTGCTCCGGCGCTCAGGTTCCACGGCCCGAATGTGAACCGGTAGCCTTTGTTTGCGTCCGCCATGCTTTCCTCCCACTTCCTTCTCCTGGCCGGGTTGTGACGAACACACAGTATAACCAGCGGAATCCACCCCTTCACCAGTCCATCTCCCGTTGGAACCCGGGTGCCCCCCGGCGGCCGGCCCCGGCATCGGCCGGAGCGTAGCGCACACTGTGCGGCTCCCCACCTGACCGGTCTTGCCGCTCGGTTCCCGGGCCGCGTGCCGCGACTCGCGCAGTCGGCGCCGGTCGACGCCACGGGCAGGCTCGACGCGACACTCCACGACTGCGCTAACAGGTCCCTGGGAGCCCAGGGCGCGTCGGACGAATAAAGCTGGGCCTTGTCGGCCGGGCGATCTGGCAATTTAGGCAATCTAGGTCGTCTAGTAAGAATGGTTCGTCCGGTTAGTTGGGATGCTCTGGAGAAACAGTGCGGGGATTTGCGCTGCGTGGTTGCGTTTAGGTGTTAGGTTTTCAATAGGCAGCAGTGCGGCTGTCCGTACCGGTGCGGACAGCGTAACTTGAGACGCGGAGGATGTCCCGATGGCTGCGGAAGAGAAACCCACCCAACCCTCGGCGGTGGCGACGGTGGACCGTCGCCGCGGCGAGCGAAGGTCTGGAATAGATCGACGCCAAAAACAGGTGCCCGTGGCGGTTGAACGCCGATCGGGCCAGGATCGTCGCAAGGGCGAGCGGCGTCGCATGGTCGATCCCACGACGTGCGAACGCGACTACACGCCGGAAGAGATCGAGTTTGTAAACGCGATGGATCGTTATCGTCGGGAGGCGAACCGACCGTTCCCGACGTGGAGCGAGGTGCTGGAGGTGCTGAAGAGTCTGGGCTATCGGAAAGTTGCCGAGCCTACCGAACTGCCGCTACACCGGCGAAGTCCGTCATCCGACGATTCGTAGTCCCCTGTTTCGACACGGATTGCCATAGAGCTCTGCAAGTACGACTGGGACCGGACGGCGCGAGGCTCTCGCTCGCGCCGTTCTCTTTGCGCTGCCCGCTAATCCGCGCCCGCTTGTTTTTGCACCGCGTGTGCGGACGCTTGCCAGCATAGGAACCCCCGATACCGGAGAGCTTTCCGGTCGCGGCTTCACGTCCCACTGACCGATACCGTCTAGCCCCACTTAGAATGCCCGTTGAGCAGCAGGCTGTGGAGCACGCGCGATGAAGAAACCCCGCCTGATGACGCCGGGGCCAAGCCCCGTACCGGAGGAGGTGCTTCTGGAGCTGGCCCGTCCGGTGTACCATCACCGCACGCCACGGTTTCGCGCCGTTCTGGAACGGGTCCAGCAAGGCTTGCAGTGGCTCCTGTGTACCCGATCCGTACCACTTGTCCTCACCTGCTCCGGCACAGGAGCAATGGAAGCTGTGGTCTCGAATCTGGTCGGCACCGAGGACGAGGTGCTTGTGCTTGCGGCCGGGCGGTTTGGTCGGCGGTGGGCGGAGATCGCCGCCCGTTATGGGGCGCGCGTTACGACGGTGGAGGTTCCCCCGGGCGAATCGGTCGAACCGGATCAGTTGCGCGACGCGCTCGCTAAGAAGCGATTTGTCGCCGTCTTCGCCACCCACTGCGAAACGTCAACCGGAGCAGCCCATGACATCGAGCGGTTTGCGGCGATTGTCCGCGAATTCGATACGTTGCTGGCCGTCGATTCCGTCAGTGCCGCAGGGGGCATGGAGTTACGTGTCGACGACTGGGGGATCGATGCGCTCGTCGCTGGCTCGCAGAAGGCGTTCATGATGCCCCCAGGCCTAGCCTTCGTCGTGCTCAGCGAACGCGCCTGGGAGCGGGTAGAGCGGCGAGCCACGCGGCCCGTTTTCTACTTCGACTTGCTTAAGATGCGGCAGAAAGCCGAGCAGCAAGACACCCCGTTCACCCCTGCTCACACGTTAATCTCGGCCATGGTGCCTGCCCTGGAAAGAATGCAACAGGAGGGGTTGCCTGCTATTTGGGAACGGCATCGGCGCATGGCAGCGGCCTGTCGCGCCGCGGTGCAAGCCCTTGGTCTGCCCCTGTTCGCACAGCATCCGGCCGATGTTGTAACGGCAGTGAGGGGGGACGGAACGTTCGAGATCCCCGCTTTACTGGGTTGGCTCGAATCGACGTACGGGCTGAAGTTTGCCGGGGGCCAGGATGATCTGAAAGGAAAGATCTTTCGGATCGCTCACATGGGTTATATCGATGAGCTGGACGTGCTGGCCGCGGTCGGTGCCCTGGAACAGGGATTGAAATGGTGTGGGCGTCCCGTCACGCCAGGACAGGGGCTGGCTGCTGCTCAGGAGGTGCTCATACGAGAACTCGGCCGATGAAGGGGCCGGGGAACCGGACGGAAATGGGGCTGGATCTTGCCCACGGCGTCGCGGACTGTTCCAGCGTGTGTCCTGTGAGTCACTCGCCGAGCCGCGTTCCCTGCCAGCAGCCCAGCCTCGGCCTGGCTCCACGATGCGCCCTGCACCGGGCTGTCGGGGCCGGGGGCGCGGTGAGCCGTCGCGAACGCGGCCCGTGGCGGTTCGGAGGCTAAGCGGCGGTGCAGAGGCTCGAGTTGTCCGTGCACTACTCAACGCTCTGCCCCCGGTCTGGCGGCATAGCACGAACAATTCGGATGTCCCGGTGCGTGACGACGATCTAGGCATAAAACGGAGTGGAGAGCGTGTGGTCGGAGCCTGGCGGTCTTGCGGGCGGAGGCGGCATCGGAAGAACGTGTGAGGTGTCATGGCCCAGTACCGCGTGCTGATCAGTGATCCTTTAGCCCACGAAGGGATCGAGTACCTCGAGCGATTGGAGGAGATTCGCGTCGATTATCGCCCAGGACTCGCCCGGAACGAGCTGGTTGAAGCCATTGCCCAGGCCGACGCGCTGATCGTACGCAGCGGCACGCAGGTGGACGCGGAGCTGTTGCGCTGCGCATCGAAGCTCAAAGCGATCGCTCGGGCGGGGGTCGGCGTCGATAACATCGACCTCGATGAAGCGACTCGCCGGGGCATCATCGTGATGAACACCCCCGGTGCCAACACGATCAGCACCGCGGAGCACACCCTCGCTTTAATGCTTACGCTTGTTCGCAACATCGTGCCCGCGTGCGAATCGCTCCGTGCAGGTCGGTGGGAACGATCACGATTCGTGGGGACGCAACTGGCCGGCAAGGTGCTCGGGGTAATCGGGCTGGGCCGGGTCGGGATGGCCGTGGCCAAGCGGGCGCTGGCCTTCGACATGCACGTGCTCGCGTACGACCCGTACCGGGCGCCGGAGCGCGGTAGAGAGCGGGAAATTGAGTGGGTGCGGAGCCTCGACGAGTTGCTGGAGCGGTCCGACATCATCACGGTGCACACCCCCCTCACCGAGCAGACCAGAAACATGATTGGTCGCGAGCAACTGGCCCGGACAAAACCCGGTGTGCGGATCATCAACTGCGCCCGTGGTGGCATCGTGGACGAACAGGCGCTCGAGCAATTCCTCTCCTCCGGCCACGTTGCGGGCGCGGCGCTCGACGTGTTTGAGACGGAGCCGCCGGGCGACCACCCCCTGCTTCGCTTCCCGAACGTGGTGGCAACCCCTCATCTGGGCGCTTCAACACGAGAGGCCCAGATCTCGGTCGCCGTCGAAGCGGCCCAGCTTGTGGCGGAATACCTGCTGCACGGTCGAATCCGCTACGCGGTGAACATGCCCAGCGTGGACCGGGCCGAGCTGGTGGAGTTGAAGTACCAGCTCGATATGGCCTACCGCCTCGGGCTGCTGCAGGCCCAGCTCGTCACCGGACCGATCCGACGCGTACGCCTGGTTTACCGGGGCGAGATCGCCCGGCGCAACACCAGGCTGATGACGACGAGCTTCACCGCGGGCCTTCTGCAACACGCCCTGGTGGAGTCGGTCAACCTGGTCAACGCCGAACTGCTCGCTCAAGAACGCGGCATCGAACTGATCGAGGAGAAATCGACCGAAGCAGGTGATTTCGCCACCATGATCCACACGGAAGTGGAGACCGACGGGCAGCCCCACGCCGCGGCCGGAACGATCTTTGGCAAGCAGTACCTGCGTATCGTCCGGCTGGATCGCTTTCACCTGGACGCCTATCTGGACGGTGTGCTCCTCATCTTCCGGCACCGCGACGTTCCCGGCATCATCGGCTATATCGGGACGATATTCGGCGAGCAGGGGGTAAACATCGCCGCGATGAACGTGGGCCGCAAACACCCGGGAGGCGAAGCGATCGCGGTCCTCAACCTCGACTCCGTACCTCCTCCAGAAGCGGTCGAAGCGGTGCTGGCGCATCCGCACATTCACGATGCCCGCGTGGTCAAACTTCCCCCTCCAGGCGAAATGCCCCCATGGCTGCGCGCTCTCGTGGGCTGAAACCCGCCCGGCTCATGGAAGGTTGGGCCGTGCGTATGCCTTAGCCAGCAATCTGGCAGGG
>JALSID010000406.1 GCA_026981825.1 Planctomycetota bacterium
CTTCATTGGCTGCTTCATCTGTTCCCAGCACCGAACGCGACCACTTTCGTTGTCGATCTCTGTGAGACCCTGATGTACATGGCAGGCCAGCTCGCGGAGAAACGGAAAAAAGAACGATCCGACCAGGAAGGCACGGGCAGGTCGTTCTCGCCCGCCTCGCTAGCGGAGCTTGCCATGTCATGGATCGAGGAGCTCGTGGCTGTCGACGTCGAACACGCAGACAAACGCCAGCTCAAGCGCGCTTGGCGTATCGTGCGATGGGCTGAGGAAACCTTCGGTGAGGAGTTGGAGGAGTCGCGTTTGAAAATCCTCCGGCAGATGTACCTGGCCGGCGTAGCTACGGAGGGGGATTGGTACGATCACTTACTTGGCAGGAACCACACCGAGACGTGGAAAAGTTACGACGAGCTTTGGTCTATGACTGTCTATGGCCCTTGGCATTGGGAGCTCGCAGAATACCTTGCTCGCGCACCCCAGCTACGATCGGTCCTGGATCGGTGCCGGGAGCGCATTCTGGATATCGAACTTGCCCGAGGCGATCATGCCAGCCCCGTGACGAAGGCTGCACTGAGCCTGGAATCGATCTTCGGTCTCAAACCACTCCTGCGGATCCTCCGCGCTTTGGGCAACACACCACTGCGACTGAACAGCCCGGTGCGCGGTACGCGCAGCCACAGCTTCGCCTGGTTGCTGCACGTGACTTATCCCGCAGAGGGGGACAGTCCGGAGCAAGCCGCTCAGGAGCTGCGTGCGCTTGTCGAGAATGAAGGGCTTCCCGACCAACGGCTCGTTGAGCTCGGTCTGATCGCGCCCCAGTGGTCCAGGTGCGTGGAACTGGCTCTAGGCTGGCCCGGCTATTGCTCGGCGGTCGCTTGGATTCGGTTCCACACCCTTGTCCCCCCTGATCCGTAC
The DNA here is from genome assembly GCA_026981825.1 of Planctomycetota bacterium. Classification (GTDB taxonomy): domain Bacteria; phylum Planctomycetota; class Planctomycetia; order JALXBF01; family JALXBF01; genus JALSID01. The sequence goes on from JALSID010000406.1 coordinate 913, forward strand.
GCGATTCTGCATATGTTGCCCGATGAGCAGCGCCCGCGAGAAACGCGAGACATCGATCCCGACCTTCTGCTCCGCCAGTATTCCTCCCTCACCATGCAACAGCTTCACAAGGGAGCTGTTGACGCCGACTGGTTTCACCGCATTCAGGAGGAGCTCGGAAGGGACCGTTGGGAGCGAGTGTTGCAAGCGGTGAAGGCTTTCACCACGCCCCAGCGAGCAGCGAAGGTTTCGATGATCTCGGATACGCTCCTGGGAAGACTTGCTCGCGATCAGTTGATCCAGGAGGTTGTCCAAAAGAAAAAGAAGCTTGCCGTGCAGTTGCTGGGCTTACTGCCGCTACGGTCGGGCCGAGGGCGCAAGAAGGATCTGATGGAGCGCTACCGGGTGCTGCAGGAATACAGGGCGTATGCCAGAAAACTCGGCCCCCTCTCAAAACCCGACGCGCTGGCAGCCGCCGACGCCGGCCTCAGGAACCTTGCCGCCACGGCGGGTTATCAGGACGAGCTCCGGATGGAGTGGAAACTTGGTGCGGCGACGGCGAAACAGTTGTTGAAGGGAAAGAAAACCGTCCGCGCCGGAGACGCGGTCGTCCGCATGGAAGTAGACCAGGCGTGTCGCCCATCCATCATTATCGAGCGCAGCGGCAAGATGTTGCGTGCGTTACCGAAAGAACTGAAGAAGAACCCCGAAATTGCTGAATTGTATGAACGCGCTTCTGAGCTGAAGGAGCAATCCGCCCGTGCCCGGCGAACCTTGGAATCGATGATGTGTCGGGCGGAATCGTTCACTACCGAGGAATTACAGGAGCTCAGCGCACATCCTCTCGTGGGGCCACTGCTTAGCAAGCTGGTTCTTGTGGGCCAGGGCATTATGGGGTACCCGGAGCACGGTGGGCGGGCACTGCGCGACTACCAGGGCAAGCTGGAGCCGCTAAAGCGGGGGGAGACCCTGCGAATCGCCCATCCTCTGGACTTTTGGGAGCGGGGCGACTGGTCTGCCTGGCAACATGAGTGTTTCGTTGCCGAGCGGATTCAACCGTTCAAGCAGGTTTTCCGCGAGCTCTATTTGGTAACCCGTCAGGAAAAGGAGGATCGCACGGTATCACGCCGGTACGCCGGCCATCAGGTCCAACCGCGTCAGGCGGCCGGTCTTTGGACGAATCGGGATTGGCGGGCGTTCGATTCGGAGTTCTGCTACTATCCGGAGGTCGGCAAGGAGTTCCCGGAGCACGACATCGCTGTCACCGTCCAGATCGAATTGGGGATAACCACCCCCTTAGAGGTGGAAGGGTGGCTCATCGAGGGGATCCGCTTCCACCGGCGCAGCACCGGCAAGCCTGTTCCGCTGGCCGACGTGCCCCCGATTATCTTCAGCGAGGTCATGCGGGACGTTGATCTGGTGGTCAGTGTCGCGCACGTTGGCGGGGTCGAACCGGAAGCCACAGCGTCTACTGTAGAAATGCGTGCTCGCCTGGTCATGGAAACGTGCCAACTTCTGGGGCTCACCAACGTGGAGGTCAAGCAAAACCGTGCCTTTATCGAAGGAACCATTGGCCGGTACACGGTCCACCTCGGCAGTGGTGTCGTGCACAAGATGCCGGGCGGAGCGGTATGTCTGGTCCCGGTTCCTTCCCAGCACCGAGGTCGGCTGTTCCTGCCGTTTGCCGATGATGATCCCAAGACCGCCGAGGTCGTCTCCAAGGTGCTGCTGCTCGCACGGGACGAAGAAATCCGCGACCCCATTTTGCTCGAGCAGCTTCGCACTTAAGTTCGTGCCCGCTGCGAAACCGAGCACGTGCGACCGAAACAGGGTGCGCGTTGGCGGCCCGCTCGCCGGGACCGGGCGCCATTTGACACGTCCACGTAAGTTCGCGCCAGGGCACTGAGGGAGCGCTGCTTGTCCCAGACCACCGCCAGAGTTCGGCTGGGGAACGCACCCTGCAACTCGCGATAGCGCAGGCCGGGAACAATATCAGCCCGCGCCGCCATCTCCGCAATCAGCAGCCCCCCGTGGCTCAGAGCAAGCATGCACCGAACCGTTAGCGACTGAGCGCTGCAGAAGCAAACGCCTGGGGTATACGCCTGTCGCTCCAACGACCCAACAATTAGCCTGCCGCGGCAGTACATTTCATCGAGCAGGACAAAGGACTCGTTCGTGAGACCCTTCAAACGGATCACACGTGTCCTGGCCAAGCGGTGCACATCCGAAACGGCGAGGAACAGGGGACGTTCTGGGGCACACCGAGCCGCTCTCCCTTAATCGCAACGATATGGCCAGCCGGAGGCTCCACGCGGGAACGCAACCCACCCCGTCCGGCAGCGTTTGCTATCATGGCAACAAAGCCTATGGCGTTCGTGCACATGATGTTAGGGAGGATCAGGTCATGCTCACGGTATCTGCACGTTCCGCCGGCTCACGCAGGCCGCTTCTGGAAGACTGGAGCGTGCCCCTACCGGATTCGCTCCAGGGAGAGACGATCCGACTGCGGGACATCATCGAAGTGATCGTGCGCCATGAGGTGGAGGAGTTTCGCAAGCGGCAGCGGGAGCGGCGATTGTTCCGGGTGCTCACGGCCCGAGAGATTGAAGAGCAAGCGGAGCGCGGCAAAGTGGCCCCCGGCGCTAGCGAAGTCCCAGAGCAGCACGTAGACGAGGACAAGGCGGTACGCACGGCGCTGGAGGCGTTCGAGGATGGGCTGTACCTGGTGATCCTCGACGGGCAGCAAATCACCGAACTGGACACGCCCGTGCGCCTCCGACCAGACAGCCGCATCGTGTTCATCCGACTGGTCTTCCTGGCAGGCGGTTGACGGGCTGGCGAGCAGCCTGCTGACACAAGACACCGCAGCGAATTCCTCTGGGGTTCACCTGAACAGCATGGTCCCTCTGTAGATCTCCGTGATGGCCCCGGGCAGGTGAGGGAGAGAGCATGTCGGAGGATCAGTTCCGCAAGCAGCTTGAAGAGTGGTACTGGTCCAGTTCGGGAGGCGCACGTCGAAAAGGTAATCGCGTGGACCGCTACCTCGATCAGGTCAATGACCTCGAGGATCCCCTACGCTCGGTAGGGAGACGCCTTCTTGGGCTGGACAACCGCAACCAGAGCAGGTGGGATCGTGCAGAGGTCGAACCGGAGTTTGTGGCGTTCGACGAGCTGTCACCGCCGGACCGGCTCAAGTTGTTCCGGGTTTTCTTCCCGAACATGGCCGAGTGGATCGAGTGGGCCTGGCAGTACCTGGCTGGCATGCCGTACAGCGAATTCTGGTTCGACCTCAAGCCCTACCGGGCACCGAGTGAGCCCGTTTTGAGCCTCTCGAAGCGAACCGAGTGGTTGGAGTCCCTCGTTGATATCGCTGCTGTGTTCCGCGACGACGTCATCGAACCCGTGTGGCTTGCTGCCTGGACCCCACACCTACCGCGGAAACACCGGGACGAAAGTGCGATTGGGCGCCTGCTGGGGGCAATCGTAGCCCGGTGGGGAGATCCAATAGCGGACGAAGTGTACCGCATCCTGGTCGCCTCTCTGCACAACTCGCACGAAATCGGACGAATGGGAGAGCATGTGTTGGTGGGGCTGGCAGTTAGTCCGCGGCCGGAAGGATGGGAGGAGTTGGAGCGTCTGCTGCTGGCGGCCCAGCGCCAGGAAGGGCTGCGGCAGGGAGTGTTATCTGCCGTGGCGGACGGCCATGCGGGCGCGTTGGCCCGAATACTGGCGTGTATCGCGGAACACAAGCTGGCCCGATTCAGCAGCGTTGTCCAGGCAATCCAGCGTTGGACAAGTCTGGCCATCCATGCATTGCAACCGGGCCTTGTAAGGCGGCTGATCGATTTGGTAGCCCGCTGTCTGCAGGATAAGGAGGCGCGGCAGGCCACACTGCACAGTTCTTCGGCACTCGAAGTCTACGCGGCGCTGTGGTGCCACGCAGTGGAAGATGCAGTCCGGGCGATACCGGTTGCGGAGGGTCTGCTGGCGCGGAAGGAGCCAGAGGTTCGGTTTGCAGCCACGTACTTGCTGAAGAACCTGGATCTATTAGCCGTTGATGAGGCTCTGAGCAAGGCCATCTACGATGAGGACCCTCTTGTCGCAGTGCAGGGGCTGGTCGGCCTGGCGACTTGTCAGCAGCGTGCCGAGCAGGAAAGTGCCAGCAAATGGTCGAACTGGGATCCGGAGCTCACTGACCACGTCGAGCGGCTGCGGGACCGCCTGCGGCGCGAGCTCCCCAAGAAGGCCGATGGTCTCGATCCGCTCTGGGAGTACGCCGCGCGCGATGCAGACTGGGCTGACTGGCCCCTGGCCTATTGCCTGCGGCTCGCTCCCGTCGAGCGCCTGGCTGCGGCCTTTCCAACACTTGTGCCCGACGCGCGGGTCAAGCTCGTCAAACTCCTTGCCGATCGTGCCCGCCACGAGCGCCCCATACGCCAATTTCTCCTGCAGGCGCTCGCGGATCGATCGTCCTCGGTCCAAGAAACCGCGGCAGAGGTTCTCGCCGAAGTCAGCTTTACCAGGGAGGAGCTTGCGGGGGTGGAACGACTCCTGGCACGGCGTGGCAAAGTGGTTCGGATGCGGCTACTGGAGCTGATTGCACGCCAAGAAGATTCCATCGTTCTCGACTGTGCCCGCCGCTTGCTGGACGGCAATGTGCAGCAACAGCTAGCCGGGGTGGAGTTGCTGGATCTGCTTGCCAGTGCTGGCCGCAGCGCCGCTCGTTGCCGCGAACTGCTCGAGAGCTACGTGGCTAAGCAGGACAAAAGGCCTGGAAGAGGACGAAGACGTAAGGCCCCTTCGAAGGGAGGTGCTTCCTCTGACGATCCGCGAGCGCGGGCGGTCGAGTCGCTCGATAGGTTGATTGTCGGGCCTGTGCGCCAGGGCCTCGGAGCGGACATGGACCCAAGCACCGCCTTTGGGCTGCTCAAAGGGGAACCCGTGACTCGTCCGCTTCCCCCGCGTCGCCGTCGCGTCGCACTGGCAACGGACGCCGCAGCCGCCGTCTTACGCTCGCTGGACGAGCTGGTCCACAAGCACCGTGAAGAACGTGTGATCATCTACCGGGAGGAATCGCTCCTCGGAGAACGGGTCTCATTCCCTTTTCCCTGGTCAAAGCTCTCGCCCGAAGAAAACGAGGCTAGGTATTTCCCGCTGAGCGAGGTATGGAAGAGCTGGGCAAAGGACCCCCAGCGGCCACGAGATCCAGACGGTCTCGAAGTTTTACGCGCGCTCTTCTGGTACCGATTGTGCAGCTTTTTTCCTAGCTGGGTAGCAAGTGCCATTGTGGGGGAAGGGAAGATCCCGCACTTGGAGTACGGTGGGATTGTACACTCTATACTCGTTTGGTTGTTATACCTGAATCCGGCCCCGAATCGGGCGGCATTGGCGCTGGACCTTTGCGAAGCTCTTTTGGCGGCGGCACTTGAGCTGTCTGAACAACGCAAAAGCCAGGGCGGCTTCGAGGGGGTGGATCGTTCATCGTGCAGCGATCGGGACTCGCGAATCGACTTGATCAAGGCCGCGGTAAGGTGGATCAAAGAGTTCGTAGTGCCCGAACGTGTGCGAGCCGATAAGCGTCAGCTGGAGCGAGCGTGGCGACTAATCCGTTGGGCTGAGGATACTTTCGCCGACAAGGAGCGTTTCTCCTACGACGTCCGACACGAGCTCTTCGGGACGTTGAAGCGGGCATACGCGGCCGGGGTAGCCACAGATGGTGATTGGTACGAGCACCTACTTGGCAAGCAGCACACGGAGAGCTGGAGAGGAAGTTACGACCAGCTTGAGTGGATGACCAAGTACTTACCGACGGATCCTGAGCTCGCTCAGTACATCGCCCGAGTGCCCCAGGTGGGGCCAGTTCTCGATCGGTGCCGGGAGCGCATTCTGGAGATCGAACTGGCCCGTGGGGAGCACCCGAGCCCCGCTACCAATGCAGCACTCAGCCTTCGATCCCTCGTCGGTGTGCACACGTTGCTGAGAATCCTGCGATCGCTCGGCAATGCACGTCTGAAGCTGGACAGCTCTGTCCGAGGCACGCGCGGCCACAGCTTCGCTCACCTACTTCACGTGACCTATCCGGCCGATGGCGAAACCCCTGAAGCGGTCGCTGAGCAGCTACGCGACGTGGTCAAGAAGGAGGGGCTCCCAGAGCAGCGGCTTGTAGAACTTGGGCTCATCGCCCCTCAGTGGGCCCGAGCCGTCGAAAAAGCGCTCCAGTGGCCGGGCTATACGTCGGCAGCCATGTGGATCCTGTTCCACGCATACTCTCCACCCGGTCGTGGGGCTTGTCTCCACCTGCTACCGGCCGGTCAAAAACTGGCTCCCGACGGTGACGATGAGCGCGATGCGCTTCTTGGCCAATACTCGCGCTTCACGGCCCGGCAGTTTCTCAAGGGCACCGTTGATCCGGACTGGTTCTACCGCGTCCAAGAAGAACTCGGTCCGAACCGGTGGAGCCGGCTCCTGACAGCCGCCGAGACGTTCACGACGCCACAGCGAGTGGCGCGGATCCGCCTGATCTCTGATGTCCTACTCGGCAAAACGGACCGCGACCGATTAATCCGTGACGTCCGAGAAAAAAAGCGACGGCTGGCTGTGCAATTGCTCGGTTTGCTCCCCCTGCGCCGCGGCCGGGAGCGGAAGAAGGACCTGATGGAACGCTACCGAGCCCTGGCAGAGTACCGCGAATACGCCAGAAAACTGAGCCCTATGTCCCGGCCCGATGCCATGGCCGTCGCCTCTGCGGGGCTCGAAAACCTTGCCCGCGTGGCCGGTTATCCGGACGCGCTACGCATGGAGTGGGACCTGGGCGCGGCTGAAGCGAAACGCCTCCTGACTGCAAAACGAACGGTGCGCAAGCGAGACGTGGTCATCCGCATGGAAATCGATCAGGCCTGTCGGCCATCGATTACGGTGCAACGCGGCAAGAACACTCTTCGTGCCCTGCCGAAGGAACTGAAAAAGGACCCCGAGGTGTTGGCGCTTTACGAACGAGCGGGCGAACTAAAAGAGTGGTCCTCCCGAACCCGACGCGCTCTGGAAAACATGATGTGCCGGGTGGACGAGTTCAGCGCCGAAGAACTCCGGAAGCTCATGCAGCACCGCATCGTCGGCCCCCTTCTGGCCAAACTGGTCCTTGTGGGTGAGGGGATCATGGGGTACCCGGAACACGGGGGCCGAGCTTTGCGCGGCCACGACGGGAAGCTGGAACCCGTTAAACCCGGAGAGACCCTGCGGATCGCTCATCCGGTGGACTTCTGGCAGAGCGGCGACTGGTCCGCCTGGCAGCACGAGTGCTTCCTTGCCGAACGGGTCCAACCGTTCAAGCAGATCTTCCGCGAGTTATACGTGGTGACCGAACAGGAAAAGCTGGACGGCACGGTTTCGCGCCGCTACGCGGGTCACCAGGTCCAGCCACGCCAGGCCACCGCCCTCTGGGCGGGTCGCGACTGGGCCACACCAGGACCGGACTTCTTCCCGATCATTTCGAAGCAATTTCCCGCCCATGACCTGTACGCGTTCGTGGAGATTGAAGAAGGGATCACAACGCCCCTGGAGGTCGAGGGTTGGCTGATTGAGGGGGTGAGGTTCTATCGCCGCAGTACTGAGGAGCCGCTTCCGCTCGTTGAGGTGCCCCCCATCATCTTCAGCGAGGTCATGCGCGACCTGGACCTGGTGGTGAGCGTAGCCCACGTGGGGGGTGTCGAGCCAGAGGCGAGCGCCTCGACGGTCGAAATGCGCGCCCGTCTGGTGCTGGAAACCTGCCAGCTCCTCGGCCTGACCAACGTCGAGATCAAGAAAAACCGCGCGTTCATCGAAGGGGTGATCGGTCGATACACGGTCCATCTCGGCAGCGGTGTTGTGCACAAGGTACCCGGCGGAGCAGTATGCCTCGTCCCGGTGCCCTCGCAGCATCGGGGCCGCTTGTTCCTCCCCTTCGCTGACGATGACCCGAAAACTGCCGAGATCGTCTCGAAAGTCCTCCTCTTGGCACGCGACGACCAGATCCAGGACCCGATTCTCCTTGAACAGCTCCGCGATTGAAGCTTCGCCACGACCAGCACGGCAAGCAACCCACGTCCGGAGCAGCTATCGCTCCCCCTTGGCCGCTGTCCGCGTGGCTACCTCCCATTTCCGCAGGAGCTCCAGCCATCCCCGTGCCAGTCCGCTCTGAAAGCGATGTTTGTGCCACACCGCTGCCAGCGTACGCGTCGGCCTGGCATCGTGCAACTCGCGGTACCGCACGCCGTCCACTGAGTTTGCCCGTGCGGCCATCTCCGGGATGAGCGAGATTCCATGTCCAAGGGCAACCATACGCTGAACGGTCAGAAGCTGCGCACTGCGGCAACAAACCTGTGGGCTGTACGCTTGTCGATTACAGAAATCGATGATCTGACGGCCCAGGCAATGCATTTCGTCGAGCAGGATAAACGGCTCGTTCGCAATGTCGGCCAGACGAATCGTCCGCTTTCTGGCCAGCCGGTGATTGGCGGGCAATGCGAGCAGCAAGGGCTCTGTCCACAACTGCTCCGCGAGGAGCTGGTCATGTTCTATGGGCAACGCCACCAGCGCCAGATCGATATCGCCTCGCTCGGTTCCGGCCAGCAAACTCTCCGTCACGTCTTCGTGAATGAAAAGCTCTGCACCAGGGAATTCTGCCTGAAACCGCTGCACCAGTTCCGGAAGGACATACGGCGCGACGGTGGGGATGGCCCCCACGATAAGACGTCCACTCGGTTGGGTCGATAGCTCGCTGAGCTCGCCCTGAACCTGGCGAGCAAGCTCAAGGATGGACCGCGCCTTTTCGTAGAGGACTCTGCCGGCGTCGGTGAGTTCGATGCGCCGTGTCAATCGCTGGAGCAGCTTTTGGCCCAGTTCCCGCTCCAGCTTCTGGATCTGTTGGCTCAGCGCAGGCTGGCTGATGTAGCACCGTTTGGCAGCGCGTGTGAAGCTGCCCTCCTCCACCACAGCAACAAAGTACTCAAGCTGGTACAGCTCCATAACCGTTACCTATGGCTGGTATTCGCATTTTTTATTGGTAATGCTGCAAACGTACCGCTAGAATACGGCAGCATAGGACGCCGGCGTCGAATATTGTAGCACGGCTGAGAGTCGGAGGTGCGTGATGAAGACCAGGGTCCAAGTCTCCCGAACCGCATGGGTAGCTGCTGTGCTCGCCGTCTCTGCTCTGCTCGGCTGGAAATGGACACACCTCGAACTCGACGCTGCTCCGCCTCTGGCTGGTACCCCCCAGAACGAGGCTGGTGCGGCGAAGGACAGAGGTGCTGCACCGCCGAAACGCGGAACGACCAGCTATGCACCGGTTGCGATGGCAGAACCGTTCCATGAGCTGGTCAGGCGGATGTCTGCGGCGAAACCGATCGTGATGAGGAAGCACCGCGAACTACTCGAGGAACGCTACGACCTGAGCAATCGACCGGCGCGCGGGGTCACCATGTCCCGCGGCAAGCCGATCCAAGAAGGGGTTCGAGTAAAGTTGCCCCTGGGAGTCACCTGGGAGGAACTGAGTGAAATGAGCCCCGAGGAAATCAAGCATCGTGGGCTTTGGCCGAAAGGATTCCTGCCCCTGCCCCATCCAAATCATGCGGAGGGCGGGATGGTTTTCCCCCTGCACCATATCCTCGAACTGAAACGTCAGACGGGCAGAGACCTGACGCGATTCGATCTCGACTTCGACCTGCCCGAGCATTTCCTCCCTGAATACCCCCCGCCGATGTACCTCACGACACGCACCGACCTTGGCGACGTCTCCCGCGGACAGCTCGTTACTCTCGCTAACTACTACGAATTGTTCAACGGTATCCTCAATCCCAAGCAACTGGAGGGCCTGCGGCTGCTGGTCACCCCGTTCCCCCAGCAGCAATTCAACGCCACCGCAGACCGCCGTTCGCTCCGGCCGCACCGGGGCGTCTCGTGCTTCGACTGCCACGTGAATGGCCACACGAATGCCGCAACGCATCTGGTCGGCGACATCCGCCCCCAGGAATTCCGGCACAGGATCGACACGCCGAGTCTGCGAGGCGTGAATATCCAGCGTTTGTTCGGATCGCAGCGGGCACTGAAGACCATTGAGGACTTCACCGAATTCGAGCAGCGGGCCGCCTACTTCGACGGCGATCCGGTGATTGCAACGAAGAAGGGGGTAAATGTACTTGAGCGAGGCAGTCAGGTGCACTTCATGGCCGAGTTCCAGGCGATCCTGGACTTCCCTCCGGCACCGAAGCTCCGCTGGGATGGCAAGCTGGACCCGGCAAAGGCAACTGCTGCGGAACTACGCGGCCAGGAACTGTTCTTCGGGAAGGCCAAATGTGCCGTCTGTCATCCTGCCCCCTACTACACGGACAACCTGATGCATAACCTGCGCACGGAGCGGTTTTACAAGCCCCAGTGGGTAGGAGGGAGATGGGCGGCCGGCGACGGCCCAATCAAGACATTCACACTCCGTGGGATCAAGGACTCTCCCCCATACCTGCACGACGGCCGTCTGCTCACACTGGAGGATACGGTGGAGTTCTTCAACCTTGTCCTGGAATTGAAATTGACTCCCCAGGAGAAGAAGGACCTCGTCGCGTTCCTGCGCTGTCTGTAGGGGACCACTCAGACCGACTGCCGCTCGCGGCGCGCGGACGTGCAGGGTCCGTGCGTCGCGAGCCGTTTCCCACCGCGGCCTGACTTCCACACCACCCTGCGCTCAGCTCCCAGCCTCGGTTAATACTCGTGCCGGGCCGAAGTATCCCCCAGGCCAGCATGGACTAACTCAGGCAGCCGAACCTCGCGCCGCTCAACTTCGTCCTTCAGGCGACGGATCAATTCATCGAGCGTCATCGTGCCCAGATCGCCTTGAGTTCGCTCGCGGAGCGACACAAGACCCGCCTCCGCTTCGCGCTTGCCCACAATCACCATGTAGGGGATCTTTTCGAGCTGGGCGTCCCGGATCTTATGTCCGATCTTCTCGGCACCAAGGTCCACCTCCGCCCGGAAGCCCTCCTGCACGAGTCTCGCGTGCACCTCCCGAGCGTATGTCGCTACCTTCTCGCTGATGGGCAGAACCCGCACCTGTACCGGAGCCAACCAAAGGGGAAATGCGCCCGCGTAGTGCTCAATCAGGATACCCATCAGGCGTTCCATCGAACCAAAGGGGGCACGATGGATCATGACCGGCCGGTGCGGCCGATTATCCGGACCGATGTACTCCAGGTCGAACCGCTCCGGCAGGTTGTAGTCGAGCTGAACCGTACCGAGCTGCCATTCTCGCCCCAGGCAATCGCGAACGAGGAAATCCACCTTTGGTCCGTAGAAAGCCGCCTCTCCTCGGGCACACCAGTAGTCCAGCCCCATCTCGCGCACGACTCTTTCGATCGCGGCTTCCGCCTGATCCCATTGCTCCCGTTCCCCCACGTATTTCGCGCTTTCCGGATCACGCAGTCCCACTCGCACGCGATAGTCGTGCAAGCCCAGACTCTTGCAGACGAAAAGGACCAGCTCCACCGTCGAGCGGAACTCCTCCTCCACCTGATCCGGTGTGCAGAACAGGTGCGCGTCGTCCTGGGTGAACCCCCGCACCCGAAGTAGCCCGGTCAACTCCCCCGACTGCTCATATCGATACACCGTCCCGAACTCGGCCAATCGGACGGGTAAGTCCCGGTAGCTGTGCGGCTCCGCCTTGTAAATGTGGATGTGGTGCGGGCAATTCATCGGCTTCAGGAAATAGACCTCATCCTCAATCTGAATGGGGGCGTACATCTTGTCCGCGTACGTCGCCAGGTGCCCGCTCCGTTCGTAGAGGTCGCGTTTGCCGATGTGCGGCGTGTAGACCGGCTGATAGCCCCGGCGAACCAGTTCTTCCTTGATGAACGACTCCAGCACCCCCCGCACCGTAGCCCCCTTCGGCATCCAGAGCACAAGCCCGCTGCCCACCTCCGGAGAAATGGTGAACAGCTTGAGTTGCTTACCGAGCACGCGGTGGTCCCGCTTTTTCGCCTCCTCCAACCGCTGCAGGTAGCGGTGGAGTTCATCTTCCGTGAACCAGGCAGTCCCGTACACTCGCTGCAGCATCTTCCGGGACGCGTCGCCTTTCCAGTAAGCCCCGGCAACATTCAACAGCTTAAACGGACCGATTCGGGACGCATCGGGAACGTGAGGACCACGGCAGAGGTCTAGAAACTCGCCGTACCGATAGAAGCTCAGCTTCGGAAACTTCGACAACTCCTCCGTGATATGCTCCACCTTATACGGCTGGTCCAACTGCTTGCACAATTCCAGAGCTTCGGCCGTTGGCATTTCGAGCCGGTCGAAGGTTTCCCCCTTCGCAGCCAAACGCCGCATTTCCTCCTCGATGCGGGCGAAGTCCTCGACGGAAAGCTGAGTGGGTAGGTCGAAGTCGTAGTAGAAGCCGTTCTCAATAGTCGGGCCGAACGCCAGCTTCGCCCCCGGGTAGAGCCGCATCACGGCGCGAGCAAGCAGGTGAGCGGCCGAGTGGCGCATGACGTCTAGAGCATCCGGATCTCCCGGCAAAAGAGGCTCGATCTCAACCACATCGCTCGTCTCGGGTACGGTGTGATGGATGTCCGTGACCTGTCCGCTGACGCGCAGCGCCACGATCCGATCGAGGAGATCCGGAGCGAGCTCGCGCAGGACATCCCGGAACGGCGTACCCGCCGGGAATTCGCCCTCCCCACGGTCCTTCACCCGGCAGCGTACCTGTTTGACCGCTTGCACCTGACTCACGTCCATCCTCCAGCCCAAGGAGCCGTTCGTGGCGATCCGATTCCGCCGATCCTCCTCCGGCAGACCGAACTCTCATTCTAGATCGGCCATTCCCCACCCTCTCTAGGCTCTGCTGAACCGTCCCTCCCCGCCTCTCCTGGACGGCGCCGTCACCGATCCGTCCCTTTTTAGCGGCACAACCGACCTTTGCGGGACAGGTCTGCCCCGAGGACTTCTTGCTTGCGTCGGCCCCCAATGCGGATGAAGTCCTCCCCGATACACGCCTCGCAGGTGAGTGCAAAACAGGCGCATCCCACCGCAACCCCGTAAGACAAATCAGCTAGCTGCACGACCAGCCTTGGCACAACCTCGCCTGGACCTCGTTGGCCGTTCGCTCTATCGGTTTGGTGCCGCACGAGCTCGGTGCTATGATGAGGAAAGAATGGTCCCAAGCGCAGTGAGGTCATCGGCCAGCAAGTTTCGACGTGCCATGAGCAAGTTACTGCAATCGCTTGTTGCCGCCCTACTCGTCGGGTTGGTCGCTTCCGTGGCGTCCGCACAGTCCCATGCACCACGCCTGACAGCGACACGGGTGCTAACCGAAGTGGTGCTGGCTCAAGGTAAGGGGAAAGACGGTAGAACATTCCGACTGTTCAGCCGTCCCGGCAGCCCGCGCTGGAAAGGAGAGCGACCGGCGCCGAACCAAAAGCCGATCCTGCAATGGCTCATTGTGTGCATCGTGCTCGGTCTGGTCCTCTTCGTCGTCTGTTTGCCGTCGCGCCGTCCGTACGGTGACTGAAATCCCCAGGGGTCTTCTGTCCTCGTCATCCCGCCGGATGTGTGATGCCGCGACGGGCATGCACAGGGTCTCCACGCGAACCGGCGCCACTCTGCGATACCGCCCGCCATCCCGGCTCGGTAGGCAGCGGAGAACGCATCCAGGTTGACACTTCGCTCCCGTCAACGCGAACCGGTGAAGCCACTTCGCAAATGTGCCGATTCTAAGGAAGGTAATCACAGTATCGGAAGATTACGACTTGACCGGTTGGGCCAGCGGGCCGCACCGGTCAGTCGCAGGCGTGGTGCGAACCTCGGTGCAGGCTGCGAACACACCCCGTGCGCTTCGGAGGCACCGCCCGCGAGGTGCGACGGAGCGACGTTGCGGCCGTCGCATCGTGGCCACCGACTGCGAAGGAAGCGCGATGGTCTTCGGAACAACCACGGAAGGCTAGCAGTGGTATCCCGACGCGACCTTCTCGTGCCCATCTTTTCCGCCATAGCAGCAGCAGCGCTGAGCGGATGCATGGGGACCGAGCTCCGCACGCCCCGGGCGAAAGCGTCCATCTATCCGGACATCAGCTCGGCAGACCCGCGCGACATCCACACAGTCCGGCCAACCGTGGTAACCGCGGAGGCGCCAGCGGCTCCCGATCTGCGCAGGCTGACCATCCAAAGAGCCGTGGACATCGCCTTGCGGCAGAACCCGCAGATCCGAGCTCTCCGAAACGAACTCGAGGCCAACCTCGAGCGGATCGTGGAAGCCGAGTCCCTGCCGGATCCAACCTTTAACGCCTCCATCTTTCTCGAGCAAATCCAAACGGCTGCCGGACAACAGGAACTAGTGGCTGCGCTGAGCCAGCGGATCCCGTGGCTCGAGAAGCTCGCCGAGGCTGGCGACGCGCAAGCGGCAACGGCCAGCGCGGTGGCCGCCAGGCTGCAAGACGCCATCCTCGATGTGGCCAACCAGACAAGGATCGCGTACCTGGAGCTCTACTACGTCGACCAATCGCTACGGCGCCTCCGCGAGCTGGAGCAGTTGGTGGACACCCAGCTCATTCCGGACATCCGCGAGAAGATCCGCGTCGGCCAAGCCGGGCTCGAGTCACTCTACGAAGCCGAGACACAACTGGAGCTGCTGCGGAACCAGATCCGTGCACTCCACGGCCAACGTGACGCAGTCGTGGCCCGACTGCTCTCCATCATGGGGATCACCGAAACCGTAACGGTCGAACTGGCCGTCGCCGCGCTTCCCCCTTACGATCCTCCGCACAGGGCAGAGCTCTTCGACACCCTCGAGGAGCATCCGCTCCTGGTGGCGCGGGCCTCAGAAACCGACGCCCAACGCCATCGTGTGCGCCTAGCTGATCTGGAACTGGTGCCCGACTTCACGATAGGCGTGCAATGGAGTGCGATCTCGTCCTCAGGGATTAGCCCCGTGGCCAACGGCAACGACGCCGTGGCCGCTGTGGTCGGACTCAACCTTCCCATCTACTTGGACCGGATCAACGCCCGTCGCCGGGCAGCACGCGCCGATCTAGCACGGCTCGAGAACCTCGAAGAGCTGACCTTGCTGCAACTTCAGGAACAACTGGACGCCGCATTCAGCGAACTGAACGCCCGGCACGCCCAGCGCGTCCGTGAGGAAGAGTCCATCCTA
Source organism: Planctomycetota bacterium (assembly GCA_026981825.1). GTDB lineage: Bacteria > Planctomycetota > Planctomycetia > JALXBF01 > JALXBF01 > JALSID01. The sequence continues at coordinate 16,058 of JALSID010000406.1, forward strand.
CCGCGTTTGCGCCAGGCGATCGAAGTCGGACGTGAGGCCTACCGGGTCGGGCGAATCACGACCGAGCAGTACATCCAGCTCTGGCGCGAACTCATCACCGAAGAAGTCCGCCTCTACCGGCTGCTGACCGAGGAATACCAGGCCCTGTCCCGAGTCGAGCGCTGGTCGGGCCGACCGGTCTTCCCGGGCCGCGAACCGCAATAGCGTCTGGCAAACGCAGCTACCGGCTGGATAGAACCGCGCAACTCGTCAGGCAAGCGTGCGCCTGGACTCAACCCTGCTTTGCCCCTGGGGCACCTGGCCAGTTGAACGAGAACCGGCAACTACGCCCCGTCGCTGCAGCCAGACTCTGCCTCACCGTTAACCGTCCTTCGGTCGTCTCAACAGCGAAGAGCTGGCACGCACGGCGGCGCCGGCGGCACCAACTGTGACGGAACGGCCGGCAACGGTACGGCACCTCCACGGGGGGCACCAACTACGGATGCTGCGGGTCGGGCGCAGTCGCTTCGCTAGCTGCCCGGCCCTAGCAAACCACTACAACAAGCGGTGCTGTCACGGAGCGCCTCCGACAAGCTTGGTCCGCTCGGTCGTGCCCGCCATTCCCACCAACCGACGGCTGCGGGGAAGCCTTGATAGGTCACCGCGGGCCCGTAGGAGCTGCGGCTACCGTGTCACTGGACGCTGTCATGGGACAACCTTCTGGGCGCAGACGAACGGGGGCTTCGATGCTGAACGCGTTTACGATCGACGTAGAAGAACATTTTCACGCGGCGAACCTGAAGACATCCCCGCGCACCTGGGACGCACTCCCATCTCGGGTCGTGCGTAACACCGAACGACTGCTCGATCTCCTCGACCGCCACCAAACCCGCGCGACCTGCTTCGTGCTCGGCTGGGTAGCCAAGAAGTACCCGTTCCTCGTGCGAGCGATCCAGCGGGCCGGTCACGAGATCGGCTCCCACAGCTACTGGCACCGGCACATCTATGAGCTCACTCCGGACGAATTTCGCGAGGATCTTCGGCTGAGCGTGAAGGTTCTGTCCGATATCACAGGCGAACCGGTGCGTCTGTTCCGTGCTCCTACGTTCTCGATCACCCCACGGTCGTTGTGGGCGTTGACGATCCTCGCAGAAGAGGGAATCGCGATCGATTCGAGTATCTACCCGATCTACCACGACCGCTACGGTATCCCCCATTCGCCGGTTTCGCCCTATCGGATTCGCACCTCCGCGGGCGAGATCATCGAGGTGCCGCCTGGGGTGGCGCAGTTTGCAACCTGGAAACTACCGATGGGGGGAGGCGGTTACTTCCGGCTCCTCCCGCTCGGTGCAACAGTGGCACTCATCGACCGCGTAAACAACGTGGAGAAACGTCCGGTGGTTTTCTACATCCACCCGTGGGAAGTCGATCCGAATCACCCCTGCGACACGCGCAACCCCCTACTTCGTTGGCGTCAGCGGCAGGGCCTTGGCCGGTGCTACCCTCGGCTGTCCCACCTACTGCGGCGGACACGGTTCGGGACGCTTAGCGAATCGGTCGCGACGACCGTCCGCGAACCGGAAACTCTCCCGGTCGAAGCACTCGGCTCGGACGCCGGTGCCGACTGATTGGGGCCTCTTCCCCGATCCTCCGAGCAGGACTCCTGACCAATGCGGCGGCTGCCATCTGGACACGCGCGTGGTCTGTTGTGGCGACGGTCCGTTTTGTGGTAGGCTAGCGCCTGGAGTTCGCGTCCCGTTGCGCGAAGAAACCTGCGCCGAGGCCCCGCGGAGGAGCGGCGATGAGCGAAAGCATCAGCAGGCGAACGTTCCTGGCCTCTACCACAGCCACCCTCGCGGCATGGTCGAGCATGGGCAAGGCAGCCCCGAGTGAACGTGTACGGGTGGGCATCATCGGCGTCGGCGGTCGGGGTATGGGGCTCACCTCGCTCTTCGCACGCAACCCCTACGTCGAAGTCGTCAGCGTCGCCGATGTGGACTCGCGGCGGATCCCGCGCGCACAGGAGATCGTGCGGCGTTACCAACCACGCAGGCCCGAAGGGACGCAAGACTTTCGCCGCATCATCGACGACCGGTCGATCGACGCCGTGGTCATCGCAACGCCGGATCACTGGCACGCCATCCCGACCATTCTGGCGTGCATGGCCGGTAAGGACGTGTACGTGGAAAAGCCGGCCAGCCACAACATCGTCGAAATCGAGCGTATGCTGGCGGCGATGAAGAAATACGGCCGAGTGATCCAGATGGGCTCTCAGCATCGCTCCACGGAGCGGCTCAAATCGGCGATAGAGTACGCGCGCACGGGGACACTAGGGCGGTGTCTGTTTGCCAAGGGCTGGGAAAGCGCACGACAAAAATCCATCGGCTATCCCCCCGACGGGGAACCTCCGTCCGGAGTCGACTATGACATGTGGCTCGGTCCCGCGCCTAAGCGTCCGTTCAACCCAAACCGATTTCACGGAAGCTGGCGGTGGTTCTTCGATTACGGCACCGGTGACCTGGGCAACGATGGCGTCCACCGTCTCGACATGGCGATGGCAGTCCTGGAGGCTGCGTGTGAAGCTCGCAATGAGGAGCCGCTCGGCTGGCCGGTGCGGATCCATGGCGGTGGGGGCAAGTGGTATTTCGACGATATGCAAGAGTTCCCCGACACGATGCAGGTCACCTATCAGTTTGAGGGACCGCACCCTCGGCTGGTGACGTACGAATTGCGCATCTGGACGCCGTACACCATGGAACAGGAGACCGAGGGGGCGGCGGTTTACGGCGACGAAGGCTACATGATTATCGGCAATAACCGCTGGCGGGCCTACACGCGCGATAACCGGCTGGTCAAAGAGGTCAAAGGGGACAGCAACGCTGCCCCCCATGTACAGGACTTCATCGACTGCATCAAAACCCGCAACCGCCCGGCGTGCGACCTCGAAACCGTCGGAGCTCGGGCTACCGTCATGTGTCACGCCGGCAACATCTCGGCCCGCCTCGGCCGCTCCCTTCTGTTCGACCGTAAGACGCTCTCCTTCGTAGACGACAGGGAAGCAAACCGATTGCGTGACCGCGAGGAATGGCGCAAACCGTGGACGCTGCCAGAGGTTTGACCACGAAATCGCCCGCACAACCACCAGAGCGCTCCCACGGTACCGTTGGCTCGTAAGCAACACTCATGCATTAATGGCTGTTTGTCTGAGAGCGCTGTCCGACCCAACGCCAACTGGGGTGCTATGTGCATGAGGGCACGAGCGTCTCGCAAACAGAGATCGGACCGGTGTCACGCCACATGCTCTGCCGTTGCGTGCTCTCCGAACGGAACAGGTCTGCCCCCCTGGGCCGGGCCATACAGGCATCGTCTCGCTTCGTCCCGGCCACCTTGACCTCGTCGGCCGGGTTAGAGAAAATCTTCAGGTAAGAATGCGTTGATGCGTGAGGCCGGAGCCAGCATGACTCTTCGCAAACTGAACGTTCGACGGCGATTGGCACGTCTCCGTTGCTTCCTTTTCATGGCCCTGCTTGTGGCTCCTGGTTTGGCCGACGACTACCACAGGGGCGGTGAGCACTGGGCGTTCCGACCGATCAGGCCGGCGGCTGTACCGCTGGTGGAATCGAACTGGCCCTGGACGCCTCCCGACGCCTTCCTGCTCGCTCATGGCATGGCTGTCGGACTTGCCCCGGCACCGGATGCCGAACCGGCGGTCGGGCTCCGACGGCTCTACTACGCACTGATCGGACTTCCCCCTAGTCCTGAGGAACTGCAGGCGTTCCTGGAAGACACCCGTCCGGACCGTTGGAGTCGCCGGGTGGATCGGTTGCTCGCCTCGCCCCGTTTTGGCGAGCGGTGGGGACGACACTGGCTGGACGTGGTTCGCTACGCAGACTCCTCCGGAGGAGGCCGATCCCTGATTTTCTCGTCCTCATGGCGATACCGTGACTACGTGATCGATTCCTTCAACCGTGACACGCCGTATGGCCGTTTCGTCCAGGAGCAAATCGCGGGCGATCTCTTGTCCGCCCACTCGCCGGCCGAACGGCGACGCAACCTGATCGCAACGGGGTTCTTGGTCATTGGTCCCAACAACTACGAAACTCAGAACAAGCGTCTGCTGGACTACGACATCGCGGACGAGCAGATCGAGACGATCGGGCGGGCGTTCCTGGGAGTCTCGCTCGGTTGCGCTCGCTGCCACGACCACAAGTTCGACCCGGTAGCCATGCGGGAGTACTACGCGCTGGCGGGAATCTTCTTGAACACGCGTTCTGTCGTCCACGACAATGTGTCCCGCTGGTATGAGGTCGAGCTACCGGTTGACGCAGCGGAGCGAGCACGACGTGAAGCGGCGTTGCAGGCGGTAAAAGAGGCTGAGAAAGCGCTCCGGGCCGCCCGGCAGAAGCTCGAACGCTACGACGGCGTCTATACCAGCAAACCCGCAGATCCGAGAGCAATCGAGGGGGTCGTAATCGAAGCCGAGTCCGCGATCGCCAACGGAGAATGGGTTCTGTCCGCTCATAGCGCGCGGCGGGTGGGCGAAGCCTACCTTCACGACGGGAATAAGAACAAGGGCGGCTGTTCGCTGGAGTTTCGATGGACCGCACCTGCGACAGGCCGCTACCTGGTGCGGCTGGCCTACACGCATGGCAGCAACCGATCCAAAAGGGTCCCTGTGCTGTTGCAAACCCCCCATGAGACAAGAAGGCTCACGGTCGATGAGTCCAGGCCACCGGACCAGGGGGTATTCGTCGAACTCGGTCAGATCGACCTGAACAGGGAAGACGAACTCGTTGTGACCATCACGAACGACGGAACGGACGGTTACGTCGTCGTTGACGCGGTTCAGATCCTGACTGCGCAGGAAGCAGAAGAGCGTGCGCGGGTGGCCACAGTGGTCGAGGAACTCAAGCAACAGGTCGACCGAGTCCGCAAAGGCGTTCCGCCGGTGGAAACCGCGATGGGGGCTGTGGACAAACCGGAAAAGGAACTCGAGGATAGCCCGATCCTGATTCGCGGCCAGCTTGAAGCCAAAGGCCCCCTCGTTCCTCGCGGGGTACCGCAATTTCTGGCACATGTTGTGCCACCTCTCGAGGTTCCGGACCACTCCAGCGGGCGTCTGGAACTGGCCCGGTGGCTGACCGCACCCGACCATCCCTTGACGTGGCGGGTTTACGTCAACCGGGTCTGGCAATACACGTTCGGCAGCGGGCTGGTCCGCACGCCGGACAACTTTGGCACGACGGGTGAACCGCCTAGCCATCCGGAGCTGTTGGACTTCCTGGCCGCCCGTTTCTGCCAGCAGGGAGGTTCAACGAAACGTCTGGTTCGCGAGCTGGTGTGCTCCCACGCCTTCCAGCTCGCCAGTCGAACCGATTCCCTGGCGCGTGAACTGGATCCGGGGAACCGATTGTTCCTGCGGTTTTCGAAGCGACGGCTTGAAGCCGAAGAGCTCCGCGACACCATGCTGGTGATCGCGGGAACTCTCGACACGTCAATGGGCGGACCTTCCCTGCCCGCCAATCTTCGCAAGAAGGGGGTGGAAGAAAAGCAAGTCGGCCGCCTCCGGCTCAGCCGCAAGCGCAGCGTGTACCAGCCTTTGCTCCGAAACTTGGCCCCTGAGTACTACTTCCTCTTCGACGGCGCCAACACCAGTTTTGTATGCGGGCGGCGGTTCGTGAGCATCACTCCGCTCCAGGCACTTTACCTGCTGAACGACGAATCGGTCCTTGAGCTAGCCCAGGCTACGGCCAACCGCGTGTTGCATGAGGTAGAAGGCAACAACAGGCGACTCGAGTTGCTCTTCATGCTGTGCTTCAGTCGCGAACCGACCGTTGCGGAAAGGCAGCTCTGCGGGGAGTTCCTCCAGGATCGCTTGGCCGAAGGAGCTTCGCCGGAAGATGTCTGGGCCGAGCTCGCCCACGCGCTGTTCTGTACAGTAGAGTTCCGCTACGTCGAATAGTTCGCGGCAGTCCGCCTATGCCGCACTCGACAGATGAAAGTCGTGTGGCCTGAGCTGGGTCTTGCCAACGAATTGAGGACTGGACCAATGGAACGGCTCAATCGGCGAGAAGCTTTGCAACGAGTAGCCTGTGGGTTCGGTTCCCTGGCCTTGGCCGACTTGTTTGCCCGTTGGGCTGCGCGATCAGCGCGCGCAGCCACTACCAAAGCGCCCCACCATCCCCCCCGTGCCCGGCGGGTCATTTTCCTGTTCATGCAGGGGGGGCCGAGTCACGTGGACACGTTCGACTACAAGCCGACTTTGATCGAACGCGACGGTGAGCTGTTGTCTTTCGATGACCCGCGAACCCGTGCAAAAACGGGCAAGGTAATCAAGCACCAGGTGATGCGGCCCCGCTGGAAGTTTCGTCAGTATGGCGAGAGCGGGAGCTGGGTTTCCGAACTTTTCCCCCATGTTGCTCGCCACGTCGATGACCTGTGCTTTGTCCATAGCGCCCAAACCGAAGGGATCGCACACGGTCCGGCGACCCTGTTCCTGCATACCGGGGCAATCGCCTTCGTACGTCCATCGATGGGCTCGTGGATCCTGTACGGGCTTGGCACTGAGAACGAAAACCTTCCCGACTTCGTGACGCTCAACCCCCCGATGAACGTAGGCGGGCCACGCAACTACAGCAGCGCGTTTTTACCCTCGGTCTATCAGGGCACCCCAGTAGGGCGCGCAGGGCAAAAGTTGAGCCTGGCGTCATTTCCGAACATTCAGAACCCTCGCTACGACAGCGCACACCAACGGCGGCATCTGGATCTCGTCCAGTCGTTGAACCGTGCTCGTGCGGCGGAAACTCCCGCCGACGCAGACTTCGACGCGGTGATCCGTTCCTACGAGCTGGCCTTCCAGATGCAATTCGAGGTTCCTCGCGTGTTGGACCTGACAACCGAGTCCAAAGAAACCCTGCAGTCGTACGGCATCGGGGACAAGGCCACGGACTCCTTCGGCAGGCAATGCCTGATCGCTCGGAAACTGGTGGAGGCAGGCGTGCGGTTTGTCCAGGTGAACTACAGCAACGACTCCTCACCGCCGTGGGACCAGCATTCAAAGATCGAACAGCACGCCATCCACGCCCGCGCCGTGGATCGCCCGATCGCAGCCCTTTTGTACGACTTGAAGCGGCGCGGATTGCTGGACGACACGCTGGTCTGGTGGAGCGGCGAGTTCGGCCGCACTCCCTACGCTCAGGATCGTGGCACCGGCCGAGATCACAACCCCCTTGGATTCACCATGTGGTTCGCCGGTGGGGGGGTGAAACCGGGTTTCCACTTCGGGGCCACCGACGAGTACGGCTTCCAGGCGGTGGAAAACCCGGTGCACATGCGCGATATCCACGCCACGATCCTCTACTTGCTGGGCCTTGACCATACTCGGCTCACCTACACGTTTGGGGGCCGTGAGTTCCGACTCACCGATGTAGGCGGTCGGGTGGTTCACGAGCTGCTCGCGTAGTTGCCCGGGCCGCGACATCTGTGTGGGGTACGAGAACCTTGCGTCCCCTGACCCGATGGTCGCGCGCAGGTCTGCTCTGCCGGCCCGGGGCCGTTCTGAGAGCGGACCTGGGCGGGTACCACGAGTAACAAAGGGGGCGGACACGCCTTTTCCCAAGTAAGCAACTCGTGTCGGTGGGGACACCTTGCCCAGAGGGGGATGCCAGTCCAAGGGTGCGAAGACGGCGCCGACTCAAACAGGGCCTCGTCCGGGGGCTGTAGTGGAGCCCTCCGGCTGCGGGTGAGGCAACCGGAGGGCCCCTGACCTGTTCTCCAACGGATGGTGCTGGGTTAGACGACGCCAAAGACGCTCATGTGGTACAGTTTGCCCTTATAGAGCACTGCGTTGCCGGTGCACTCGGGACCGCTAATCTCCAGCTCGTCCCCTACTCCGATCGTCGGCTTACGGCGGTTCGCGAACCGTGGTAACTGGGCGAGGAACTCGCGCACTACCTTCCCATCACCGGCTTCTTTGCCCTTGGGAAGCTCTGCCAGTCTGAGATCCAACAGGTAAGCCGTGAGTATTGGGCCTACAGCCTTTTCAAACAGACGAGGCAAGCCGAAGAGGTCGACGGCGGCTACACGGTTTCCCCACACGGTCGCCACGCCTGCCGTGCGGCCCTCGCCGCGTCGATTCAGCTCAGCGGTCAGATCATCCAAAGTGCCTTCCCTGGCCACCTCCTCTTCGGCCCACACCATAGCCTCCACAAAGTTTTCCGAAGGCGATCCACGACCGCATGCGGCCAGGTAGAGCGCCACATCTCGCCATACTCGCCCCTGGTTGGCCCTTCCTATATGTCCCTGGCGTTCCGCCTCGGCCTGGATCTCGCGTCGTGCGCGCGCGCGCAGCATTGGCGGGGCCTTGCGCCTGGGCTTGAAACGCAGCCCTCTGCCTCCCCAACGACCTGCTTCGACGCAGCTCACCGGCACAACCCTCTCGCTCTTCGGTGCCACCAGGAATGTCACGTTGATCACACGGTTCTGGTATGCCCCCTCGACGAGGCTACCGTCGGTAACCAGAACGAACTTGTCTGACCTGTTGCGAATCTTGATCTCGGGAACGGTCGCCCGACCCTGGCCCAATTCCTCCACATCCACGCCCGGCTCTTCCTCTAGCAGGGCCACGTCCAGATCTCGATCGGTGGTCCAGATCAGCGGCACAAAGGTGGCACGCTGCCAGGTAACGGGTTCTCCCACAGCGATACCTGCCAGCTCCTGGCCGAATTGTGCGATAACCGATGGTGCAGCTCCCTCAGACTTCCCCATTGTTCTCCTCCCGGGCTCAAGAAACGCCCCCTGGCAACCGCATCTTCTGCCTCAACCGTGGGCTCACCTTCAGACCCGCGGCTTCGCCTTCACCCCGATATACCGACGACCCCGTGAAGTTCTGACATCTCGATGTGCCGAACCGAACCGCGCCGCTAATCGGGGCCGCAAGAGACCGGCTCGCCGGCAGGGCGATGTGCCACGCGCCGATGCTTCCGGGGGCGGAACTGGGGGATTGCTCGCGGCCGAACGAGCGGAGCTCCCCCGCTACTGGCCGACGGTTGGCGCGTGCGGGGAGGCCAAGCCCCGTGTTCTTCGGTGCAGGCAGCATGGGGGCCGGGAGATTGACCTTGCCGCCGACTGCCGATAGTCCTGAACCGATGCTGAGGTGCTATCTCTGGCAGCGGCGGACCGCGGCAGCGTTGCAGCGGGTCCGCCGCGCCATCCCAAGCGACCGACGGCAACCGCCCGCGATGGACGGTGCCCCTTGCATTGGCGGGCACGCGGACGGGCGGTAACCAGGGGTGGGCGCCGTCAGCGGCGTGTGGATCGGCCCGACGTCACCGGCGTTAGCGCCGGTGCCAGGCGGCCCCCCTTTGGACAGCACGGGAGTCGGTCGAATCGGACCGATCGGGCCGATCGGTCCGATCAAGGTTCAGGTGGCGAGTCTCCGCGAGGCGGCCGTGGCCGACGAGCCAAGGGCCCTGCCAGACGTGCAGATCCACGGTGCCACGCGCGGCGAAAGGGCGCGGACGGGCTTGAGGAAGGATCGCGACGCCCCTCGGCCGCCGACGAAGCGACGGAGCTCCGCTGCCGACCCGCCGGCGGCGCCGACCCGATCGCCGTCGGAGGCCCGTCCGACAGGCGGCAGCCTAGGGTACCCGCCTGCCACGGGTTGTGGGGCTATGCCGGCTTCCCCTCCTTGGTCCTTGACCGGGCGGCCTGTGGCCGCGCACGGCCGATCAGGCCCCTCCAATGGATCGGCCCGAATTGGGGGCTCCTAGTCGCCCTCTGGCTGCTTTCCCCGGCAGGGGCGCGTACGAAAAGCGGGTTGCTGGACAGCTTCGCAACCCGCTGAGTGGGCGGTGCAGGACTTGAACCTGCGACCTCGTGCGTGTCGGGCACGCGCTCTAGCCAACTGAGCTAACCGCCCAACCTTGCGACGGGCATCGCCCGCGTCACCACTAGTCTACGCAGGTCAAGGATGCCGCGGCAACCCCAACCAGCCTCGCCGCGGACCAGCACGCTCACGCCTCCGTCTACCAAGCTTGAAGCGGGTCCTGGAAAACAGGACCCGCTCCCGTGCAGGTTCGGGCCGTGGTCCCCGAAGGCATCTAGCGGCGTGCTTCAATGCGGAAGAAGGCGCCGTCAAAGGTGATGTCGTCCTCGAGATCGCCGCTGAAGTCGCCCGCCTGGACCGCGTTCACAATCGCCTCGGGCGTGACCACGTTGAACCAAATCGAATAATCGTAGCCGGCACTGATGGACAAATGCTCCGTCACGTCATACGCGATTCCAAGCTGCAAGTCCACAATCGGTACCACTCGGTCGACGTCCTGGCTGTAATCCACAACCCGCCCAGCGAGGTAATTGTCTTGGGTGTACTCGACGTCGATACCCGTCGCCATCAGGCTGCCTGCAGCGGAACCGAAGATGCGCGCCTTTCCAAACCGAACGCTTCCACCTATGCCGCCACGAATACCGCCGCCCCGGAGATCCGGGCTCACGCGCACTGTCTCCCGGTCGTAGGTCACGTGCACGCGCTGATCAAGCCGCCCGATTCTGGCTCCCACGAACCCATAGACCGTTTTCTCCTCGCATGGAGCGCACAGGCTCTTGACATAGTCAATGTCCCATGTCGTCAGGTAGAGCTCCGAGTTGGAGATAGCGAAGCTCGTGGTAGCCGCGTCGGCATCCAGTGGCACCGGCGAGGCGAGCAAAAGCGTTTGCAGCGTCCGACCCGGTGGTGCCCAGGCGGAGCCGTTTGTGCCCGCCGTGAAGTAGGTAAACGTGCTACGGAGCTCACTCAACCCACCGTCCTGAGAAAAGCCCGCTCCGATCCGGAACCCCTGCGGCTCGTAATCATGGTCCACCTGCACTGTCGGTCCGAGCGGACGGCCGAACGCCTCGTCCGTTGGGTACGCGTATCCGAGGTCGGTGCCACGGGGTTGCCAGTACAGCCAGTCCCCGTACACACGAACGGTCGTACACCCGCAGAGGGGCAGCAGTTTACCGCACTTGTCGCACGACTTGGCCACGCTCAGGTCCTTCTCTTCAGCAGGCTTCGCCTCGACCTTCGCGTCGGTCTTGTCCTCAAACAATGCCGCGGGGCTAATCACCCGCGCTCGTCCAACACCGTCATTGGCTGGAGAATGGGGGACCTTTTGTCCCGCAAAAAGAAGGGAACCGGCCCCGAGTGTGACAACAACGGTGGCAAACCTGATCAGCTTCATCCGTGGCCCTCCGTGTAGGAACTGGGGACACTTACGACCCGACACAAGCGGTACAGTCGCTAGATCTTCTAACTGCACCGTAGCCGTGCTTTTCCGTCTAATCCGTATGGTCGGTAAAACACGATGGGTGAGTTTACTGCAACTTCGGTCACCGCTCTGGCCAACGCAGCAACGCTCCGGTCGGAAGGCGAGACTGCACATCGTCGGAAAGACGTGTGCAAGACGGGAAACCGCCGAGGGAGTTGACGAAAGGCCTTACCCCCTTCCCAGGGAGGACGCATGAAACCCCCTGGGACCGGTCCCGGCCTTACCCCGCGAACGAGCAACAACAGGGCCCTAACTGCGGCGATCCAGGACGAGATCGCCCGCGCCGACCGGACGTCCGGGCCGGATGCCACCGGAGCAAAGCAAAGTCCGAGCGGCGATCGCCCTTGACGCTGTCGTGCTGGCTAGCTACTAAAATGGTAGTTGACGGTGCACTGCAACTGCGACCGGTGATTCGATCATGAGGCGACGAAAAGCGCGCCGGGAAAAACGGCGGACGGGCTTAACTCTGCTCGAGGCGTTGGTTAGCCTGGGGATTATCTTACTGCTGGTGAGCGTTGTGCTTCCGGCTGTACAACGTGCGCGGGAAATGGCCCGCTCGGCCCGCTGCCTGTCCAATCTGCGGCAGATTGGTATCGCCTTGCACTGGTACGACGCCTCGCACCAGGTCTGGCCCTCTGGCTGGGTTCTCCGCGACGTCTGGGAACCCCGTGACGCCGGTTGGGGATGGCTCGCCATGCTACTGCCCCACGTCGGAGCGACACCGACGTACAACGCGCTGAACTTTGACTTGGCCGTGTGGTCCAAGGCGAACCGAACCGGGCGGGAAGCGCTCCTGGAAGTGTTCCTGTGCCCGAGCGATCGGTACGCAGGCCCCGTTCCTTACGTGATGGCTGTGCCAGGTAGCGGAGTGCCTGCAGCTACCGCTCCGTCAACTGCCCCCTGGCTTCGATCCCACGTGGGGAGCCGGTTCCGAACGATGTACCTGGTCGGACCATCGAGCTACCTTGGCGTGTTCGGCCCCCGGGATCCGGACGACATTGCCTACCAACCTCGTTCGGAAGGAACCTTCTTCCTCAACAGTGCAATCGGTACTCAGCACCTGCTCGACGGCACGTCCGGCACCGCCGTGGTGGGAGAACGGGCTTCGTTTCGGCTTCCCGGAGCGTGGGCCGGCGTGGATCCCCGGGAGTACGAAGGGCCGGAACGGGTTGTCGTCTTCGGGGCGCATGCCCCGATGGACCCACGTGCGGATGAGGCGGAGTTTTCGAGCCGGCATCCTGGTTATGTGAACGTCCTGATGGGTGATGGAAGCGCGCGCAGGATATCGACTTCGGTTGACGAAGCTGTCATTCGGGCCCTGACGACTCGCGCAGGTGGCGAACGCATCAGCTTTTGAGCTGTGGGGTGGTGAATGGACACACAGACGCGATCGGAAAACGAGCTAGCCCCTCTGGGCAACCGAGAGCTCTCCATCATGAACGTGATCTGGGATCTGGGCGAGGCCACGGTACACGACGTGCTCGAACGACTGCCGGACGACCTCGCCTACACGACCGTGTTGACCATGATGCGCCACCTGGAATCCAAAGGTTACCTGAGGCACCGCACATCCGGCCGACAGTACGTGTACTACCCGCTGGTAGACCGGAAGCAGGTGCAGCGTCGAACGGTGCTGGATGTCCTCACCCGGTTATTTGGGGGGGCAAGTAACGAACTGATCAGTACGGTTCTGGAGTCCACCGAGCTCAGCCGGGAGGACATCGACGAGCTTCGGAAGATGCTTGCGCAACTGGAAAAGCATGAGGGACAGGACAGATGAACCTGCTCCGCCCCAGCCCGCAAGAGCTTTTGCTGGGGATAGTGTGGACAGGGGGCTTGTTATCTGCGGTGGTTGTCCTGTGCGCGTGGGCCGCGCAGCACTTGATCCCGACCGCTGTAGGACGGGCTCGTCTGTGGCAGCATACCGGATATGCCATTCTCTTCTCCCTGTTCCTGTCTTGCGTTCTGCCCCACGTCTACCTGTTCTACGACGGACAACTCGAGCCCTTGCCGTTTCCCGGCTTGCGGAGGCCTGATCAGGACGTGGCCCCCGTGCGACTGCTCTCCCACTTTGGTCTCCCCAAGCGCCTTGCCCTGGAGGTCGTGGTCGCCGTTTGGGGGACCGGAGCAGCCCTCGGGCTGTTCCGATTTCTGGCCCAATTACGGCGCGCCGTTGTGCTGACGCGCTCCGGCAGGGCGCTGTCCACAGCCGAAGTGAGAGCTCTTCTGGGTTCGCCACCGACTCTCCACCGGCGACCGCGAGAGGAGATCGTCGTCCGGTTTACCCCCGCGGTACCAATCGCCGCATGCTGGTGGTTCTCGCGCCCAGTCGTCGTCCTCTCGGCGCGCCTACGCCGGGAACCTCGCCCCCTGGTGCGAGCGATTCTGCTGCACGAGTTGGGTCATCTGGAGCTCAACCACACGCTCGCAAACGGCGTCTACTGGCTACTTCGCACCTGTTTCTGGTTCAACCCCCTGGTCTACCTGGCGCTCGCAAACTTCCGCCGGTGGGCCGAACGAGCATGCGACGAATTTGCCGTCCGGCAGGGCTACGACGTGCGCGACTATGCTGCGCTTCTCATTCGAACGATCCTTGACCACCACGGGATTGGCCCCGCATCCGCGCGTGCTGAACCGGTGGTCAACACGTTCGTCTGCTGCCGGGAACGCAAGGAACTCCTCAGTCGCCTCCGTTGGCTCGTGGAACAGGAGCGTCTGTCGGCAAACAGTCCGATCAGAGGCGTTGTGGCACGCATCCTGGTATGGGGCGCCGCTGCTGTCGCCAGCTTTGTGCGTCTAGCCCCCGGTGAGACGAGCTTCGCAACTGGCCGGCTCACCTGGACGGCCTGGCCTCCCGCCACGGCAAACGCGGCCTCTCTGTTCGGGATCTCGCTTCGCGATTACCCCCTGGATGCCTTCATCTACGACCGCGTTGATCCCGATTAAGGCGCCCCCCAGAAGGAACAGCATGGAGGCAATGAGGTGCGGAGTTTGAATCGTCGCAGGAAGGGTCGGTTCAGGGCACTGCTCATCGTAGCCGCGGTCGGTGTTGTGGGCGGTCTCTACTGGCTCTGGGACCACCGCCACTACTGGCTGACGCACAACTTCCGGGTCGTGGACCCCGGTAAGGTCTACGCAGGTGGTTACCAGTACCCGGGCCCGCTGAGACGGATCGTTTCCGAATATGGGATCAAGACCGTTCTGTCTCTACGTTACGACGACGGCGGAAAAGCCGACCGGATGGAAAGGAAAACGCTGAACCAGCTTGGCGTCCGGTTCCTGCGGGTCGAGATCCCGTTCAACCGCCCCATGCGCGAACAGCTCGCGGCACTGAACGAGTGCCTGAGGATCCTGACCAACCCGAAGCTGCAACCGGTGTTCGTGCACTGTTGGGGGGGGCAACACCGGACCGGGATTGTGGTCGGAGCGTACCGAGCACGCGTCCAGGCGTTGCCTGAAGAACAGATCTGGGCCGAGTTCGATCGCTACGGCGGGAACACCGCTGACCCCCCGTATGCCCAGCAGCTCCTGCGTGCGTTCTTGCGGCGTGAGCAGCGGCGGAAGGCGAGGCGTCAGAAGGAAAACGTGGCGGTGAAAGCAGCGCCCAAGACGCTACGACACAAGGGAAACGTAGACCTACCCCCCGCAGCTAAGAACACGGCTCGTGCACCTGCTAACCAAGCAGCCGCCCGGAACCGTTAAACGAGCGGCGCTCCCGGACACGGGTTCCACCTGCTGCATCACGATCTGCGCGCCGGTAACGCACACGAAGCCCGTCCGCCCGACCGATGCCGCGCTCCGCAGGGATTGATGGCGATCGGCAGGCCGGTTGGGGCCACATTGCACGACCGGCTGTTGGTCCACGTTCCACGGGGGGGCACATCTGGGCGGTGCCGATCGGCCCTACTTTCGCGCTCGTTGCCTGCCTTCAGTCCGTGCGGTAAGCTATCAATTGTGGCATGCTATCTGCGATGTAGTGGGAGACGAGCAGTGAGCGAGTGGTCCCCTTTGGCGACTCGACGTACTCTGCTGAAAGGCGCCGCGATGTCGCTGGCTTTGGCCGGAGCGTCGTCCGCATTCACAAGGCGACGGAGCATACGGCTCGGTCTGATTGGCTGCGGGGGCAGAGGAGCCGGTGCGGTAGCGAGCGCTCTGCGCGCCGATCCGAATGTACAGCTCACGGCGGTAGCCGACGCATTTGCCGATCGTATTGGCGCCCGTCTGAACGCACTCAAGCAACAGTTCGGTGAGCGTGCCGACGTTCCACGTTCGCGCCACTTTGCCGGGTTCGACGCCTACGAGAAAGTGCTCGACTCAGGGGTCGACCTGGTCATCCTGGCCTCCCCCCCTCACTTTCGTCCGATCCACCTGCGCGCGGCCATCGAGGCGGGAGTTCACGTCTTTGCAGAAAAGCCCATGGCCGTCGACGCTCCGGGCTACCGCAGCCTGCTCGAAACTTCCGCCCTGGCTAACAAGAAAGGGTTGTGCGTTGCGTCGGGCTTCGAACTCCGCTATAGCCCGCCCGTGCGGCAAGCGATGGAGATGATCCACGACGGGGCGATTGGCGACGTACGCGCCGTCTTCGCCACATACAACATTGGCTATCTCTGGCATCGCGGCCGACGGCCCGAGTGGACGGAGATGGAGTACCAGGTACGGAACTGGTACTACTTCACCTGGTTGTCCGGGGACCATATCGTCGAACAATGTGTCCACCTGATCGATCTGATGACCTGGGTGGCCGGCGACCGTCCTCCAGCGACTGCCTGGGGCTACGGGGGCAGAGCGCAGCGAACCGAGCCGAAGTGGGGTGATATCTTCGATCATCATGCCGTAGTGTATGACTTTCCGAACGGCTTGCGGGCTTCGGTCATGACCCGCCAGCAGCTTAACTGTTTTAACCAGGTTTCCTTCCGCATCGTGGGTGCCAAAGGTGATGCGGAACTGATCCGCTGGGGAGGCTTTCGGTTCCGCGGTGCCATCACCAGGGAGCTAAGAACCCCCTCGGAACATCCCGAATTGAGCACATTCCGTCGATTGTTTCAGGCAATTCGCAGCGGCACCATGTTCAACGAAATCCCCCAGTTTGCCCTGAGCACAATGGTGGCGATTATGGGGCGGATGGCCACGCACAGCGGGCAACTGGTCGACTGGCCCACAGCCACTGAATCGCAGCTCCGCCTGGCCCCCAACCGCTACGCCTGGGATGCGGATCCCCCTGTGCTTCCGCGTACGGACGGTTCCTATCCCCACGCAATACCGGGATTCACCCAGGCGTTCTAGGCGATCGGATCGTTCGCTTCCGCGCAAAGCCGCGCCGCTGGCGCCCGCAACCCCAACAGCCCGTGTCAGCCCCCACGGTTTGCCCCCCCGTGTGGAAGCTGTGCACCCGTCTCCCCCCTCAAAAGATAACCACCTCCGAACCCCGCCTAGCGGCCGCCTCCACCTGCGGTGGCAGTCCGCTCCTCGGGAAGGCCGTAGACGAGATAGGAGACGAGGTCCAGAATCTCGTCGCGTTGGGCGGTGTTGACCAGGCCCTGGGGCATCAGCGATGTCCTGGACTCGACCCGTTCCTCGACTTCTGCTTTAGGGATTACGATGGGCTCGGTTTGGCCCGAATCTAGGGGGTTGACTCGCAGTACGATCTTTCCGTCCTTTTCTTCCTGCACGATGCCACTGATCAATTTCCCCCTGGTAGTTGCGATCACGGTTGTCCGGTACTCCGCAGCCACGGTGTGCGAGGGTTCGATGATGGACTGCAAGATGTAGAGCTTGTTGTACTGCCCGGAGGCAAACTTGCGGCGGATCTCAGCCACGTCCGGCCCCACGCCGCCTCCTTTCCCATTTACCGCGTGGCATTTCGCACAGGCGAGTTCCTCGAACAGCTTCCGCCCTCTTGCAAGGTTGCGTTGGGGGATGATCTCCTCGGCAAAAGGAGCAAGATCGGCCACGGTCCACTCCCGCACGAACTTGCGTGCCGCCGGCAAGGGCGACGTAGGTGTCTCTGCGGCAGCCAGCCGTTCCGGCGGTACCTGGTCCAGATCGGGCACGACGTGCATGATCCCGTTCATGCGCCGCCAATGGCCCGGGAAGGTACAGACGTACGGGTAATCATCGGGCTTGCGTGGTGCGACGAAGGTGATCCGATCCCGTTCTCCGGGCTGGAGCAAGCGAGTATGGTACATGATCTCCCGCAGCCTCGGAACGAAGCCCCGCTGGTAACCCGCCGGATCCACGGCGATATCATCGGAAGCGCGTCCGATGGTGAGCAGCGAGCCGGGACGGCCAATGACCAGGTTGTGGGGCATAACGTCCGTGTTCTCGAAGACGATCTCCACAGGCTTACCCGCCTCAACGAAGATCTCCTTCTTATCGAACAGCAGCATGTGTGGGACCGGGCGCATTACAATCACCCGGACTCCCAGCTCCTCGAGCCGTTCCCGGTAGCGACGGCCCAGATCGGTTCGCAAAGCGGAGGCCAAATCATAGCCGAGCTCCAGAGCACGGCGCGCCTCGGGTTCGGTCCGTTCCTTCGGCGGAGTGTTCGCCAGCAACTGGACAAGGCTTTGCAAGAGCGGCTCGATTTCGTCCGGTGGCCAGGCAGATCGGGGCAGCCGACCAAGAGCGGTGATTGCGGTATCGCGCAGGGGGCCGCCCTTGCGAACGATCTTGGCCAGAATCCGGAAGGTCTCAGAAAGATCTCCGCCAGCACTCGCAAGAGCCAGCACGGCAGCGCGCTGAAGCGCTATCCTGGGCTGTGCGCCGAGACGCCGGTGCAACCGACGCTGTCCCCCCTTTTGGGTCAACTGGTTGCGCACAGCCTGCGGCAACTCGCCCCGCACGATTCCCAACACCTTGTCCCGGACCTGAGCGCGCAGCGTCGGATCTGGGAACTCCGGAAGCGCCCGCAGGAAGTCGTACAGCGCACCGGCGTCTTTCTCAGCCAGGCCCCACAGGCTCTCCGCATCACCGTCTGCCACTGCAATCGCGCTGGCAGCGAGTTCGCGGGTGAACGGGCGGGAGCCGTGCAGAAATAACCGCACCAACCGTGCCCGTAGCCCGCGCAGTTGCTCGGTGTCGATCGCCAGCGCCGCGGCCGTCCCAACCCCATGGGTACCGGCGAACAGCAAGTGTGCCAGATCATGCAGCACCCGTTCGGATTCCCTGTCCCCCGACTGGTCCAGACGTTCGATGGCGTTGACCAATTCGACGATTGGTGCTGATCCATTCAGCTCGGCCAGTGCGCGAACCGCCTCGACTCGATACTGCGGCGGAATCTCGGCCCGAGCCAAAAGCGCTTCATACACAAGGCGGCTCCGGGGCAGCTTGACCAGCGTCGCCGTGTCCACGTTCCGCAACAGATAGCGGATGCCCGCCGGGTTATCGGAGGCGAACGGTTGTCCCGACTGGACCGCCTCCTTCCACCACGGCTCCAACTGAGTCATCGTCTCACCGAGCGTGTAGTAGAGGTATTCGTCCATGGGCCGCTTAAGCACCTGGAGAGCGATTTCGGCTGCCCGTGCGGAGCGGAAGAAACTGCAGGCGCGGACGGCCTCGAGCCGCACAAGGGGATGTTCGTCAAGTACCAGCTTCTCCAGTCGGCCAAGGGGGTCGCTGATCCGATCCCGCCAGTAGCAGAGCACACGCGTCGCCGCTGCTCGGGCACGATGGTCGCGAAAGCTGAGCACGCGGTCCAGAAGCTCCTCGTTGACCACGTCGTGCTGAGAGTACAACCAGAGGATCTCCAGCACGTGGTGTTCGTAGTCCGGATCGGAGCGGTCCAACCGCTGGAGCCAGCGCTCGGCGGCCCTGAGCACCTCCGCGCTGTTGCGACCACTGAGCTCGATCCGCGCGCGGTACCGTACGCGATCCTCCGGTTCTTTGAGCAGATCGAGCAGAGCCTCGATCGGCTGACCGGCGATCGGCTTGGGCTTAAGTAAAGGTCGGCCCCGATAGGTGATGCGATAGACCCGGCCGTGCGTTTTGTCCCGGTTCGGATCGCGGATGTGATGTTGCATATGTCCGATCAGGGGGTTGTGCCAATCGCAGAAGTAGATCGCGCCATCGGGCCCCACCTCGATATCGACCGGCCGGAAGTTCGGATCAGAAGAGTACACGATCGGCTCCAGTTCTTCCCCCACATAGCTGGCCCCGTTCTCGCGGATGCGGTAGCGCAGAATTCCCTGAAAACCGATCACGTTGGCGACGAGGAGATTCCCCTGGTACTCCTCGGGAAAGTGGCGGCTGGACAGGATGTCGATTCCCGGGCACGGGCGAGTGCGTTGCCGGTAGAGCGTCGGTGGCTTGCGGTGCCGTTTCGGGTAGTCCAGATGCCCACTAAACAAGGTGGCGTGGTAAGGCACGGCCCCCGTCCCGTCAACCACGATGTCCTGCCCCCACCGGTCGAACACATGTCCATGGGGGTTCGCGAATCCAAACGGAATGTACCTTTCAACTTTCCAGGTCCTGGGTTCAAACCGCCAGACGCAGGCATCGATGTTCCGCACTACCCCGTAAGGCGACTCAATTTGCGAGCGGTGAAAGATACCTTCTTGGAAATAGAGCGCCCCCTCGGGTCCGATTACGAAACTGTTCGCCGTGTGGTGCGTGTCTGCCGAATCCACGTGGCTCAGAATACGAATCCGAACGTCCGCACGGTCGTCTCCGTCCGTGTCCTTCAGGAACAGGATGTACGGCGCCATGGCAACGTACACGCCACCGTTCCAGAACTCAAACCCACTCGGATTATTCAGTCCATCGGCGAAGGTCTTGCACACATCGGCGCGCCCATCACCATCCGTGTCCTCGAGGATGAGCAACTTGTCGTTCATCGGTTCCTTCGGCTTCCAGTGCGGATAGGTGGGCCAAACGGCCACCCAGAGCCGTCCTTTGCTATCGAAAGCCATCTGAACGGGGTTCACCAGTTCTGGAAACATCTCCTCGGAAGCGAACAGGTTCACCTCCAGGTTCTTGCCCGGCGTCATCTTGCTGATCGCCTCTTCTCCTCCCAGAAAGAGATACGTGCCGTTCGGTCCAGGACCCGGCTTGTTGGTCTTGACCTCGATGAAGGGTGGCGTATTGCTATCGTCTATAGCGAGGTCCCGCCCCTGGGCGATTGCCCAAATCCTCCGATCTCGATTGGCGCACATCACGTCCAGAATCTCCATTTCCCGCTGCAGCACTTCCCTGTTGCTGATGCCGCCGGTGTACTTCAGATAAGACCGGCCACCGTAGACGTTGTAACCGTCGGTAGTGCGATAGCGGTGAAACCAGTGGAAGTTCTTGTCAAGCACAGCCCGGCGCAACTTTTCAAGCTTGGCCCAGTCCACCGGCTGGGAGCGGGGACCGAACAACAGGCGATCGATGAGCTCTGCCACCAGGCGATTACCGGTTTCGTTCAGGTGGCAGCCGTTTAACGTGAGTGGCTCGTCGTGCGTTTGGTACAGCTTGAGCGTTGGTTCGAAGAGGTCCACGAACGGAACGTGGTGGCGAGCGCAGATCTCGCGCATGGCCGCCGTGTAGATCCTCAGGTTGTGGTTTATCTGTTCCGCTTCGGGAAGATGGGGATCACCGATGTCCTCGTAGGCGATCGGGGAGAAAACCACCAGGCGGGGCGGCGTGCGGCCATTGTACTTCTGCTCCAACGTGTGCCGCACAAAGTCGTCGAACTCCCGGCGGAACCGGGGCAAACCTTCCTTGCCCCGGAAGCTCTCGTTAAAGCCGAAGAAGGCGAAGATGACGTCCGCCTTGTGAAAGCTCAGGTGCTCGTCGGGCGTCCCGAAGCCCTGAACGCGCAGCCGCACGGCGACCTCGTCCCCAGCGTAACCAAGGTTGCGGATGTAGAGCTCATGGCGGGGCAAACGGTCATGCAATAGAGTCTCCAGGTAGCCGAAATGCTGCATCCGTTCCGCAAGTGCATTGCCTATGAAGACCAGATGGTCCCCCTTGTGGAACTCCACCACAGGGGCCGATCCCAGGGACGGAGCGGTCAGGAACACAAGCAACGGGAAGAAAAACAGGTATCGGCGGGTGTTCCGGAGCATTGTCGTCCTCGGTGCATGAGCGATCGCCAGTGTGTGCCGCGGTCACCGAAGCCGCACTTATTTTAGGTCGGCCTGGGCGTAGGGGGGCTGCTCGGCAGGCCGATTCGCGGTCTCGTATAGCTCTACCAGTTCCGCATAAGTGCGGCGGACGCGACGGACATACTCGAGGAAAAAGGGCAAGCGATCCAGTGTCATGGCCTGAGGGCCATCGCAAAGAGCCTTGGCCGGACAGGGATGAAAGTCGACGAGAACGTTCGTGGCACCCGCGATGATGCCCTGACCGGTTACGTGAATGATGTCCAAAAGCCCGTCTGGAGCGACGAACCGACGCCCCACACTGTGGGACGGGTCGATGCACACGGGCAACCGCGTGAGTCTCCGAACCACAGGTACATGGGAAAAATCGACCAGATTGCGGTGAGGATCGCCGAGGTTGGTTTTCACTCCTCGGAGGCAAAAGACGATTCGTGAGTTGCCCTCGGCTGCAATGTACTCACACGCATTCAGGGATTCCTCCAGGGTAATGCCCATGCCTCGCTTGTAGAGCACAGGAAACTCGGACTGACGTCCCACTTCTTTGAGCAGCTCAAAGTTCTGGGCATTGCGCGTGCCGATCTGGAGCATCACTCCCGTGCAGTTCCCGGTCTTTTCCAGCGCGTTGCGGATCTGGTCGATGTGGGCCGGATGAGTCACCTCCATTGCGATCACACGAATACCGTACTTCCCAGCCAGTTCGAAGACCCAGGGCAAACATGCTGCGCCAAGTCCTTGAAAGTCGTACGGGCTGGTGCGGGGCTTGTAGGCCCCCATCCGAGTGGTCACCACTCCGTTCTCTGCCAGAGCCTTCATCATCATCTCGACATGCTCGCGCGTGTCCACCGCACACAGCCCCGCGAGCACGTTAACGCTGTCGTCATCGAAACGAACGCCGTTGTAAACGAACCCCAGCCTGGCCCACTCGTCGCCGTGGCGGCCAATCAGCCGGAACCGGGTCGAGACCCGCACAACACTCCTCACCCCCGGCAGCCCCTCGAACACTTCGGTTGGGACCTTCAACGTGTCCCCAATCAGATGGATCTCGACCAGGTTCTGCTCCTCACCACGGAACACGTACTTGCGCGCATGGACGCCCGGGTATTTCTCCGCCTCACGCAGGATTTCCTCGACCGTCGATTCTGGCGCGTCGGGCTCCAGAGTTATGACCATTGTTCGACTCACTCAGGTGGGTTCGGCAGGATCCTAATCGGAGAGTTCAGCGAGCCAAGGTTCCCAATCAATTCAGGGACGGATCGTCCGGAATCCGTTCCGGTCTGAGGATCGAGCGGAGGAATCTCTGGCCAAGGTCATGGGAGAGCTTCACCCAGAGATCCTCGTCCGAGAAGACGAGTTCCGCGGTGGCAGGTACGACAATCCAAGCGCCTTCATCGAGTTCCAGCTCGAGCTGGTTCGGCCCCCAGCCCGAGTAGCAGGTGAAAACGCGCATTTTGCCGGGCGGCCGTTCGATCAGCGAATCGATCACTTCCTTGCTGGCCGACACATACACGCCGGGCAGAACCTGAGCCTCAGCCCTGCTTCCGTCATCGTGCAGAGCGATTAGCGGCCCCGTCACCGGCCCCCCCAGGAAAAGGGGACTATCACAACTGCATTCACCGCGGCCAAGCTGGTTCCATACCTCCCGAACCGTCTTGCGGGTGGGCCGGTTCATGACCAGCCCAAATGCCCCCTCGCTGTCATGCTGTACCACCAGTACGACCGACCGGTAGAAGTTGGGATCGGCCAGATCAGGCGCCGCCATCAAAAAGCAGCCTTGAAGGCAAGTCATCTTCGCCGCTTCTTTCTCCCAATGCCACTCTCCCATCGCCCCAGAACCCAACAGTTCCACCCAGTGCCAGGTGAGCTCTCCCCTTGTAATGTTAGGACGCCACGGGACGGATGCGATGGCGTGCTGCGAGAGCCGACTATTCAGACGGTGCCGGGACGGCTCCGCCTGCCGATTGCTTCGCTCCCGAGGCGACAGCAATGACCGTCTCTGCGACCAACCAGATCGCCAACAGGAGGACAGCAGCCGAAACCGCGATCAACGTCGGATTTCGATCCGGTCCGGTCAGGAACCCGCTCAACTGCAGCACCATCGCCCAGATGGTAACGCCCAGCATCACGAGCATGGGGATCGCTGTGTAGAGGGCAGGCCTGCGCTGCTTCATCAGGTAGACGGTGACGGTAAGGAGCGTCAGACCGGCCAGAAGCTGATTCGTGGTCCCAAACAGCGTCCAGAGCGCCTTTCCTCCCCGCGAGAAGGCAAACCACGCGATCCCCCCGACGGCTACCAGAGAACCTACGTAACGATTGGCTAGCTTGCCCAGCCCGGCGGCGCGGAGGATCTCCTCCACGTTGAACCGAAGCAGACGCGTCGCCGAGTCGAGGGTGGTGAGTGCGAAGGCGGTCACGGTCACGGCTAAGAAAGCGGTTGCATACTCCGCAGGAACGCCCAGATGACGGATGAAATTGGCCGCACCGCGCACCACAGCGTTGAGCTGCACCGCAAGCCCTCCCCCCTTGATCGCCCCCCACGCGGCATATTCGCCCCCCTCCGACCAAGACGCAGCCCCTAGGCCAGCAGCACACGCCAGCACAACGAACACCGCCAATATTCCCTCTGTCAACATACCTCCGTAGCCGATCGGGACCGCATCCGTTTCGCGATGGAGCTGACGCACTGTGGTTCCGCTCGATACAAGGCTGTGGAAACCGCTTACCGCCCCGCATGCGATCGTGACGAACAGGAAGGGCAGGAACGGCGGAGCATCCGCGACCTGCCGGATGAACGGAGCGTCGATCACGGCCTCCGGAGCGCCATGAAAACCAGCCAGGACGAGCCCGCCCACCATGAACAGCAAGGCCGCATAGAGCTGGAAGCTGTTGATGTAGTCCCGTGGCTGGAGCAGGAGCCAAACGGGCAAGACCGACGCCAGGAACCCGTAACAAAGCAACCCCCACATCCAAACGGTCCGCGCCCGCTCGGCCGCGCGCTCCACATCTAACGCCGCCGCCTCCTCTCCGGCCTGGCGAAGAGCAGCGATCTCCGCGGCAGCACCGTAGGGGGCCCGTAACTTCCCTTCCGCCTGGAGTCGGTCCAGTACAGCGTG
>JALSID010000407.1 GCA_026981825.1 Planctomycetota bacterium
GAGTCATCGCCGCTTTCCCATCACCGCCCCAAAGCCGCACCGCTACCCGGCACCGTGCGCTAGCCACTTGGAGTGCGGCGAGCATCGCCGCTTTGCCATCGTCGCCCCAAACCCGCACCGCTACCCGGCACCGTGCGCTAACCGCTTGGAGTGCGGCGAGTCATCGCCGCTTTCCCATCGTCGCCCCAAACCCGCACCGCTACCCGGCACCGTGCGCTAACCGCTTGGAGTGCGGCGAGTCATCGCCGCTTTCCCATCGCCGCCCCAGAGCCGCACCGCTACCCGGCACCGTGCGCTAGCCACTTGGAGTGCGGCGAGCCATCGCCGCTTTCCCATCGCCGCCCCAAACCCGCACCGCTACCCGGCACCGTGCGCTAACCACTTGGAGTGCGGCGAGTCATCGCCGCTTTCCCATCACCGCCCCAGAGCCGCCGATACGCAGCGTAGCAGCAGCTACACGTTCAGCGGCCAGCAGAGCGGCCAAAGCCGGCAGCGTACCGAGGGCAGCTTTCGGCGCGAGGGCAGCACGCGGTCGGCCGCCGGCCGCTGGTCGGGTCAGAGCACCCGGCAGCGGAGCTTCACGCTCCAGGCCGATAGCAGCGAGTCGCGTGAGATCCTGATCCCGTCGGTAGGGGCACGGGAACAGACCAGCACTACGCGGAGCATGAACCAGACCCTCAGCGGCACGGCCACGGCCAGCTTCACGCAGGCGTTCCGCTGGCAGAGTCCGGGGGAGTATCGGGGCCAGGGCACCTATGAGGCCAGCGACACGAGAAGCGAAAGCACCACGGTTCAGGAGAGTGGCTCGAAGACGGTGACGACGGCGACGCTGGAGCGGACGGCGAGTTGGTCCTCGTCGCTGGCCGGTACGCTCACGGTCCAGAGCGGCACGCAGAGCAGCTTTGAGCAGGAGAACTGGGACGTTTGGGTACAGGGGACGGCGACGCAGACGAGCACGCAGGACAGCTCGGGAACAAGCACGTACCAGAGCAGCTGGACGCTGGACGGGCCGTATGTCAGTGGCAACGGCACCGCGCAGCAGCAGGCCGCTCACAGCACGCAGACGACCAACACGCTGAACAGCACGTTCGAGCAGACGCCCTATGCGCTCTTGGGTTCCAGTACGGTGAGTGTGGGGCTTAGTGGGAACGGTTCGAGCAGCTCAAGCAGTGAGGGAACGCGGACGTATGCGGTGGGCAGCGAGGCGAACGGCACGCGGCTGACGCGCACCTGGGATGAATCGATCAGCACCACCGAGACCACCTCCAGCCAAAACAGCAGCACCCAGGAATTCACCGACGACAGCGTCACCGAAAGCGGCCAGTATCAAGTGACGCGTACGCTGCAGCGGACTATCCAGCGGTCCGAGACCAACGAACGCCAGACGCGTGACGATTGGGAGCGAGAGACGCTGGTGCTGACGCGGAACGAAACGGAGCAGCACACGCTCAACGGCACGTTTCCGCTGCAGGGACAGGGCGCCGATTCGGAGCAGGTCAGCGAAGCGCGGCAGACCGACTACACGGAAAGCCGTACCACGACGTTCGAGGCGTTCTATCGCGACGTGTACGGGGATGATTTCTGGCCGCGGCAGACGGTTAGGGTCGACGAGACGGTCAGCACCAACCGGTCTGGCTTTGAGCAGATCAGTACGACCAAGGAGTCCGCCGGCGGCCAGACGCTCAGTGAGAACACGCAGCTTTCGAGCTTAGAGCAAGGGCATCGCGAGACGACACGTTCGACGTCCGTGAATTTCTCCCGCGGCGTGATGTCCCCGGAGTTAGTCGGTTGGGACGAGACGATCTCTCTGGAGCGCACCGAGGATTGGACGATCCAGGTGACGCCAACGGCTGATGGGGCAAGCCAGACGAGCCGTAGCTACACGAGCACGGCCACGATTCAGGCCCAAGGGGAGGGTTCGCGTCTGGGGCTGGAGGTCGATCCGTACACCGGGGCGATGGGCAAGGTGGCCGAGCGCTCCTATCAAGAACGGGCCTATAGGGAAACGGTCCTGGAGCAGCGTACGGCCACGGCGCGGTCGCAAGGCCAGGAGTTGCAGGTGGAGGGCACGCTGCAAGAGTGGCGTTACGAGCGTCAGCCGCTGGCCAACGGCCGCCCAACGCGGACACTCCGCTCCAGTCGCGCCTTCTGGACCGACACCAAGGCGCAGAAGCAATTGCTCTTTCAGCGGCCGCATACGGGCGAGTCGTTCCCCGTGGTGATCCAGGGCTATCCGAGCGAGCGTTCCGAACAGAGACTCACCGAGACACAGAGCTATCGGCTGCGGCGGAGCGACGAGCAGTATAGCGAACGCTACGACGCCGATGAGGTGCTGTCGCAGCGGCAGGCCAACGGGACGTTCCAGGAGAGGCAGGACTACTGGTCCCAGCAGCAGAGCTCGTCGCTCTACACGTTCGCGCCGCAACGCGCCGGCCAGGAGGGCGAGCTCACCCGGGGCTGTGCCGCCAACGGCCCCGTGGCCTACGATAACCGGCTTTGCTACTTTCAGGCCCAAGAGGGCACCACGAGGCGGTCGCTGCGGGACGGGGGCACGTACGCCGAGACGCTCGATACCGCGGGGCAACGGCAGAGCCGTTCGGGGCAGTTCCTGCTGCTGGATGCTCGCACGATGGCTCGTGCTGCGGTGGGCCGCCAGGGGGTGGAGCAGACGTTCGGCCATGGGGCAAACGGGCAGCAGGGTTCCACCAGCCGACAGGGGGCCCGACGCGGCCACGACACCGAGCAACGCAAGGTCCGCTATCGGGCCCTGGGTACCTACGAACAACAGGGGCCCGAGTACCTGGGCTGGAACGTGTTGTTTGTCATCCCCGAGGCGGTACGGCAGCAAAGCACCACGCAGTGGGAAGCGTTCGAGCAGTTGCGTAAGGGGCGGCCCGATCCGGAGCATGGTGGGCCGGTGTCGCTACAGAGGATCACCTGGGAGTTTACCGCACCGCAGCGGCGCGATGCGGTGGTGCGCGCGCTGCATGTGGGACTCGGCTCCCGGGTCCGTCCCCGGGGTAATGAGCTGCCGCTGCCGGCACAGATTGGGGGCTTCTTTGTCAGCGCACGCCAAGAAGAAGAAAGCTGGCAGTACGAGGCGTGGACCGTCGAGGCGACCGGTCTGCAGAGTGTCCGCCACGAGCTGCCCACCGACCTGGCGGTGGTCGACTGGGTCGATAGCGATGTGGCCCGTTCGGTGTGGGCCGAACGGTTTCGCGAAGCGCGGGGTGGCGTGGATGCCAACAGCGGTGACGACCCTCCGCCACCCCCGGTGGGCCAGGCGCTGTACCGACGCACCGACACCGGCACGTACCTGGCGCGGACCGACTGGCCCACGCCGTTCATCATGCCGCCCTATGCGCCGGCGTTGGCCGGGGGGTTCGTGGAGCCGGTCGGTGCGGTGCAGGCCACCTACACGGCCGAGAGCCAGGAGCGGATGACACAGGCGACCTACTCGCGGGCCAAGACCAAGGACTGGAAGAGCGGCTGGAACTGGAGCTACACCGTCATGTCGGAGGACTCGGAGGCATGGTACGAGCGGCAGGGCACCGAAACGGGCCGCCGCGACCAGACGCAGCGTCCTGAGGCGATGCCCGTCGCGGTAGGGCTGGCCGACGACGGTCCGCCGCCGGAGACGTTGGCGATCACCGAGGTCCGCAAGCAGCAGCAAAATAAGCTGCGTGAGGATCGGCAGCAGGTTGGGCCGGTGGGCATGGCGGTCAAAGAGGCGTTGGCCCTGCAGGCGACGGCGACGTTGTGGATCGAGAAGACGGCCGCTGAGCAGGATGCCCGCTGGCGGCTGGAGATTGTCGGGCAGGCGACGCGTACCGAGCCGGACCCGAATCTGGTCTTCGGCTTGGGCCCGGGTGGGGCGATGAACATCGCCGCCGGCCATCGGACACCCGAGACGGTGGCGATCGAGGTCGAGGTGCCCGAGCCCGACCAGGCGGGCAATCCGCAGTGGAACCAGGGCATGCCCCGCGAGGGCGAAGTAAGCCAGATCGTCTCCTATGTACTGCAGCAGGCGATCGAGGAATCGAAGTCGTTCTGGTACAGGCTGCAGGAGAAACTCATCGCCGCGAAGGAAGCGGTCAAGCGCGCCTTTGAGGTCGCTTGGCAGGTGGCCAAGACGGTGGCTTGGTTGGCGTGGGAAATCATCAACCCCGTCGACGACGTCGTAGCCGCCATCCGCCACTTCAGGGAAGGGAACTATCTAGGGGCCCTGTACCGCGGCGCCTGGGTTGTTGCGTCGCTCTTTCCAGCCCTCAGGGGGGCTAAGGTCGGCATCAAGGGGGTTAAGGTGGCGGCAGCTCTTGGACCGAAACTGTTGCGTGGCGCCGCTGGGTTGGGGGCCAAGCTCATGGCCAAAGCGGGACCACAGCTAGGTAAAGTGCTCAAGGTCGCCGCCGCTGCCGCTGTACGCAAGACTGCCAAAGCGTTCAGCAGCGGCGCTCAGCTGCTGAAGCGGGCCGCTTCCAAGGTTCCTGAGCTCATCAAAAAGGTCGACCCGCTCCGTTGGCTCAAGGGGTTGCGTGATTTTGTGCGCCGTTTGTTCCTAGGCCGCCCGAAGGCTTGCTTCGTGCCCGGCACGCCCGTTACGCTAACGGCAGGCGGATCACGTTGGAGATGGACGCTGCCGTGGGCACCGCTGCACAACGCCGCGGCCGCCGCCGAGCCGCTGCCACCGGCGGCGGCTGTTACGGTCTTGCTTCTCGGCGCAGGGCTGGCTGCAGCGGGCCCGCCACCGCAGCGTCCACGCCGCCGCAGGCTTTCGCCCACCGAGGTGGGCCCGCTCTTGAGCCGCCGCGACACATGCATGCAACCACCGCTATAGGAGGGCGGTTTTCGGGCCACGATGGCAAAGCGGCGATGCTCGCCGCACTCCAAACGGCTATCGCACGGTGGCCGGTAAGAGGGCGGCTCTGGGGCAACGATGGCAAAGCGGCGATTCCTCGCCGCACTCCAAACGGCTATCACACGGTGGCCGGTAAGAGGGCGGCTCTGGGGCAACGATGGGAAAGCGGCGATGGCTCGCCGCACTCCAAGCGGCTGCCGCACGGTGCCGGGTAGCGGTGCGGCTTAGGGGCGGCGATGGGAAAGCGGCGATTCCTCGCCGCACTCCAAGCGGCTACCGCACGGTGCCGGGTAGCGGTGCGGCTTTGGGGGCAACCATGGCAAAGCGGCGATGCTCGCGGCACTCCAAGCGGCGAGCGTCCGGTGGTGGGTAGGAGGGTGGTTTGGGAGCGGCGATGGCAAAGGGGCAATGGGTTGCCGCCGTCCACGGGAGGACCGCGAGGGGGGACGGCGATGGCTCAGCAGCTCAGTAGCCCTTGCTGCTCCAGATAGCCGATCACCTGGTCGGCAAGCGCTTCAGCATCCACGCTCCCGGAATCCAAGCGCAGCTCGGGCTGCTCGGGCGGTTCGTACGGATCGTCGATTCCCGTGAACCCTTTGATTTCGCCGGCACGTGCTTTCTTGTACAGCCCTTTCGGATCCCGCTGTTCGCAGATCTCAAGCGGGCAGTCCACGAAGATCTCCACGAACCGGCCTGGAGGCAGCAGTGCCCTGGCCTTGTTGCGGTCCTCGCGATAGGGCGAAATGAAGCACGTGATCGCAATCAACCCTGCGTCAGCAAATAGCTTGGCCACCTCCGAAATGCGGCGAATGTTCTCGGCTCGGTCCTCCTTGGAAAAGCCCAAGTTCTTGTTCAAGCCGTGGCGGATGTTGTCGCCGTCCAGCACATAGCTGTGGCAACCGCGCAAGAACAGCTTCTCGTCCACCAGGTTTGCAATGGTCGATTTCCCAGACCCGGACAGCCCGGTAAACCACAGAACGCACCCTTTGTGTCCGGAGAGCCTCTCACGTTCGGCGGCGGTGATCCGGTGGTGGTGCCAGGTAATGTTGGTCGCCTTCTGTTCGCTCATCGGCGTTCCTCACCAACACGTGTCAACACCAATGGTATTGGCCTTTTCAAGAGCTGCCCGAAGCACCACGAGCCGGCGACGGTCCTGGGCGTAGGATGTAGGCGGGGCAACCGCTGCTTCCGGCAGTGGGCTTGTCCGGGCCACCGTGAATCGAGGCGCGCGATGCAGTACGAAGTCGAGGTGAAGAGTCCCATTGACGACCTCACGGCGTTCACCGCGTTGGTCGAGGAGCTGGGCGCTGAGCCGTTAGGGATCCGGGAGGAGGTAGATCTGTACTTCTCGCACCCAAGCCGCGATTTCGCGGCAACAGATGAGGCATTGCGAATACGTAAAGTCGGCCCCTACGTGGCACTCACGTACAAAGGCCCCAAAATCGACCCGCACTCCAAGACACGGCGGGAGGTCGAACTGGAGCTTGCCGGGGATCAGCCGGAGAACACGGCGGTAGCCTTACTAGAATCGCTGGGCTTTCAAGTGGTGCGAGAGGTGCGCAAGGAACGCCGTCTGTTCCGGCTTCCTTGGGAGGGCTTCGCTGTCGTACTGTCCATTGACATAGTGCAGGGGCTGGGAGTCTACACGGAGCTGGAAACGCATGTAGCCGAGGATCAGGTCGAGACGGCACGGGACGCTATTCTGAGGCTCGCCTCGACGCTACATCTGCCCTCCTGCGAGCGACGCTCTTATCTGGAGCTCCTCCTTGAACGCGAGCGCACCGAGCCCGCCTGAAGACCCGTGGGGCGTCGGCGAGCCGATGGCTATTTGGTCGGCCTTCAACTCTGCCGGCGTTTCGGTTGCGCCACGGGAGGCATTTAGCTCATCGTCGAGCCAAGCTCTTCGTGCTAAGGCTGCCACGTTGGGCGCCGTCGTGCAGGCACCTGCTGTACGCATGTGCCCTCACGCTCGTAGGTACGCGGGTCCGTGGCACGGGCACGATCGGCAAGCCGGGAGTGGGCTCGCGCATGGCCTGTCCGCACCCGTCGGACGGGCCGCCACCACGGTCGGACTCCAAACCGGCCGGCTACTCCAGCGGCAAGAGTTCGACCTTGCGGAACTCGATCGGGTGACTCTCCGATTGCAGCGAAATGTAGCCTTTCACCACCTGCTTCGGGAATCCCATCTGCAGCAGCCGGCGGGCATCTGAGTCCTCGGGATCAAGTTGGGGCTGAAAGTACTCCATTACAAGCTTGCCGTTCACGTAATGCCGAATCCGCTCGGCACCAAGCACCTCGACTTCAACGCTCACCCAGCGGTCGTCGTGGAAGGTTGGTGCTTCGGATGCGATGCAATGCCGCTTGATGAGCTTCCCGTCCATCACGACGTGTGTGCCAGGGGTGCAGAGGTTAGCCGTGGGCCGCTCCCCGCGGCCCAGCCCCCCGAGCAACTGTACCTCAATCGAGACCGGAAAACTCTGGTCCCTGGCCATTGTCTGCGGTGGCTGGCAGTGCAGCATTATGCCGCTGTTCTTTCTGGCCCACCGCGGGCCCCCGGGGCACTGTGTCCCCACAAACCGGTACTCAACACGGAGCCGGTACCGCGAAAACGGCTTTTCGTAGAACAAGTGTCCGAAGCGGTTGTCAAACCGCTCATAGCCGTCATACCGCACTTTCAGTAAGCCGTCCTGGACGCGAAACGTCTCGGCGTAGTTCTCACCCAGCTTATATCCCCGAATCTTCGGAATCCAACCGCGCAGTGACTTGCCATCGAACAGCTGAATCCATCTGTCAGGGCCGTCGGGGCCGTGTTCAGACCGAGAAGCTGGAGCAAGCACGCACCAAGCCACACAGCTCGCCAGCACTAACACGCACGCTCTCATGGTGCTTCTCCTTGGGAAGGCCAACAGAGTTCCGCTATCTCGAGCCATCGCTTGCGGTCTTCGGGTAGTGTAAACCGCTCCTTCGTCAGTCGTTCCACAGCCTCGGCGTACGCCCTTAGGTAGCGGCTGCGATCGTTGTGGTAGAGCGTCTCAAGCGACGGCCGCGGATCACCCATCGCTCGCCGCTCGGCCTCCGTGCGTGCAAACGGAATGAAGCCGCCCGCCAATCCCAGCAGCTCGTTCTCGGCCCCAATAGACCGGTGCCGCAGGTTCCATCCCGTGTAGGTGCCGGTGGGCACCGCGACATTGGGAGGCAAGAGCATACCGAGTTCGTTGTTGTCCCTACCTACTCGAGGCACCCGCACGGTGTAGTGCCCGCGCGACACGGGCGGATGCCGCGACAGAATACGGTGCGTGTGGTATTGCGGGCCGAAATCGAACCACTCGGGCTGCTGGACCACTTCCGGATAGCGCACACCCGGCAGTGGTTGCCAACCGCTGGCCTGCTGCTGCCAGGGAACCAATGTGCGTTCCTTGAGCGTTGGATAGACACTCGGCGGTGGTTCACGGTTCTCGACAACCCATTCGGTCAGCGCAACCAGCAGCGCGCGGCAGATGGGGCGGTAGTCGGTGTGGTTGCGCGGCAGGGTCCCTCGGTTGCGTGGCTGCGGACGCCCCGAACCTGGCCCGTGCTGCGCGCCACCGATCGCGTACAGCCGCACACGTTCCGGCAGCGGCAGGTCGGCCTGGCCCA
>JALSID010000408.1 GCA_026981825.1 Planctomycetota bacterium
GATAGTGGCTTGCTCTTCGGGTGTCATCGTTCCATCTGGACCTGTCTCGATTTCAAGACAGGCGCGGTGCTCTGGAAAGACCGGGGGGTCGGTAAGGGGTCCCTCGTCTACGCCGATGGCAAGCTCATCCTTTACAGCGAACGTGGGCGAGTCGGTTTGATCCGAGCGTCGGGCGAGGGTTACGAACCTTTAGGTGGGTTTACCGTCCCGGGCCAAACAGAACATCCCACCTGGGCGCATCCGGTCGTAATCAACGGACGGCTCTACTTGAGGAACTGGGACGAGATCTTCGTATACGACGTCTCGGGTCGCTCGACAGCAGCGCGCAGGAACGTTCGCTCCGCGAAGTGAAGCGACCTTCGCGCTGCATAAGAGGCGCGCAGACGCAGACCGCCCAGACACGGGCACCGCCGTCCGCTCGCAGGCCGCCGCGCCCGCTAGCGCGACGCCCGGATCGGCCGGCCAAAAAGCTCCGCAGTTGGCCGTCCCGGGACGGCAACGCTTACGAGCCGTTGCCCCCGTCTTCCCGGTGTTACGGTTAGTGAAGATCGTTCCGCCGACTGTTAGGGGGCATGCCGATCCCAGGGGGCGCTGGGCAGGCCCGGTTGGTCGAGGTGCCCGTCGATCGGGCAGGGGCGTGTGCGGATTTTCAGCGGCCCATGATGATCTGGTTTGCTTCTTTGACGACACCCAGGGGCACGCTCGCCACCCCGGTCAAGACTTTAACCACCGGGTTAGGCCCCGCCTGCTGGTACTGGACGTACGGCTCATAGAGCAGGGGGTGTCTCTCCACGAACGAGGTTCCGGCACCGACGCGACGGTAGCCGTAATCGGCCGGCTGGGCTGCCGACATCTGGGCTCCACCGGTCGACTGGCACCCAAAGCTCAGTCCGGCAAGCAACAGGGCGATCCCGATCCAACGGATTCGCTTCATCATCGGTCCCTCTCGTGCTGTGTGTCTGCAGAGGAACGCTGTCTCCCTACTGCAATCTACCTGCCGAACGGGTAGCAAGCCACAAAACGGGCCGGTCCGATGCATCGGTTGTGTGCGTGAGTTCAACCGTGCGCAGGGTAATCACCCGGTAAACTGGGCAAGGAGAAGGCTTGCGCTGGACGAGTTGCCGGGCATGCGCCCCACCGTGCGCGGCAGCGAACGAGGCAAAGCGGTGATCGCGGTTCTCCAGGGTTGACGTGGAACACGTTAAGGAGGCGAGAGATGGCGGTTACGGATCCTGAAGCACGGCTTCGCGAACTCGGCTACGAGCTTCCGGACGCGCCCCCGCCGGTCGGGGCGTACGTGCCCGTGGTGCGCGCAGGTGGGCTGGTCGTAACCTCCGGCCAGCTTCCGTTCCGCGCAGGAAAACTGATCGCCGAGGGACGGGTGGGAGCGGAGCTGGACGTCGCGGCAGCCGGAGAGGCGGCCCGCGTGTGCGTGTTGAATGCGCTTGCCCAACTGAAGCAGCTTCTGGGCACGCTCGATCGCGTCAAACGCGTCGTGCGTCTGGAAGGGTACGTCCACTCGGCAGACGGGTTTTATCAGCAACCGGCCGTGTTGAATCCGGCTTCGGAACTGCTGACGGAGGTGTTTGGAGAGCGGGGCA
The DNA here is from genome assembly GCA_026981825.1 of Planctomycetota bacterium. Lineage (GTDB taxonomy): Bacteria > Planctomycetota > Planctomycetia > JALXBF01 > JALXBF01 > JALSID01. The sequence continues at coordinate 1,602 of JALSID010000408.1, forward strand.
AGCACACCCGCGTGGCGCTCGGTATCTCCGTGATGCCGCTAAATGCACCCGTGCAGATAGCGCTTTGGGTAGAGGCGGAATGACCGACCGTTTCGGCGGCCTCGTCCGTACGTGCGTGGCCGCGGCCACGGGGCGTTCCCGGAAGGTCCGGTTAGAGGCCAAGAGCAACAAGGTGACGACGCCATGAGCATCCGCAGAGCGATGTGGCTTGCGACAGTTGCGAGCGCGCTGGTGGGTTCGATGTTGGTCGGAGCGAGCGGTGTGTCCTCTGTGGCACGCCGCCCACAGGATTCCCTGACCGAGCACGAGCGCCGATTCGCCGAGATGCTGAAGGATTCCGTTTGGAGGGGGCATTGGTATCGACGTACGGCGGATGGGCTTGAGTATGGGGGAGAAGACGGCTATCGAATCCTGGAGGCGCGCCGGGTGGCTCCGGGGCACTGGGTGATTGTGGCGGAGTTCAAACTGCAGGGGCGGGAGGTTCGCTTTTCCATCCCTGCGCGGGTCGAGTTCGTCGCTGACACCCCGGTGCTCTACATGGACGGCCTCCGGCTACCCGGTGAGCCCCCATTCACGGTGCGCGTGGTGTTCCGGGACAACATGTACTCTGGGCTGTTCTTCAGCGAGCCGCTATCGGGCATTGTGCTGGGGGCGAAGGTGACAGAAGACGATCCTGATGAACCATAGGGGGGCCGAAAGCTCCTGCGACTCGCTCCGTGGCCGGAGGAAAACGCGCGCTCAGCGGGGGGCTGTGGTTCGTGCCATGGCCGCGTTGGGTCCATCGAGTGACGCCGATCCGGCGGTTTCGCGGATTCCTTGTCGGATCGGGTGGTGGTTGGGTCATGGTACTGATCCCATGTCGCCGCTCCGGTGAGGCGCGCCCGGTGGAATGGGCGCCGCGTCCGACGGCGACGTCTTTTCCGTGGCTGCGCGCGGCTTTCAGCCCCCCGGCGAGCCGCGGCCGTTACCGGCCCTGGGATGCCGGAGTGGGGTACGGAGTGCAGGAGGCGACCGCCGGCTGGGTGCTCCCGGCGGCCGCCGGCCCTGTGTGCTCGTGGCCTGCCTGTGGCGCGGGAATGACTAGTTGAGGCCAGCGTTCGCGTAACGCGGCCCGCTACCAGCAGCCTGGGCAGCTCGTAGTGCCTCAATCAATGCCTCGATGAGTCTCTCGGTCAAATCATCGCGACCGAAACCAGACCGCCGTTTCACATCCTCGCGCAGCCCGTAGGCTGCACCGAGCAAGAGGCAGATCACGCGAACTTCGTGCGGTACGAGAGGCAGCGCATCCAGAACGCAGCCGAGCAGATAGCCAATGATGCCGTAGCCGATCGTGCATTCGTAGTCTCGGCAGACCGCGCCGAAGCGTTTGACCGCTTCCGACAGGAACACCTTCGCCTGGTGTTTGGGCAGGCGATCCGCGATCTTGAGGAGGCGCTCTTTGACCTCGAGTGGCATCTTCGAGAGAAGTTCAGAGACGGAATGTTTCATTGTCCTATCTCCCTTTCGTTCACGTCGCCCCTTCGCCATGTCGTTTCCGCCCTGGCCCATGTTGGGCACACCTGCTGTTCGATCGGTGATTCCTCCCATGGTTTGCCTCCTAGTTGTTCCCGTAACCACCCCGCTTGGTCTTCTGACCTTGTCACGCGGTGACCTTCGAATCCTGACGCCTCCCCGTGGGCAATCCCTGGTTCGCACGGGGTGCTCCTCCCTTTTCACCGGGTTTCACCGGTTCCAAGCGTCCTCCTAGCTACCTACGGGAAAGCCGACCGAAATCTGACACAGTTGGCGCCAGGCAGAGCATCTATCAGTCCCACTGGCGTGGGCGCGAAGGCAACTCGCGCCGGCGGGCGGCCGAGCGGTCCTTTGGTACTTGCGTTTGTGCTGCCCACGCCGTCTGGCCGTGGGCGATAAACTCTGTTGAGTGTCCGTGCGACGGATCGGTGGGAGGCACTGGGCTGTGGGGTATTTCACGGCAAGATCCCGAAGATTTGCTCGATGGTGATCCCGCGTTGCAGAACCGTTATGGCGAAGCAGAAACCGAGCAAAGACAAGGCGCAGCAGTCCGGCATTCAGGTGGTCTGCAGGAACAGGAAGGCGAAGCACGAGTACCAGATCCTGGAGACGATCGAGGCCGGCATGGCGCTGCGCGGCACGGAGGTGAAAAGCCTGCGTTCGGGCAAAGCGTCGATCGACGACGCGTTCGCCCGGATTAAAAACGGCGAGGTCTGGCTGGTTAACGCCGACATTCCCATCTACCCCCAAGCGGGAATGATGAATCATCCCCCCAAACGGCCGCGAAAGCTGCTGCTCCACCGCCGGGAGATCGTCAAACTGGCCAGCCGGCTGCACGAGCGGGGGCTTACGCTCGTGCCGCTCCGGATCTACTTCAAACGCGGCTATGCCAAGGTGGAGCTGGCGTTGGCCCGCGGAAAGCGCCAGTACGACAAGCGGGAAATCCTCCGGAAGAAGGAAGCCGAACGCGAGATCCGCCGTGCTGAGGGGAGGCGCCGGTGAGGGCAATTACCCTTGTCGGTGGCAGAGCACGCGGCACATGGGACGCGACTCGGCGGTGGGTGTGGGCCCCCTTCTGCGGTCCTGCTCCTTGCTTGAGCCGAGGCCACGCTTACGCGTCCGCAGTACCACGTCGCAGCGGACCGGCCTCGCGCGGCCCCGGTGGTCGGGAGGCCCGAACACTCACCTGTGGTGGCGGCCGCTGCTGAGCCCACCACTGCCCGGGGGGGCGGACGGTGAGACAAAACTTGCTAGCGGGCAGGGGACATGCGGACCATAAGCAGGGCGTCACAGGCCTTGGTCTGGGCCCGTGTCAGGCGAAGGGGGGATGCCGTGTCGCCGCGAATCAGGTGGCGGCCATCCGGCCCACGCACCAGGGCCAGCTCAGGCTGGTAGCGGCCGCGGACGAACTCGGCGAACGCCCTTTCGTAATAGGGGGGCAATCGCGGATCCAGAAGAGTGCTCATCGGGACGACGACGACAAGGATTACAGGGGGCTGCTCGGCTCGAAGGCTGGCAAGTGCCTCACGGACCCTGACCTGCACATCGCGCGATGCCGTAGTCAACGGGTGGATGAACGCATACCGACCGGCGCAGCGGCGACGCGCGAGGAAGTAGATTTGCGGCTCCGACCCACTCACGTAGATCGCCTGATCAGGACGCGATCGGGCGGCCATCTCCGCGGCCAATTCATCGGACCAGGCGAAGATCTCCGGACCGTAGAGCTGCTCCACGAACTCCTCATCTGAAGCGGTGAAGAAATAGCCCGAATTGAGCGGTAGGGGGGTCAATGCGAGGAGAGTCGCCACGAGTGGTCCTGACCAGGGGCTCGGACGACGTCGCATCCACTCGGTGATCTGGACCGCTCCCAAGGCGGCCAAACCGCATTCGGCCGGTCGGGCAAGCAGGAAGTAGTGCCGATAGAAGCGGAATCCGATCGCGGCCGCCGCGGCGTTCAAGGCCCACCAGGCCACCAACAGTAGGGTGGAGCTACGACGATCGCGCCGGACGATACTGGCTAATCCAACCGCGATGCACGCGTAGAGCACCGGGTTAGCAGCGAACAGGTCTTGAAGTGTCCGCGTCAGATTGGCAAACGCGCGCGCAGGGGGCTCACGACGCACATACGCATTCAGGTTGTACCAGAGGACGCCGTCGAGGAAATGGGGCAAGGCGCCGAGCGCAGCGAAAAGACCAAGCGTGAGACCAAGGACCAGGATGCCGCCAGCGATCACCCAAAGGATCCGGCCCAGCTTGTTCATCACGCCCTTCCACGTCCCACAGCCCAGCACCAGAAGGAGGGCGAACGCCGCATGCCCGATGGCTTGTTGCTTTGTCAGACCGGCAAGGGCGAGCAAAGCCCCGCACGCGATCATCGCCTGCACGGTTTGCCGTTCCCGGGCCGCAATCAGGCACGCAGTCAACGCGAACGGTGTGAGAAGGATCTCGAGGTTGACGGAGGAGCCTTGAACACCGGGATCCGCGCATCCTACCGCATAGAAAAGGGCTGCCGCTGCTCCGATCGCTTCTCCCCCGAGGCGACGTGCAAGTAGCCCGAGCAAGACCGTGGACAAAGCACACCAAGCGGCCCCCCCAACATGCGCCCCTGGGACGGTTTCCCCGAACAGCCGAAAGAACAGCCAGTACAGCCCGAAACCTACAGGGGGCTTGTCGGAAAACACGTCTCGGTACGGCACCTCGCCCCGGTGCATCCGCTGTGCCATGTACGCGTAAAGGCCTTCATCACGATCAAGAGGACGGTCGAGGAGGGGGACGCGCACAGCCAGGGCAAGCAAGCAAGCGAGCGTGATCCACAGATGAAACGCAAATCGCTCGAACCGGCGCTTTGCGGCCATGGGAGCCGCCACCATTTTTCTCCCGATCGAACGCGGTACTTGAAAGCAGGGTATCAAGGATCGTAGGCGTTGGTGGCCACCGGACTGGGTGCATCAGTGGCCAGCTCGCGTGGAGTGTCCCGAGGACGTTTGACGCTCCCCGCGACCATGGCCGGAACGGGGCCACGTGGCTTCTTTCTGCAGTGGGGCGGGTCCTGCAGCCAGATCTGGGTGGGCGTCACGGCACCTCGTCCGTGGTTGCACACGGAGCCTGGTGCGTACGGCCGGTGGAAAGCTATCGCGGCGGCCCAGCATCCGCTCGGGACATGAGCGATCGACGCGGCCGGGCGTGAGCTGCGGCCGGTGCTGCGCTAGGGTGGGTTCATCGAAATCGCGTTTGAGTTTCCCAGGGGGGCCGGGTGAAGGAGACATCTCGACACCTCGGCCGAGTGCAACTCCAGCGGAAGGAGGTTCCGATTCGCGGCCAGGAGCCAGCCGCCTGGCGGGACGAGGGGAGCCGGACCGCCGTCGCGCCGGCGACGGCGCAGTGGTAGCGCGACCCGGCCCGGGTCCGCCCCAAGGCGCTGGCCCCAAGGAAGCGCCGGCAGAAATGACCCCCGCCGAGGGAAGAGCAGCGCGGCCGTCGCGGAATGGGCAATGGCGCGCGCTCTCTCCCGGCTCTCCGGCCGCCGGTCGAAGCGGCCCCGAGCCCGCCGCCTGGCGCGATGAGGGGAGCGGCGGACCGCCGTCGCGCCGGCGACGGCGCAGTGGTGGCGCGACCCGGCCCCGGGTCCGCCCCAAACCCTGCGGTTTCCCAAGAGCGCCGGCGAAGGGCATCCCCCCTCGAAACAAAGAAAGGCTGGCCGTCGGAGGGCCCACCAGGGGCTCGCGCCTGCCCAGCCGCCGCTTCGCACGCCGGCCCGCAGCGACCCAAAGCTAATTGACCCAGGCCAACGTCGCATAAAACGCCAACGTCAGCACAGTGGGCAACGGATGACGCAAGTTCCGACGCTGGTCCGGCACCTGCGACAAGAATTCCACCATCGGCACCCTCCTACGCTGGGCCATCTCGTCGCTGTCCTGAGACTTCCTCCGACCTTTGGACCCGCCAGGATCGCACATGCCTAGCCCCTTGGCAACCCCTAACGTGCGCCCTTACAGTACCTTTGAAGTATGTCAGCCCTGGTCCTGACCCCCCTGTGCCGGTACCCAGGCCCTCCCTAAGAGGAGGACAACGAGGCCTCTGAGCACAAGATGCGCCGGCTGGTCGCAGAGTTGCGCCGTCAACAGGAGGAGGCCCGCCGGCTGGACGAGGCCATGTGGAGGAACTGAGAGAGCTGGGCTATGACGCTTGAAGAACTCCTGAAGGCGAAGCGGGAGGAGATCCTGCGGGTGTGCGCCAAATACGGCGCCTACAACGTGCGGGTCTTCGGTTCCGTGGCCCGGGGCGACGCGGATGAGGCAAGCGACATTGACCTACTCGTCTCCTTCGAGCCCGGCCGTAGTCTAATGGACCACGCGGGGCTCTGGCTGGAACTGGAAGAACTCTTGGGACATCGCGTGGATGTCGTCAGCGAGCGTGGCCTCAAGCCACGCATCCGGGAACGCGTGCTTCGGGAGGCAATTCCGCTATGAGGGCACCCAGGGAGCGACTGAGGGACATCCTGGAGGCCATCGCCAAGATTCAGCGCTACACGGCGCGAGGGCGGGAGGCATTGGAGCAGGACGAGCTACTTCAAGTGTGGGTCCTGTACCACATTCAACTTATCGGGTTATCGGGGAAGCGGCGGCCAGGCTTGGCAAGGCGTTTCACGAGGCCCACAGCCACATCCCGTGGGCTCAGATCGTCGCTATGCGCAACATCCTCGTGCATGAATACTTCGGCGTGGACTGGGAACAAGTCTGGCGAACGGTGGAGCAAGACCTCCCCCGCCTGAGCGAGCAGATTGAAGAGTTGCTAAGGCAACTGGAACGTGAACCAGAGGGATAGACAGAGAGTGGGGAACAAGGCTTAGAGCCCATCTCGAAACCACCTTGGGGGCCTCGGGAGGGGACGTGCGCGGAGGGGGATCTTCGGGGCGTTGTCGAGCCTAGGAACCGGTGACAGCCATGGGGCCGGGATTGCAACGGCAAAAGTTAGACGCTTTGCCGTCGGAAGACTTCCGCTGTGACGGGTGCGCGCATAGGTGCGGCGAGAGAAGTAGGTACGGAACGGCCGGGCACCACACTACGCCCGGAGGATGAGCCGTTGCACGCTAGGGCGTAGGGCGTCTACCAACAGATAGGAGCAGGCCAGATATACGTGTGAGGCGAACGCGGCCAGCAGCCGGCTCCAGCAGACCCGGACGGCGCGGAACGCCTTCAGCCAGGCAAACAGACGTTCGCACGCAGCACGCAGCTTTCGCTCCGCTGCGTTCGCAGCGCCGTAGCCTTGACCCCGGGACTGGATGCTCGCCCGGAAGCCCCGCTTCTGGGCTTCTTCATGAGCCTGGGGGTAGTCGTACCCCTTGTCGGCCACCAGCAGC
>JALSID010000409.1 GCA_026981825.1 Planctomycetota bacterium
TTGGACCCGCCAGTATCGCAGATGCCTAGCCCCTTGGCAACCCCTAACCTACGCCCTTACAGTACCTTTGAAGTGCGTCAGCCCTGCGCGCCAGGGGTAGGCCGGTTTTGAAAGCCCGGGGCAGGGTATGCTATGCGCCACGGTTCCGAGGCAAAACCCTAGAACCGTCTGATTTCCTGTGACGGCCTACGGGGTGTGCTTGTGCGCGCCGGGTATTCTTCTACGTCACGAGCCTTCGCACCTTACTCCCCCAGGCACCGATCGTCCCCTGCGCCAGCCTGGCGTCCCCAGAGGGACCGTCCCCGATCCAGCGGTTGTCGATGGCGGGAGCGCGCGGGGCTAAGCCATCGCCGGCGAGAGGCCGGTCGAACACTCCCTTTGCAACTGGCTGCACAGAAGGCGGCCGCCGGGTGGCCCGGGGGAAACGTCAGGGTGATCGGGCCGATGTGGGCCCCTTCGTACCGGGAGAACGGCGCGGCTCAGCCGCCCACCTGGGCCCGGCCATACTTCAAATAGAACATGTTCTGAAAAAGTTCCTCCGGATCGTACTTTCTCTTCAGCCGGAAGAACTCCGTCGCTTGCGGGTACGCTCGCAGGAACTGTTCCCTGGTGGCGTGCAGCCGGTACGGGAGGTAGTAGCGTCCCTCATGAGCCAGGGCTGCGTCGATGAGGTCCCTGGTCAACGATGCCATCGCCCGCTCCCCTTCCTCCGTACGCTCCTGAAGAAACAGCATCACGAACGCCACCATGTCCTCGGTGGCATAACGCAAGAACGTGTCTTTGTCCTCTCTCACGTCCCGCACCGTCACGTTCAGCAAATCCGCCCCGTGCTCTTCGACGATCCTCCGCACGTCCTGGATGAACGCTAGCGCATGCCGGTGCGGCACAAAGTACTCATGCAGAATGTCTGTCGTATCTTCCGACCGGTTTTGGAACACCTCCACCCCCTCGTTTAAAAGTTGGTTGCGCGAGAAGATCTTCCCCCTCAACAGGGGCTCCACTCGCGTCTCCAGGCTCCACCGCAGCTTCTTGCCATACGCACTCCGCTCCGATCCGCGGAACACCAGTCGTCGCAGCCGGGGCGCCCAGGGTGCACCCAGAGCTGGGATCTCGCCATTCGGATCGTGATAGAACGCATTGATAATCACCCCTTCGAACAGGTGCCCCGGGACAATACTCATACGGGCGTAGACCATCTCTAACCCCGGACGGTTCCGGAGCCCCTCTTCGAAGAGCTCCAGCGCCTCCTTCAACGGCAGCACGCGCTGCTCCAGTCGGTACCGCCGGTTCGGCACGACGCGCAGCTCCACGTCCAGGATCACCCCGAACAGCCCGTAGCCCCCCAGAGCCAAGGAGAACAATTCGGCGTTCTCCTGGCGGCTGCACCGCAGCACGCGGCCGTCGGCCAGCATGATGCGGAACGACTCCACCGTCGAAGCAATCGGCGGCCATCCGTGCTGCCAGCCATGGCAGTTGACGCTGATCGAGCCCCCTACGGTGAACGAGTTGTTCGACTGCATCACTGCCACCGACCGGCCACGGGCATCGAGGTAGCGGATCACGTCCCGCCACAGAGCACCGGCCTGGACCTTCAACACGTCCCGTTTCTCGTCCAGCTCCATCTGATTCCACGGGAGCATGTTGATCACGAGCCCACCGGAGTAGAGCGTGTGGCCCCCCATCGTGTGTCGCGCGCCGGCGATGGAAACTCGGCGTCCCTCGGCCCGGGCGTGCGCGAGCAGGGCAGCAAGTTCCGTTTCCACATCCGAAACCCCCGCTGGCATGCTCCAGACCTCGGCTATCCGCGTCCGGTTCAGGCGACTTGCGTCGTCGAGATAGCCTGGAGGCGGTGTGCTCGGCCGGCTTGCGGCATCTCGCACCGCCGTGAACACCAGGTGGAGAACGGGGCGCCCAAGCCAGACCAAAACAATCACCGCCAGCACGCCCGTGATTACCGCCAGCCACCGCCACCGCCGTCGGATCGATTGACGCGCCATCGGCGTCCCCCTCATGATTGCGTGAATTGCGAACGCGCTCCGAGGCCCCACCTACCTTGCTCCCGACCTCCGGCCCTCAAAGGGCCCCAGGTAAAGGAGCATTCGGACGGTGAAGAAGCTTGAGCAATGGACACGATCGTCAAGGGCCACCCCCCCTTGTTCGACCGACCGCCGCATCCCTGCCTCCCATGGCCGGTCCTTGAACCCCTGATATTGTCCATGACCGACCGGCGCGATGCAACCGCCGCCCCTGGCCAAGTCGGTGCTCCGGTACACCAACGACGCGGCATGGCGGGTAGCGAAGGGGGCCACTTTGGAACTCGACAAATCATCGGCGGGAGCAGGAAAGCCCAGGGCCTGTATTGCCCCCCTTGTCTGGGTGGACGGCTAGTCGAGGGGGCAGATGCTGCCTCCCCAGGCGTGGGTACTGCTGAACGTCTATCGCGGCCGGCGTAGGTGCCGCTCACTTCCCGACGAGGCGGTGCGGCGACAGTCCGACTCCAGTCGCGTCTCGACGCGCCGCAAGAAGCCAAAGCAAAGGGTTGACAGAGAGAGAGAGAGAGAGAGAGAGTAAACTGGATACGGCACCTGTGGAGTCAGCACCTCAGCAAGACAGGTCCAAGTGGGTGTGACAGGGAGCCTTAGGGCTTGTCATGGCTCGCGACAGGTGGATTTCCGAGTTGCTGCTAGGGAGCGCAACGGGCCTGCTGGCACTGGCTGGTCTGTCCAAGCTGGTGGCTCCAGAGGCTGCGGGCGGCGTGTTCGAGCTTCTCGCATGGCCGGCGGACGCCGTCCGGGGGATGGGGGCGATCGAGCTAATCGCCGCTTTGGTCGGGCAGCTCCTCCCGCTCCGCTGGGCGGCGAACTTCTTGGCCTGCGTGTACGGTGGGTTCTTCTGCGTCGCAACTGCGCTCTGGATGAGCGGTGTGGCGGACTGCGGTTGCTTCGCCCTGCTTTCTGTGCCGCCCTGGGTTACAGCGATTGTGGATGCAACGCTAGCCGTGGGGCTCTTCAGCACCGCCCACCGCAGCGCACAACGCCCGCTCCACCGGTGGGCCATGTCGCCCCTTCGGGCCCTGTGCTGCCTGGCACTGGCCGTCGGCAGCGGGGCCGTGCTCCTGGCGCAGCCCTCTGATCTCCTGGTCTTAAGCCCCGACTCAGATCAAGCCGAGGTGCGTCAGTTCCTCGAGCAACTATGTCTCCCGGCCGAGCAAAAGCCAGGACGGGAGGAGTGGGTGGTTGGAATCATCAGCCACGACTGCTCCCGGTGTCGCACGCTGCTCCCACAATTCCGCCAGGCATTGAACGCGTGGGCAAACGGTGCGCCGGTGGTTCTCGTGGACATCGCGGCGGACTGCGCGGAGGGCAGCAGACCCTCTGGAACCGTTGGGGTGAAAGATCCATCGAGAGTGCTGGTGGGCCCGTTGCCGCTGGGGATCCGAATCTCGGAGAGGAGCGTGCGGATCGTGGAAGGAATCGAACTACTGCCGAGCCGCGTCGAGGGAATATCCTGGCCATGATCGGTGGGAAGGGCCGACACAGCCTGGTGGTCGTCCTCCTGTGTGCGGGGGCTCTTTTTGCGGCCGGATGCCAGCGCGGCTTCCGCGCGTTGGAAGAATCGGTCGCGCTAGGCCCCATTCTCGTGGGGGGAGATCGTGACCCGGTCGCGAGAAAGACCGTTTCTCTGCGCAACCCAACGAGCGAAACGCTCGAGCTCGTAAGGGCGATCACCTCTTGTGGTTGTCTCCGCGCCCACATCGACCCGGGTCCCCTCAAGCCCGGCGAGGCGCGAGATCTCGAGCTCCTCTACCTGCCCACTCAGCCGGAAGTCTCCGTGGATCAGCTTCGCCTGGCAGTCCGGACCCGTAACGGACCGACCTGGTGGATAGCCGTCCGCGCCACCACATTCGCTCGGCTGGCCGTCCTGCCCCGCGTGATCCGTTTCGGCGAACCTTTGGTCGGCCAGAAAGCAGAGGCTACTTTGCGGGTGCGAATCCGCCATGAGGTGGACGAAAAGGACCCCTTGAAGCTGGTCCAGGTGGCGGTACGGCACGGTGTGGTCACGGTTGAGGATCTGGGGCGGACCGGGCCAGATCGAGACGGACCGTTCCTTCTTGTTGAACACAAGTTCCGCGTGAGCCTGCCGCCGGATAGCCCCCCAGGCCCTGGAACGGACGAAGTGATCCTAACCTTCGACCGCGAGGTGCGTCTAAGCCGTCACGACCCTCCCCAGCGAACGGTGGCTGTACTGGCCCAATGGAACCGACTTCCCCTCGTATCGGTTTCTCCAGGCTCGCTTACACTGCGCCCCGATGAGCCCCAGACGGTGCGGGTCAGAAAGCACATCCCATCGTCCATTCGCCTCGTGCGGGTAACGGTCGATCCTCCTACACCGGGGCTTAGTATTACCCCCTCTTGTCCCGTGTCGTTACCCGTCACTCTGTCCCTGCGCTGGTCACCGGCGAATCCGCCCCTGCAGTCTCGACGGCTCGTCCGCCTGACCGTGCACACAGACGCCTCACTGCAGCCAACCGTCCAGGTCCTGGTCCTGCTCGTCGGGCCCGGTTCACACGAATTTGGTAACGTAGCCCCGGCCAACTCGCCCGAACAACCGCACGCTGAGGAGGTGCGTGAATGACCCGTGATCCGCCCAAACAAACCGCATTCGCTAGAAAACTTCTGCCGGAGATTCGGGTTGTAAAGAACGCCATAAGCCACAGGAAATCAAGGGAGCACACGAGATGCGACCGTCTGACCATCGCCCCGAACAGTTTTCCTTCTCCGCCGCTTCTCTAGTGGCCACACTCGCTCTGGTGGCCCTGACTTTTGGCCTGCCGGCAGTCGTGCTTGCGATCGAAGTCGGGGATTGCCTCGATTCGGGAACGTGGAAGCCCATCCCGTTCCAACACGCCGACGAACATCAATGCATCGAAGGCATGAATGGGTGCCCGGACCCTTATCTCCGTTGCGTCTTTGTTCCGCCCGACCCAGGCTGTCCTGACCGATGCCGGTACCGTCTTTATCGCGCTGCCCATCGCGGTTCCTTCTGTGAGTATACCGACGACCCGCAAGACCAGTGCTCGTACTGTCCCGGGGACTTTGTCTGCCAAGAGTACAAAGTTTACCGCGATCCGAACTGCCAGAAGATCTGTGATGTAGGTGGCCGATGTCGGCTTTGGTATCAAACAGAGCACGGGCTCTGCGATCCAAAGTGATAGGGAACTACGAAATGGGGCACGAGCGGCCGGCGCAGGAGGGAGCCCCCTAAGCCAACCACACGCGTGGGGTGGCCTCATGGCCGGGCGTCCCCGAGGCGCGCGGCCGACCCGGCTAGCGCGGGTGATGCGGGGCCGCACCAGGGACCACGCCTGAGGTGCATGCAACCGCAGGGGCACCACCGCTGGCGTAGCCACACTCCGCGGCCCATACGGCCAGATGACGGCCGGGGCTGAACGGGAGGCGCCTCACGAGCAGTCCCGCGGCCGCAGCTCAGGAGCACGCTCCTTGTCGCGGTTCTTGAACACGTAGGTACACCGAACGGGAGATCCAGAATGGCGCGTCAAATCCCGGACTTGGCTGTCCTTCTGTTTTGCATGGCTGCCGCAGGTTCGACGGCTTTTGCCCAGGAGCCAACGGCGCCCCCTCGCGCTCGCGAGCATGCGCTGGCGTGGCGGGCGAACCTCGACAGCATCGCCGAACTGACGTGCGAGTACCGCATGTGGACTGCTGTGGCCGACAGCGCCGAAGACGCTTTTGCCTTCCGCTTGCGCGAGTGCACTAACGCGCGGTGCCGCTTCGCCCACGGCTTCGAAAACGGTAGTTTGTTCATGCGCGACGGATATGTAAAGCTCGTGGTCGAGGACGAGGACCTCGGCCACCACGTCTTCCTAAGGGACGGGTACAAGGTCCGTCTCCGCTGCAGGGGACGCTTAGAGGACGGCGCCTACAAGGACGCTGAGTTGGCGACGCCGGCAGGGAGCGTGTACTGGAACGCCTGGTTCAGTAGTCGTGGCGTGCCGCATCGCCTCTTGCTCATGGGGGACAGGATATCAACCCGCGTGGATTACGACATACTAAAGGAAAGCCCCGCGTTCGACGACCCGGACATCTCCTCCCAGGAGTTCCGGTGCGAAGAGGGGGTGGATTTTTACGGGCGAAAATGCGACGTAGTTGCGGTCATAGCCACAACCCCGAGAGATCGTTTCGTGTACAAGCACTACTTTGATGCGCAGGTCCCGGGCTTACTCTGGGGCGAAGAGATCGTCTTCGAAGACGGATCGAGAACCGTGTCGAGAATGCTCGAGGTACGCTGGCTAACCGGCGGGCAATGGTACCCGAGTAAGGCCGTCAGCATAAGCATCGGTTCCGACGGCTCCCTCCTTAGCGAAGGTCACGTCGAGGCAATCGAGGTAACCCGTCTGGAACCGAAGGCCCCTCCCATCGACGAGTTCCAGGTGAAGATTCGTGGCACCGTTTGGTTCATGGATCTCGGGGACGCCGGGTGGCTGTACGGGCAAGAGCACGTCGTGCGGGCCGACCAACTGCAGGACTTCGTCGAACAGATGAAGGAAGCAGCGCTGGAAAAACAGACGGCGCTGGCTCAAGGTGGCGGGGCCCAGACAGTCCCAGTCGGTGCCGCCGCGACCACCGGCCTAGCCCCTCCGGGAAAAACTTCCCGCGTTCGATTTGTCACATACGCGATCGTTGGCACCGTGGCAGTCCTCGTGGCCGGCGGCCTGCTTCTGTGGGCACAGCGACGCGGCCGCAAACGGGCGCCGGAACACTAGCGGCAAAACTGGATCCCAGCCACGCCGGGCGCAAGCAGCATCGGGGCGGGATGACTAAAGTGT
>JALSID010000410.1 GCA_026981825.1 Planctomycetota bacterium
CGGGGTGACCCGCGGCAGACACCAGTCCATGAGCGGGGCACAGCCCCGTTCGGACGATCATGCCTTCGCTTCTGCCGGGGCGCGGACCGGCTTGGCGGTCGGTCGCTCTTCGGCCTGAACTCTCGCACCGGGCAGGTAGAAGAGGGCCGGAGACGCTACGAACATCGTGCTGTAGGTTCCGGTGAGAACGCCGATCAACATGGCGTAGCTAAAGCCGTGGATGCCGGGGCCACCGAAGACGTACAGGATCAGCGCGACAACGCCGGTGGTGACTGAGGTGAGAATGGTCCGGCCCAGTGTTTCGTTGATCGCCCGGTTCACCATGGTCGCGGTGATATATGGGGACCGCCCGCGAATCTCGCGGATGCGGTCAAAGATGACGATGGTGTCGTTGACGGAGTATCCGACGATGGTAAGAAAGGCGGCGACCATTGCGAGGTCGATTTTAAAGGGGTCGAGCAGAAGGAGTTTTTCCAGGAGCGGCACCTGGGCAAGGAAGCCGGCGAGCGCGACGAAGCCCAGGGTAACGAGGACGTCGTGGACGAGTGCGAGCACGGCGGCCAATCCGAACGTGATGTTGCGGAAACGGAACCAGAGGTAGGCGATGATGGCGCACCAGCTAAAGACAACGGCAAGGACGGCCTGCACTCTAGCTTCGCTGGCAACCTGAGAGTCAAACCGTTCGACCCGTTCGAAGGCTACGTCAGATTCGATCTGTTCCTTCAAAATGGGTAGGACTTCGGAGAGATCAAGATCGGAGCGGAGCAGAAAGACGGTTACGGTGTCACCGCCGAATTTTGCGCGCTCCTCGGCCGAAAGGGGTCGGGCCTCTTCTTTTTCAAGTTGGTAGTGCAGGGGGGCATTGTCGACACCGCGTTCTTCCAGGATAGCGTCCAGGTGGCGGCGGACGATCGACGGGGGCACCTCGCCGAAGCTGGCCAGTTCCAATCGGTAGGCGTGGGTCATGCGTGTTCCGGACGGAGCGGTCGTCTGATTCGTCTGGACGGTGTCGTAGCCGAGCACGTGCACGCGAGCAATCCGATCACCCAGCACTTCCAACACCGCAGCTTTTACTTCGTTGCTGTTCGTGTTGGTCGTGCGGAGCAGGAAGCGATCTGCCTCTTCCGTGGCTGCTTGGCCGGGGGAGCGTAGGACCTCGACCCGCACATCGGTCAAAGCGGGATTCGATTCCGCCAGACGACGGATCTCGGCGGTGGCCATGGGTTGCTTCAGCTTGAAGCCGATCGCGGTTCCGCCCGTGAACTCGATGTCGAAGATATCGCGACCGCGTGCTAGCGTGGCAATAAGCCCAACGGCGATCGTGGCCACGGAAACGACGTAACCAACACGGCGGTATTTCAGGAAGTCAATTTGCGGGGGCTTGATGATTTGCATCATTTTCAGCGTGCGAATCAACCGCCGCTCGACGAGGATGTCGAAAAAGAGCCGCGAGACATAGATGGCGGTGAACAGGTTGGCGAGCAAGCCGATCATCAGGGTGAGGCCGAAACCGCGGACCTGATCCGTACCGATCACATACAGAATCCAGGCAGTGATGATCGTCGTCACGTTCGCGTCGAGGATTGTCACGAAAGCGCGGCCGAACCCGTTGCGCACCGCGCCCGCCAGCGTGGCTCCCCTCCGCAACTCCTCGCGGATACGCTCGAAGATCAGAATGTTGGCATCCACCGCCATACCGACGGTCAACGCCAGACCAGCCAGACCGGGCAAGGTGAAGGTGGCTTTGATCCAGCCCATTACTCCAAGGATGATGAGCATGTTCAGGAAGAGGCCGATCACAGCGATGCACCCGGCCACCCGGTAGTACACGATCATGAACAGAGGAACAGCGATCATCGCGACCGCGATCGCCGTTTCACCCATGGCGATTGTGTCCTGGCCGAGGGTTGGGCCGATCGTGTCCTCGTTGATTGGCTCCGGGATCAACGTGGCCGGAAGCTGACCAGCATCGAGGATGGCGATGAGATTGGCAACGTCCCGGTCGGTGAAATTCCCGGTGATCATCCCCCTCGACGTGATCTTGGTCTGGATAATGGGCGCCGACATCACCTTGCCGTCCAGAATGATGGCCAGCGCCCATTCATTACCCTGGGGGTCGGGGCGATACTTGCCGGTGAGGAGGCCGAACCGGTAAGCGCCGTCGGCGTCCAGTTCGAAGCCGACCGCCGGTCGGAAGTTCCTGTCTTCGGTTCGATAGACCCGCGTCAGATCCTCACCTGTAACCCGCATGGTGGGGTCGGGAATGCGAGTCAAGACGTAGAGCTGATCGCCCTCGCGGTGCAGGACGGCTCGTGGTGGCGGCGAGAATTCGTCTGGGTTCGCGACGGGAACCCATTCCAAGTCTGGAGAGCCGGTATCTGGAAACCGCTCCTTGGCCTGTCGGATTAGGTCGGGGTGGGTTTCGCGATCGGTTGCCAGGATCCTGAACTCAAGCCGTCCCAGCGCAACAATCCGTTGCTTGACGTCCTCGACAGTCTGAGGGTCGGCTTGGGGCAAAACGATCTCGATCCGTTCCGGCCCGAGCGGACGGATCGCGATATCCATCGTCCCTGTTGGATTGATTCTCTTCTGCAGGGCGGCGACGAGCTGGTCGATGTTGATCGCTCCCTGCTGGAGCCGTTCCTTCTTGATTTGGTAGACGAGGATCGTTCCGCCGGAGAGGTCGATGCCCAGCTTCAGTTTGCCTTGCCGAGGTCCGCTGCCGTCCGGATCAAACGGAGGCCAAAACCCCAGGAATGCAAGGATCGTGACAATGCTGACAACCAGGATTCTGCCCGCGTACTTCTGCATGGCTCACCTTCTCACATACCGCCATCCTGAGCACCGACCGAAACCGGTCCTCCCACCGTGGAAAAATCTTGACGCAATTCTACGGCGAGGGCAACCACGGGCTGCCGAGCCAAGCTTGAGCACGTCTGCCCGTCTGCAAGCGCTCCCGGGTTGATCGAGCTGAGTGGGAGCAGCAGCGATCGACCGGATCGACCAGCTATCCCGTCGGCGGCGGACTGCTTGAACAGAACCGGACCCGCCAGCTAGCTCTGCCACTCAGCTACACCGGCCCACACCTGTGGGAATGGCCAACTACTTGCCCCCTTTCGCTTCCGCTTTTTCCTGCTTCTCCGTTTCTTCGTCCTCGTCCTTTCGCTCCACCCAAGCGATACTCGATCGGGTCACCCGCAGCCTGGTTCCGGTCCGATCGTCCACGCGGATCTCCACTTCGTCGTCCTCTTCGCGTACTTTGGTGACGACGCCCTTGATCCCGCCGATCGTGACCACACGCCTCTTCGGCTTCAACGCTCGGAGCATTCGCTGGCGTTCTTGCTGGCGTTTCCGTTCCGGCCGCAGAATGAGCAGGTAAAAGACCAGGATCAGGGGCGCCAGCATGATGAACATGGTCACCAGCGGATTCGGCCCCTGCTGGGCCTGCTGGTTGGCGGCGTCGGCTTGAGCTAACAGGAACCCCAAAAGCGATGGGTTCATCACGAAGGAACCTCACTCCCAAACGACAACTCTGGTTTAGCACGGCCTCGAGGGTACGACCACGCAGCACGACCACCCCAGGTACGAACGTGGCACTGGGACGGATAGCTGTCGCGAGGCTGTCCTGGTTTTGCCGGTCACGGTGGCGTACCTAAACGACGCCGTCGGACGCCCCTACAAACGGTCACCGACCACTCACCCCGGGGTGACTGCGGTCCGGCCACCACGCACATTCTAGGTTCCCTGAAGAAGTGACAGGACAGGCCAGGCATATCGCCTCACAGGTTACGCTTTGGACAGGAGAGGGGAAGCCGTCATGCTTTGGTGGAACCGGGCGAAGGTCCCTCGACGGATCGCCTCTCGAATTCTGGCCATGAAGACGGCGAAGAAACGTAGGTTGTGCAGGGAAAGCAGGATTGGGCCGAGCATTTCGCCGGCCATGAACAGGTGGCGGAGGTAAGCCCGACTGAATCGTCTACATACGGTACAGTCGCATGTTGGATCCAGTGGCAGTTCGGAGCAGCGGTGTTCACTGTTGCGGATGCGGACGACTCCTCCCCAGGTCCAGGCTTGGCCGTTGCGGCCGTTTCGCGTGGGCAGCACGCAATCGAACAGGTCCACGCCGCGCGCGACCGCTTCGAGAACGTCGCGGGGTTCGCCGACCCCCATGAGATATCGGAGGCGTTCGTGGGGTAAGAGCGGTGCGGTCACATCGAGCATCTGGACCATCTCGTCGTGCGACTCGCCCACACTGAGCCCTCCGATGGCGTAGCCCGGGAAGTCCAGCTCAGTAATCTCTCGCGCAGAACGCTCACGGAGATCCGGGTAAATTCCCCCCTGCACAATGCCGAAGATTGCCTGATCGTCGCGGCGGTGCGCGTGTTTCGAGCGTCGCGCCCATGCGGTCGTCCGTCGCACGGCGGTCGCGATCACATCTCGGGGTGCATTTGCAGGGGGACACTCGTCCAGAGCCATGATAATGTCGGCCCCCAGTTGTTGCTGAGTTCGAACCGCGTGCTCGGGCGACCACTCGATCAAGGTGCCGTCCAGGTGGGAGCGGAAGAGCACGGCATCGTCGGAGACCCGGACCAACGACCCCAGGCTAAACACCTGGAACCCGCCGCTGTCGGTGATGAGCGGATGGGGCCAGGACATGAACCGGTGCAGACCACCCTGGGCGGCGACAACCTCCGCCCCGGGCCGCAAAGCGAGGTGGTAGGAGTTCACCAGAAGCCCTTGGGTACCAACCGATCGCACCAGCTCAGGGAGGATCCCCTTCACGGTTGCCTGGGTGGCTACCGGAAAAAAGGCTGGCGTCTCAAAGGTACCGTGTGCGGTATGGACGACACCGCAGCGTGCCTGCGTGTTCGTGTCCTCGGCCTGAATTTCAAAGCGGAGTGCGGAGCCCGCGGGCATGGGACTGGCCTGCACGCTCTCGGCTTTAGTCCCGTAAACTGAGACCAAACTTTGCCAGGGCGCGCTCCAGTTCTTCCAGGGATTTCTTGCCGAAGTTCTTCAGAGCCAGAAGCTCCTGGCGGGTCTTGCTGCTGACATCACCAATCGTCTGAACGCCGAGCTTCGCCAGGGCCGACTCCACCCGTTTGCTCAGCCCCAGTTCGGTGACGGGTTTCGTCAGGCGGGGGTCCTCCGGCGGAGCTTCCGCCTCGACCAGCACGGGCTGCTCCTTCTTGGGTAACATCCCCAGCCGCAGGTCATAACGAGCCAGGGCTTCCTTAACTTCGCCCAGGGAAGTCTCGCCGAAGTTCTTCACTCGCTTCAGATCGTCCTCCGTCAGGCGGACCAGATCCTCCCAGGTCTCGATTCCCATCTCCTGCAGGCAGTTCCGCGCCCGCTTGGGCAATTCGAGCTCGTTGATGGACTTGCGCAACATCAAACGCTGCCGGTCCAGGCTTGCTGGCTTCTTCTCCTCCTTTTCCAATTTCTCTTCGCCTAAGGCATCCTTGAGAAACAAACGGGCGCGTTCGTGCGTTGGATAGATGCTCAGGATCCTCCGGTAGCATCGCGCCGCGCGCTCCAGCTCGCCGTGGTCCTCATACAGGATGCCTAAATTCAGCAACGCACTAAGGTACACCGGTGCCCTGGAGACGCACCGCTCGTACAGCTCCCGGGCTAGGTCATCGCAGCCATACAGGTCGTAGAGGTAAGCCGCATGGAAGAGCGCCTCGGGATGGTAGGAGTCCTCCGTCAGCGCGAGTTGCAGTTCCTTGAGAGCCCCTTCGCGGTCACCACGATCAGCGAGTAAGCAACCCCGCTGGCAGTGATACTCGGCATTGTGCGCCCGCGTGGAGAGGGTGTTCTCGACGCTTTTCAGGAGCTGCTCCGCTTTGTCCAGGTCTCCGCTCCGCCGATACGCTGCCGCTTCGTAAAGGGTCATCAGCACCGGGTCTGCTCCGGCCTTGCGTGCGGCCTCGAACGCTTTTGCCGCCTGGTCGAACTGCTCACGCGCCAGGTGTGCCTTGCCCATGTACTCCAGGGCGAACGGGTCGTCGCCCGCGTCGTAGAGGTAATGCTCGGCGGTCGTGGCCCGGCCGAGCAGGTATTCCACGATTCCGAGCCGCTTGGCCAGATCGCGTTTTTTCGCCCCGCTCGCCTTGCGAAGACGATCGCGCAAAACCTGCGCGGTTTCGCGCAGTTGCCGCAGAGCGTCCAGATCGTTAGCCAGCAACTCCTGTATCGTCTGGACCTGCTCTGGGCCAAATTGTTCACTTTCCAGAACGATCGAGCGAACGTCGATCACGCTGGCCATGCTCCACTCTCCGTATTGGATTTTCCTTCCACGTGCCTAGGGGTGTTTATCCTGTTGCCAAGACCGGACGCCCAAATTATAAAGGCGAGCGAATTTCCGCTGGGTAGCGAGCTGGATCGGGGGAACAGACCCAGGCTTCTGGAAACGACATCGTGCAGATGTGCTCGCGGTACGCGATCGTTCGCCCCTTTGGCGCCGAGTTCGCTAAACAGCGCCCCTACCGTGCGAACCGGATAGTGATCCCTGCACGCAACACCTGCCTCCGGGGAACACCGGAAGGACGCGGCCGGGGGGATGTCCGCCGAGCGCCGTACTTCCTGAATCTGCCGGGTCCACCGACCACTCGGTTCCTGCCGCTGCTCGTCTGGTACCTACCGCCGCGTAATCCGCGCAGCAACCCGGTCCCCCTTTTTGTGGGTGAGATCGCGATAAGCCGGCAGAATTACCCCGACGGCCTTGTCCTCGTACACTTCCTGGATCTGGATCATACCCAGATACGTGGGCGTTGGCTCCGTGCGATAGACGTGGAGCTTGACGCGGGGTCGCAAACCGTCCTTCCTGCCCAAGTTGACCACAACCTGATAACTTTCCGGCCGCACCTCGATGATCTCGCCCTCAGGAATCTTCCCGTCCGCGGTGACGACGAGCGTCCCGTCGCCTTCACGAGCGTCTACCTGGGCTTCCATGGCCGCTAGCCGTTGCACAAGCGACTTGTTCTCCTGCAACAGTTGGTCTCGCTTCTGGATGGCTTCCTGAAGCTGTTGCTGACGCTGCTCAAGCAAACCGCGAATCTCCTTGAGGTCCGCCTCGGTGAGCTCGACCAGGGCACGCACATGCTCCGCGAAGACCAGCTTTCCGGGCGGCGGCGAGGCGCGCAGAGTTTCGCGCAACTCTGCAAATGGCCGTTTCTTAAGGTCATCCGCCGTCAATTGCAGCGCGGGGTGGTCGCGGAGTTCGGCCCGAAGGGTGACCTCAGGGATCTGGGCCTGGTCAAGGCTGAGCAACTGCTCACGCAGACGATCGAGCTCCTTCTCAATGTCCGCAATCTCACGCTCCAAAGTCTCGCGCCGCCGCGTCATGGCCAGCCGCTGGTTCTCGTAGAAGGCGGTCAACGCTTCGAAGATCGCCTGTCGGTCGCGGCGCCAGGCTTCGATCACATCCGCGGCGTCACGGATAAGGGGGATAATCGCCCGGATTTGGGCGATCCCCAGCCCGCCCTCCGTTCGCGACGCACGGGCCACTTCGGAGAGAAGCTGATTGAACTTCTCCTCGATCGACTGAGCGAGCTGATCCATCTCCGCTTGAATCTGTCGGATGTTGTTATAGACCTCCTGCACTTCCTGAGGCTGGG
This sequence comes from Planctomycetota bacterium, assembly GCA_026981825.1. Classification (GTDB taxonomy): domain Bacteria; phylum Planctomycetota; class Planctomycetia; order JALXBF01; family JALXBF01; genus JALSID01. The sequence continues at coordinate 7,620 of JALSID010000410.1, forward strand.
CCAGATCGGGTTCCGCCACGAGCTCGCTCCAGCGCCGCCGCTGCTGAACGAGACGCTGGGGGGCGTCGGAGTTGAAGAAGTTGTCCAGAGCTTCGCGCAGCTCCTCCTGTGCCTGACGCATGGCCTGCACCGCGTCCGGCTTTCCCTCCAGCAGGTGCTGGATTCGCTCTTTCTCCGCCGCGATCTCCTGCTCCCGCTGTTGCACCCGCTCGGCCCAGTTCTTCCGCAACTGCAGGACGTGGGCGCCAAGCCAGAAGTAGACCGCGGCAAGGACCAGGAGGATCACCGACAGCACCTTGCCCGCTGTGGTCATTCGGTGTGTCTCCAAAAACCGCGACAAAGTTCTCCGGGTAACGATCAGGGAGCCGACCGTGGCGGATCGTGACGGAGCGCCGCACCGGGCCGGTGCCCGCCAACATCCTGGTGAAAGGCGCACAATCTGTCCAGAGCGAACCCGCACCGGGACAACCCAGCGGCGCTCAATGTTCTATCCTACCCACCACCGCCTGAGTTCGCTAGATCGGCTCGAATCGTGGGGGCAAGCCCCGTCACCACGTTGCCGCCGCCCGGCCCGTTCGTATGAGCCGTTCCCAATACAGCAGGCCCACAATGGTCTTCGCGTCATGAATCTCTCCGCGCTCTATCCCCTCCAGTGCCTGCGCGAACCCGAGAATAACGGGCTCCACCTGCTCACCTGGATCAAGATTCTGTTCGGCTTCCACCAGATCCCGTGCCAGGAAGAGATGCATGTGCTCAGAGAGGAT
>JALSID010000411.1 GCA_026981825.1 Planctomycetota bacterium
ACGCGACAACGGGGACTCGGGAAAGTCCACCACGTACGCCAGGAAACCGCCGATCAGCCCCGCCCAGGCACCGAATTCCATCAAAACGTGCTGGTTCAAGATGCCACGTCTCAGACTCGCCCACGCTACCGTCATGAACCTCCAGCCGGGCCCGAACATGGTCGACAAAGCCAAACTGGGCGCCAGCCAGATCAGGAGCGGCCAGGCGCGATCCATGTCCAGCAGATCCAGCCACATCAGGATCATGAAGTTCAACGCCACCGCGCTGTAGGCAGCGGCCAGGTAGAGGTTGCGGCGTTCCGCACGGAGCTCTGCTTCCTGCTCCTCGAACGTCCGCTCCTTGCCCACATCGCGCACCGTGTAGCCCAGCTCGCGCAGAGTCTCCTTGATCTCCGTGGCCGTCACGCGAGCCGGATCGTACAGCACCAGCGCTTCTTCATGAGCCATGCTCACGTGCGCTTCTGCCACTCCGTCCATGCGGAGGAGAGCCTTCGTGATCGTGCCCACGCAGAACGAGCACTCGATGCCACCGATCTTGACCTGAAGCTTCTGGAACCGCTCATCCCCCCGCGAGCCTACGGCACAGGCGAATCCCTCGCCCGACTCAGACCGCCCCCCAGAGAGGCGCAGACGTCGCTCTCCCCGATTGTCCTTTCGGTCGCTCCTCCCCTCCTCTGCAGAGGAAGGCGGCCTGAAACCCACTGGGGGATCCGGAGCCATCGCTTCGGCCCAGCTCGGCTCGTCCCCACTTTGTTCGCGGTCGGCCAGCTCTACCCGATAGCCCATCCGTTCCAACGCCGCGCGAATCGATTCCGCCGGCTGTGAGGCGGGATCGAATTCCACGACGACCTGCTGCGTGGCCGAGCTGGCCTGCACCTTTCGGACGCCGTCCAGTTGGCGGAGCACCCGTGCGACCCGCTCCTCGCAACCGCTGCAGTGCAGCCTGGGCTCGCCCCGGATCAGAAACCGAACCCACGCTGTCGGCTCACCTAGCTTCGGTGCCATTGCTCAACTCGTTCCAACCAAACGGCCAAACCGCGGCAGAGAGAACCTTCCGCTACAGAAACCGCAATGCGATAAATGCACCCCCCAGAAAAACGAGGAAGACGCCGGCGCACGTCTCCAGCACAGATCGCCAACGCGCCACCGGACGGAGATCCTTCAGGAACCCCGCAAACGCTCCGGCCACCAACAGGGGCATGCCCCGCACCAGCGCAAAAACGAACAGCAGCAGCGCTCCGAACAACGGGCTGCCCACGTTGCCCGCATACAGGAGCATGGCCAGAACCACCGGCATGGAACACGGGCAGGCCGATCCTGCCAAGCCAAACGGCAGCCCGAGGACGAAAGCTCCCGCCAGGCTGTCCACCCTACGCTCGGGCAGGCGGATCATCGGGAGGTTAAGCCGCACCCTACCCAGCACAACGAGCCCCAGCGCTACGATCACCACGCCCGCCACGAGGTAACCGTTGAGGCCAAAGAGAGGAGCGAGCTTTGCTCCTGCCCACCCGAACACCAACCCGTAGGCCCCGAACGTCGTTGCAGTGCCCACCAGAAACGCCAAACTTCGGGTCACCGCCTTTCCACGGCTGATCCCCGGCTCTGCAGCCACATACCCCATGATCACGGGCACCATGGCCAGAACGCTGGGGGTCGCTACCAGGAGCGCCCCCGCCACTGCGGCAAGGACGAGGGCCAACGGCGACGGTGCCGTCAGACTTGTCAACGCTTCCTGGATCTCAGCTAATGTTGGCATCATTGCGCTCCCGATCGGTCCGTCCCCTCTCCGCCACCTGCCTGCACAGCCTGTACACAAACCAATGACCACCTAGGCGACCACCACAACAGCACACCAACGCTGAACCGATCCGACAAGCCACGACGCCTGGCCGAGCAGCCAAGCGTGCCGGCAAGCCCCCCACACCACCCCCCGCACCCACAAGCCGTGCGCCGCTCACCGCGCTCGTTCACCGTTGTCTGCCGCCTCCGTCTGACCCGTCCCATCACCTTCGCGGAACTCGACGAATTGCGCAGCGAGGCGCAATTGGCCCTGAACCCGTTCAACTCGCCCCACTACACGAACGGCCTCGCCGACTCGTTGACTCTTCAGCCGGGCGCCAAGGGGGTTCAGGTCCACCAGCACCACACCGGTGCCGTCCTGCACACGGAACCAGCAGCCGGCACTTGGGCACTGCTGCACTACGCGACCTTCCACCCCCACAACCTGGCCCGGTGAGACTTTCGCCAGCGCCCGGATCTCTTCGACAGCAACCGACTCCGGTGGCACCTGTCCGAACCTGGCCGGCCCACTCAGGTCGCCAGCCGTCGAACCGCATCCCGCTACGCCGGAAAGAAAGGCTGCCGAAAGTAGGATTGCGGCGCCCCTACCGAAACCCTGACAAGCACAAGCCATCACCTGCCCCCTGTGTTCCAGAACCGCTTGCTACCACCGCCCAGGGCATGTGGTCTGATTCTGCTTTCGATTCCTCAGGGTAACCTCGTGGCTCCCTTCTTACCCAGCGACTTTTCCTGATCCCCGTCGGCACGGCAGGTGGGACAGCCGTTCAACGACTCGATAATGGGACAACGCGCGCTCCGCCCGGTGCACCGACACGCGTGCAAGAGCTCCCGTAAGGCCCGATGCATTGCCTCCAGGTGGCGGATTTTGTGTTCGATCTCACGGAGCTTTTCCTCCACAAGGCTCTGCACCCTGGCACGCGCCCCCTCGGGTACCTCCCGCAGACTGAGCAGCTCGCGGATCTCGCGAAGTGAGAACCCAAGCTGCTGCGCCCGCTTGACGAACCGCACCAGCTCGACCGTCTCCGGTGGATACTCCCGGTACCCAGATTTTCGACGTGGCGGTTCGGGCAGAATGCCCTTCCGCTCGTAAAACCGCAGCGTTTCGACGTGCACGCCGGCTCGACGAGCGACTTCTCCGGTTCGCAGCCCCATGTCTACACTCCACGCCGGTCCCCATTCCACCCTAGCATAAGGCCCGTACCTTAGTACGGAGTCAAGGGTGGCACAACGGCCCCACCGACAACATCCCGTGGACCGGAGTGAGACCGGTGGTTGGATGCCCGTAGCGCCGCGCACGACCGCTCCGGACATGCCTCTCCACGAACCGGGAAGGACAGGACGTGCAGCCAGGAACTACTGAAAAAGCAGGACAGCGTTTCCCCCATGCTGGCGGCCATCGTCACACCGAACATTGCCCCATGGGGCTGGCAGACGGCGTGGACGCACCGCGCTTCGGCCGCAGCACCGTCGGAGCGTGACCGCTGCCGGTGCGGACCCGCAGCGCGCCCCTTGTGATCTGCGAGCACCCCGGGCAGGACTCGAACCTGCGACCTGCGGTTTAGGAAACCGCTGCTCTGTCCTACTGAGCTACCGGGGCTTCTGTCGGAACCGCGACCGGGAATTATAAGTCCATCCTGCCTTGCGACTCTGCCCTTCGGGATCCCCCCATTTCGGCGGTTTACGCACCGCAAGCCTTGCTTCGGTGAGACAGCGAGTTCGCATGGCAATAACAGACGATAATGGGTCGGTAAGCAGAACCCCAACAAGCAAACTCTACCGGTCGGCGATCCTGTTCATGCACCGAAGCAAGGGCTCCGGAAGACGGAAAGGCGTTCGCTCGCATCCAATCACGCGGCTCCCCTGCGCGGCAGGGATCGGCCGCCGCAGTGTGCTGTGCCGGGCTGTTTGCGTGTTGCTCTCCCTGCTCGGCCTGTCCGAGGCCCACGCCGGCGCGAGCGCGAGCGAACAGCAAGCGCCCGCTAAGGGCGCGAACCTCACGATCACGACACCGCTCCGCCCAGAGTCGTTCCTTGAGGCGACTTGCCCCCATCAGGCGGCATGGGGGACGCCGCAGAGCGGCATCCAACTGTGGCGTTGGCCGTTTAAGCTGGCCCAGATCAACCGCCTGACGGTTCGGGTCGGGGAACGGTCGATAGATCTACGTGATGCACAGGGAACGGTCCTGACGACTCCCCTCGAGCAGCAGCTCCTCCTCCGAGTCGCCCCCGAGGCCACGCGCCGCATTCGACTCTGCGGTACAGACGCACCCTGCGCGACCGTTCTGGAGCTGCAAGGCGGTTGGACGGACGAAGACAGCATCCTGCTCGACTTGCAACCCGTTCTCCTACCGATGCATCGGGGTGGCTTGACCGCCGAGAGAGAAGTTCGCCACGCTCCGGGCCAGCTTGAGGTGCGATCCCGCGCTTTTAACGTCGTGTTCCGCGTGCTGGCTCCACACGGGCGCGCTGCGTTCACCACCAGCGAGAACCGGGTTCTTGTCCGTCTTACCGGTCCGCCACCGGCAAAGCTCGTGTTCGTCGCTGGTCAGCACGGGAAGGCGATACCCGATGCAGTGCACGTTCGAGAACTGCTCCCCGGTGGCGGCCAGCTTGGCCGCGTCCTGGATTCACTGCCGGATGTACGGTTCGACAGCCGAAGCTTCTTCCGCCCGCTCGCCTGGAGCGCCATCAGCCTCCACCGGTTATGGGTGGTCAATCCTGACATGGGACCGGGACTCATTTCCGGCTACGGCCCCGCCGACCGCGATCCCCTGCGGCCGAGATACGCCTGGTTCTTTGATGAGCCGATGCTGGCGAACGTGGCTTACACCCGGCTGGGCATGACTGCACCGGTGCGTGACGCACTTCGCATGCTCACCCGCTATCAGGCCAGCGGGGGCAAGCCCGTCCATGAGGTGACCCAGTCGTTGCGGTACTGGCCGAAGTTCTTCCGTGAGTTCCCGTACGCTTACATGCACGCCGATTCCGGTCCGTTCTTCATCGTCGGCCACTGGTTGTACTGGCGTGCCTCCGGGGATAGCCGCCTGATCTCTGACCACTGGCCTGCCCTGCTCCGCGCTTACCGGTGGTGCACCAGGCAGGTCGATGAGAAGAGCGGTCTGTTTGTCGTCCGGCCGGGACAGTGGGGAGGGACGGAGGCCAGCATCGATATCGACCGCGACCTTTTCACCAACGGCATGTGGCTGGTTGCCCTCCGCGCCCTGGCAGACATGGCCTCCTACCTGGGGGATGAAACGACCGAATTGGAGGCGCGGCAACGGCTCGACCAATATGCCCCCGCTTTAGAACGGACCTTCTGGGACCCGGAAGAGGAAAGGTTCTTTTGGGGATATCGGCGGAACGGCGCTCGGATCGCTCACTGTTTCCCCCAGGCGGGGGTACCGTTCTGGCTGGGAGCCTTTGCACGACGTCGGGTCCGCCTCACAGTGTCGCACTGGTTTGGTCCGGGCTATGCCACGTGCTGGGGCATCCGGACGGTACCGGAGACGGACGAGCAGTACGCGCCGGACAGCTATCAACTGGGCAGCGTGTGGCCAGTTTGGACGGCGTGTGTCCAGCTCGCCGCGCTGCGAAGCGATTGGAACGGCGACGTCTACGAGCAATGGCAACAAGCGCTAGGCGCGATGTTCCTTCCCGAGACGAACGGACACATGCCTGAGCTACTTCGTGGGGACCGGTTCCAGCTTGCAACGGGAGCGGTGCAGCACCAGATGTTCTCACACCTGCTGCCCGTGAACATCCTGATCGACGGATTTCTGGGCGTCTCTGTCCATGCTCCGCGGCGTACCCTGTGGCTGCGTCCTAACTTGCCTTCTGTAGTTCGTAGGGCAAGAGCCCGTGGGTTGTATTTCGGTGAACGCGAACGGTTCGACCTGTGCTATGAGAAGGCCGACGGCGGGTACGTTGTAGCCCTTGACCTACGGGGGCTTGACCATCCTGTGCATCTGCGTCTCGACTTGCCCCCCTTGGCGAAATCTCCGTCCGGTGTGCGGGTGGACGGCAAACGCGTGCGGCTCTCCCGGGCCGCCGGACGAATGCGCGTTGAGATCGCCCTGAGCCCGGCACGGCACCGGATCGTTGTCAGCGGAATAGAAGCCCCCTCTTCCCCGAAGCGACACTCATTGACGAACCCGTAACCTGCGTGGACCTCCGGCTGATCCCCTCTTCGGACCTCACCAATGCGTTACCGGCAACCGCCGGCAGAGGTGGTGTGTGGATGCCCCGGGGCGTGGTCGGTCCCCGCATGGGGCTGGCCCGCAGCATTAGAACCGAACTTGAGGAACGGCTCATGTTCCAGGGCACGGATCCGATCGTAGCGGGCCACCACCTTCTCTTCGCAAAATTTTCGCAGGTTGGCTTCGAGCACCACGTCTTCGAGGACCCGCAGGAAACGTTGCAGGCGAGCCCACTGACGCTCCTTCTCAAGGGCTTCGGCGCGGAGCGATTCGGCCTTGGCGTGAGCGGACTGGAACGCCTGGAAAGCCGCCTGGGACTGGATAAACTTGGTTACTTCTTCCCCCTTTGTGCGGAGCAACTCATGGGCGTCGGGGCGCCACGCGTTGCGCAGCTCCGGGAACTTCGCCACAACTGCACCGTAGATGGTGCGGGCATGAGTCCGCGCCGCTCGAGACTGGCGCGACGCTTCCTGAAGCAGTTGTTGCCGCTGCTTCTGCAGTCGAGCAGACAACTGCTTGGCCTGCTGCACGCGGTCCGAGCCGGTCAGCTTGAACTGTTCGCTCAGTTTCTCCAGCACAACTCGATCTACTGGGTCGGCCAGTTCAAGGAGCTCTTCGTAGGGCTGATCAAGGGAAACCGCGCCTTCACGATTGCGGGGACTGAAACGACGCAGGTATGCTTCGGAGGTCTTGACGGGGATGTCGATTGTGTCCCCCTCGATCAGCACGAACGCGTGCGCTTCGTCCAGCGAAACGACGCCGTCGCCGTCGTAGTCGGGCATTTCCAACCCCTTCCCGGTTCTCGTGCTCCCGAACAGCGCTGCCCAGTAATAGCTGGAGTATTCGCGATAGTTCTCCTCTTCGATGTCTGGGGTGCAACCCGCAGCAGGCCGTGTTTCCACGGTTGCAAAGAAGCCAACGCGTGCGTGTGGTGCCGTCGGCTTCTTGGGATCGCCGCCTTCGAAGATGATGTTCGCAAACGAGCCCGAGTAGCACTGGACCATAACACAGATCACCTTAACCTCGGGCTTGAAGCGGTCCAGCTCGGCGACAAACTCACGTACTGTCATGCTGGCGTTATGCCAGAGGTAGAAGCGCCCGTTGCTGGTGGGCTTGCCCCTGCCCCCGTGGCCGGTTAGATAGATGAAGACACGATCTCCGGCTTTCGTGCGGCTTGCCAGCTCCTGCAACGAGGCCACCACATTGGCTCGAGTCGCAGGCCCCCTCAAGTGCGGGATCTCGTTCGAGCGGAACTTGAACTCGAAGTGACGGGTGTTGCCGGTCAGCCTGGCAAGTAAGGCATGCGGCAGCGCTGACACCAGATGTGGGTCGATCTCATGGAGGTCGCGGCCGGGGTCCGTACCGTCTGCAAACAGGTAGATCTGATGCGATTGAGGAACATCCGCAGCGGCCAGGATCCTCTGGATGTAGAGGACGTTCTTTTCAAGGGAGACCTGGTTGTTGGTCGCCGTCGGTCCGCCACCGATGGTGAGGAAGTAATCCTCGGCATAGGCCGAGCCTAGAGACACGGCTAACGCGACCGAAACCGCGACCAAGCGGCGCAAAACATGAAGAATCGCATCCATCTGTGGCCTCACCGCGCGTGGCTGTGTGTGGGTAACGGTTTGCGAATCCCTCGACCCGTCCTGCACTGCTCAGAAGGTCGTCGCTGTTAGTGGAAAGCGCTCTTTCCGGATGGACCGTAAGGGGCGGTCGGCACGCCTGTGGGCGTGCGCGGCGGCTCTCCCGCATGAGGGACTACCGCCAGTTTAGCACACTTCGCCGAAAAGGTGGGCGGCTCGCTTCTGGCGGCCGAATCGGCTTGGTCCGAACATCCGGCATCGCTGACGGGCAGGTCGGAGAAAAGAGCGATCGGGGTGGTGCTTGCCGGCCCTCCGGCGGACCGGATCGGCGACCGCCGAAACTTGCAAGCGGGTCGGACCATGGTCTTACAATCATCCATCCCCTTGACTCAACCGCAGGTGTCGCATGTTGTCCGGCTGGCGAACGCGGCTGAAGGAACTGCTGGATCCGGCACTAGGAGCCCGCAGATGCAGAAGGTGGCGGTAACCCTTCTGGGCCTTGGTACGGTCGGTACCGGTGTAGCCCGGTTGTTGCTGGAGCAGGCGGACCGGCTCAGGCGACGTTCCGGCCTGGAATTTGAGCTTCGCTACGTTGTCGTGCGCGACGTGGACAAGGATCGCGGGATTTCTCTACCGAAAGGCACGGTGCTGACGAGTGACCCGATCCGGGCCGTCGACGATCCGGACGTCCATGTGGTGGTGGAACTGTGGGGGGGCGTGGAGAGCACCTACGACGTGGTTTGCCGGGCGCTCCGTAACGGCAAGCACGTGGTGACGGCGAACAAGGCGCTGCTTGCCGTTAC
>JALSID010000412.1 GCA_026981825.1 Planctomycetota bacterium
CAGGCCGGTCGTCGGGCTCCAAGGCCAAGCAGCTCAGGATCAGCGCGCTGACGTCCGCAGGTATGGCTGCATTCAGCTTCTCTGGAGGCTCAGGAGGCCGTCCCCTGCTGTCCAGGACTTGTTTGAGCAAGCGGTGGCGGTCCTCCACCGGCTCTGGGGTGGGGAACGGCAGGTGCCCCGTGAGCAGGGTGTAGAAGGTCGCGGCAAGGCCGAACACGTCCGCACGCACATCGATGTTCTGCCTTGCTTCGCCGGCACCGCTATCGACGTGTTGCATCAAGGCGATGATCTGCTCCGGCGCCATGTACGGCAGTGTCCCCCCCACGACGAGGGTCTCATGCCCGTCGCCGAGACTCTCGTTCCACGACAGGTTGAAGTCCACGATCAATGGGTATCCTTCTCGTGTGATGAGCAAATTCGAGGGCTTCAGGTCGAGGTGCAGGACTCCTTTGCTATGGGCATGAGCCAGTGCGGAGGCACAGTGGCGCATCAGCCAAAGAGTGCCGCAGACGAAGTTGCCACTTCCCGGAAAGTTATCTCGCATTGGGACCGGCTGTGCAGCATCGGGGAGCCCTTCGAGAAGGCGCCGCGCCGTCTCCGTCCAGGCACTGGCCTGGCGCGGGCGCCCCGTTTCCCAACGTGCCACCACCGAGCTAACGCTGACGGCGGCCTGGTACGGCATACAGATGGCGGTCAGGCCGGTGGCCTGATCGAAATGGACGCTGAAGACGGGCACGATATTCGGGTGCGTCAGCCGCCCGAGCGTCGCGGGTTCGTGAGTACGCCCCCGGGTGACTTTGAGTACAACATAACGGCCCCCCAGTTCCGGTTGCCTGGCCAGGTAAACGCGGGCGAAAGCGCCTTGTCCAAGCTGGTGGACCAATTCGAACTCGAGGAACTGCTCGCCTGGGCCAGGGAAGTCAAGTTGCTTCCCCTCCAGGAGGTCGAAAACGCTTTCATGGCCTGCCACCAGGCTGTGCAGGCAAAAGAGACCGCCCAGCGAGGCTTCCAGATGTGGAAACCTCTGGTAATAGGAAGCCACGTCTGGCCGTTCTCCCCGATCCCGCCGCGCACAGTACTCGGCGTAAAGAAGATCCAGGAGCAGATCGGGGTCGGCTGCGAGCTCTGGGTAGCGGGCCAGGTATTCTTCGACGCGTGCTGCCTCGCCTCGCGTGATCCGCTCGCGGATCTCTCCGGCAACGGCGCGTACGAGAAGTGGCAGGGGTGGCAAACTGTGCTGTTCGGCAAGCTGTTTCAGGCTCGGGACGTCCCGTGCCTGGCCTCCGGAGCTACTTGCCCACGGGGGGGCAGCAGACCCGGTGACGTCTTCATTGGGCTTCATCGCGCCATCGCTTGAGTTCTTCCTGAGCGGACTGAACCACCCGCCGGGCGGTCCGTTCGTCTAACCCCAGTTGTTGGGCAATCTCCACAAAAGTGTATCCCTGGGCGCGGAGCAGCAGAATCTGGCGGTGAAGCTCCTTCCGCTGGGCAAGAAGTGCGTCGAATTCCTCTCGGGAGGCCACGACATGGCTCGGGGTGGGATCACGGCCCTGGAGCAACTCGGCACCTTCTTCGGCGGCGTCGACGGGGGTTTCCTTGCTGATGTCGTACTTGCGCGCGCCCACGAACTTCCGCACCTGATCGATCACCTTGCCTCGGGTCAGGACGGCGAGAAAATTGGCGAATTGCTGGGGGGAGTTGAACTCCACGTCCCGACTCTGGAGCCTCGAGAAGACGTCCCCCCACACGGATTGGACGAAATCCATCGAGTCAAACTTGGTCCGCAGCCGCTGCGGGAGGCGCGTGCGTACGATCCGGCGGACATGCGGCTCGAACCGCGCCACCAGTTGCCGTGCCGCCTCTTCGTCACCCTGACGTGCACGCTCCAACAGTTCGTGCAGCTCGCGCTCCGCCTCCGACATTCGCCACCCTCCACCCGGCCACGAGCCCAACTATCACCGTGTTCAGTGTACCAGATTTCGCCCCGTGCGCCGAGAAGAGACGGGCGGTCACGCCGGTGGGGAGCGTGACCGCCCGATCGGCGGGTCGTGAGGCGGCGTCTGATGCGTCGACGTGGGTGCCTGTCTCAGACCGCCTCTAACCAATCACCGGCTCAGCCGTGTCCCCCCTACGTGGAGATCTCCGCGGACGTGGTGGCGTCTTCCGTGCTCGACGTGTCGGTGGTGCTACCATCCGCCGATGGCAACGGTCCCTCGGGCATCGGGAACGGCAGCGGCGTCAACGGTACAGGACCGGGCAGAATCCGGCCGCCCATCTCCTCGACACCGAAGTGCGGACGCCGCACGTTCCTTCGACGCCGGCTACGCTCACGACGGGAAAAGAAATCGAAAATTGCCATAGCAGTTCCCCCGATAGGACGTGAACCCCCAGGAACTCATCCACAACGTGTTGCGTCTATGCAAGTGGCCTCGGGTGACCGTCGATGTGCTAGCCCGTGGCCACACAAGGCTAGCTTGCCCCCGGGTGCAGTGCCCTCTGGAACGCCACCAGGCTTGGGGCGCACAACCGTCAGCACCCGCGCAGTCTGCCGTCCGCCCCACGCCAGAGGGCGGAAAACCTAAACCGTCGCGAAGCTGATCAAGACTCAGGGGACTCAAGGGGGCGTCGCGACGGGGCCGCCAGAGGCAGTACGGGAGCCACGCCCAAGAACCGGACTTGCGTCACGGCGGCACTGCGACACGGCACAGCAGCCGCCGAACACTCGGCCTGTCCTCGGCAAGCTCTCGATGTGGCATCCCCTCCCCGGCCTGGAGGACAGCGGTCGTCCAAAACCGGGCTGATCCGACCGGATACGGGACTGGCCTCACCCAGCGCGCGACGGGCTTTACCGCTTGCCCAACGCGGCTAGAATAGTTCAGACTATTCGCAGCCACCGGGGCGGGTAGCTCAGGTGGTAGAGCAGCGGACTGAAAATCCGCGTGTCGGCGGTTCGACTCCGCCCCCGCCCACTTCGCGGGTTGCCCAAGTGTTGGCGCAACCCGCATTTTTGTTGCGCAAACGGTGCCTTTCGCTGCTGCGAGCTCCCCCAATCAGCACGGACAGCAGCACGCTACTGCCCCCGTTCCATCGGGAACGGCCTGCTCGAAGTCCGTTTCCAACATCTGCCGGTAGTCTCGCTTCGATCGAGCCAAGCCGCCCAACAGTAGACCGCGCCGGATGGGAAGATCTAGACCCGCGAGGGACCGTGATGCGGCAGTCCGCACCTGCAGAGCGGGCCGCTTCCTACCCGAACGCCAGACCCTGATCACCAGCTCCAGCCCATTGCCCTTTGTCGCCCCTATCGTCGCCATCGAGTCCCCAGCAGCTCTTGACGCAACTCGACCAAAAACGTCCGTGCCGTCCTACGCTCCGGACAGGCGATCAGCTCCTGTTGCACTGCCCGCTTGCCGGGACAGCACAGCCACCGCGATAGACGAGAGCGGCCGGCCGGCGCGTGATCTGGCCAAGCAATAGAAGACGCGCCCCGATGACGAAACACGATGATACCTCACCCAACAGATGACCCGATTGCGCTGCGAAGTGCGGCGTTGCCACGAAGGGGATACCGTTTCGGAACAGGGGTTGCAGTTCCCTACCGACGCCGGCGCCTCAGGCACGGCGCCGGCCGTCGACAGGCCACGACAGGGAGTTAGAATGCGCGGGATGGACTCCATCCACAGAACCGCACCGCGGCTGCTTTCTGGGCGGCGCCGACGATCGACCACGTCACGGTGCCGCCGTTAGGCATCACTTTAATCTGGCTGTGGCAGCGCGTAGCGTCCTGAGAGGTCACGCAGGAGACTTCGATGAAGCGACGCGGGCAGGCGAAACGTTTTGTCCCCCGATTTGAACAGCTCGAATGCCGCCTCTTGTTGCACGGCGACCCGGGTTACGAACTGACCGACCACGTCCATCAGCACCTGAGCATTTTCGTTAACGACACACCGGTTGACATTCCCGCCAACATCGGCGTCACCGCGGACGCAATCATCGCAAACCCCCATACCCATGATGCCGACGGCGTCCTGCACTACCACCCGCTCGATGGTCAGCCGGCCGACACCTTCCCCACGCTAGGCGACTTCTTCACCGTGTGGCGAACCAATGCCGGGCTGGCCGGCAACAACCCCAATGCCACGTTCAACGCCAACGAACTGATGGGGAACGTGGCGGACGCTGACCACCGAGTGCTCATGTACGTCAACGGGGCACCGAACTATGCATTCGATCAGTACGTCCTGCGCGACGGCGACCAGATTGTCCTGTCGTACGAGGCGATACCGGCACCCGATGCCCCCTTCCTGGCGCCCATCGGTAACCTTACAACAGCCTCCGGCAAAACGCTCGTTGTACCGCTCAACGCCACGGACGCCCAGGGGGATGCCCTCACCTACACCGTCACCACTTCGAGCCCCGATGTCACCGCTACCGTCCTCACCGGCGACCCCTTGCTCCGCCTGGATGTGACCGGCAAGGACCACGATGGCAACGACTTCAGCGGCACCCTGCTCTTCTACTTATTCCAGTCCATGACGCCGAACACCGTGAATCGCATCACCCAACTGGTTCAGTCCGGATTCTACGACGGCCTCACCTTCCATCGGATCATCGATAACTTCGTCGCTCAGGGCGGCGATCCGAACGGCAATGGCACAGGCGGCAGTGGTGTGCAATTCGAAGACGAGTTCGACACGAGGCTGCTCTTCACCGGCGCCGGCCAGCTCGCCATGGCAAACTCCGGAGACGACACCAACGACTCGCAGTTCTTCATCACCGACCTCGACCTGAGCCTCAACATGGAAGCAAGCCCGTCCCACCTCCCCCCTCAACATCTGAACTTCCAGCACACCATCTTCGGCCAACTCGTATCCGGCTTCGACACCTTCGCAAAGTTGATCACGACTCAGACCGATTCGAACGACCGCCCCGTTAATCCCGTGACCATCACCAATGCCGAAATCGTCAATTCGCCCCAGGCCGGCGTCCTCCTTCTAACTCCTGCCGACAACTTCACGGGAACCGTTGACGTGAGCGTGGAGGTGAGCGACCCGAGCGGAAACACGGACGTTCGCAACTTCCGCTTGCGTGTCATTCAGGACGACATCAACGAGCCGCCCTTCCTGCATAATCTGGACAACCTGCAAACGCTTGAGGAACAACCGGTCGAATTCGATGTCCAGGCAACCGACATGGAAGGTGACCAACTGACCTTCGTTGTCCGGGACGCGTTCACATTCCAGGAATCCAACGCCGTCACCGTGGAAATCACCAACACCGGCAATGGCACGGCCCGCGTCAAGATAACCCCTAACAAGGATGTTGCCGGGCTCGTCAATCTCATTGTCGGCGTTCGAGATCAAAACGCACGGTATGGCCTGCCGCTCGACCATCGGAACCAGTTCGACACGGAACGGATCACCCTCCTCATCGCAGGGGTAAACGATCCCCCCTTTGCACTGGAGACGTCCGCCCAGACTGCCGTGGACACTCCGGTCGACATCCAGATCCAGGCCGATGATGGGGACCCCGACGTGGTTCAACAACTCACTTTCGAAATCGTGGATCAACCGACGCATGGCACGATCAGCAATTTCGACCCCAATGCCGGCACTCTGACCTACACGCCGGCCCCCGGTTTCCAAGGCCAGGATAGGTTCACATTCCGCATCCAGGATGACGGAGGAACCGACAACGGCGGTGTGGACACCAGCGACCTGATTACATTCACCGTCCAGGTGGGTGCCGTACCGACCACCCCATCAGCCCCGACCCTCACCGACGAAACCGACACCGGCAGAAAGGACGGCTACACCAGCCATCGGCGGCCTAAACTGCGCATCGAGGCCGAAGCGGGGAAAACGGTGGATGTTCTGCTGAACGGCACGAAGATCGGCACGGCGAAAGAGGTCGAGGAGGGCGTGTACGAGTTTACTCTGAACCCGAAACGCCACCCCCTGCGGCTCGGCCCGAACGAGCTCACAGCCGTCGCGCGCGACGATGCCGGCTCGTCCGATCCATCCGAACCGCTGACCTTAACGTTTGCTCCTAACTACAACCAGACGTACTTCGTACCTGGCGACCCCGGCGGCAATGTCGAGCTCACGGTCACTTTGTCGGACCGAATGGCCAGCTACCGCAGCGAGATCGGTGTTGTGATCGCGGACGGACCTGGGGGAAAGGTCGGTGGAGTAGCACCTGGCGACCCGAACTACGCGCAGACGGTGCTGCAACACTCATCCCGGCAAATACTCTTCGCACCCGACGCTGACGTCGGAGCGTCAACGACGGTCACTGTGCCTGCAGGGTCGGACCTGGTCTTTTACCTGGTGCAAAACGCAACGGCAGACCAGTGGCTGGCCCAGAATCCGAGCAACAAACCGGGCGACGGACCGGTCGTCTTTTTCTCAGTCAATGCCGCCAACCCTGATGGGATTGACCACGCGCGCAGTGTGGCCGATCCCTGGACAGGGGTGGTGAGCTACTTCTGGGAGGACCTGCTTGGTGGAGGCGACCGGGACTACAACGACCTCGTCATCGAGGTACGTCCCAACGGTGCTCCCGTTGGGTCCCCCTCAGACATCCTGCGCGCATCGGCCCCGAGCGGTAACGAAATCGGGCTCCGAGCTCGGGTGACGAAGCCTCACCACGGCAGCGGTGAGACGAAGGGAGAGATCGGTTTGTTCCGGGTCGATGATGCCTCTGGAGCCCTCGGCAACGTCGTCCCTGGCGACCCTGGCTACCTGCAAGCTGTGCAACAGGCAAACCCGATCGTTCTGTTTGGCCCCGACACCGAAGTGGGTCAGCATACGGACGTCACCCTTCAGGGGGGTGCCCTGTACGGGTTCTACTATGTCGTAGGGGGCACTCTCCAAGAGGCCGTACAGCAGAACCCTGAGAACAGCGCTGACCAGGATCTGTACGTGCTCTTCTCCTTCGATGCTGCGAACGCGGACGGCGCCGAACACTTCTGGTGGTACGAGCCCGAACGGAAGGGCATCCCGGCCGATCGGTTCTCCTCCTTGGATGACAGGGTACGGCGGCTCCACATCACAGAGGACCTCTTCGAAGACGGTACCTGGGTGGACGACCTGCTCATCGAACTTCGCCTGAAGACGGGAAGTTAAGCCAGTTTCTCTTGACGGAGCACAGCCGGTTTGGAAACCGGGTCGCGTGCGAAGCCGTTGGACCGCCCGAAACACCAACGCCAGGACACCGGTACCGCCGGAGTAATCGAAGCAGATTCGGACAGACCTGGAAAAGGCGCCGTGTGAAACCACAGAGACGCAGAGGTTCTTTTCTCCGTGCTCTCTGGGTCTCCCTGGTGCAATCTCCACCCCAACAGCGTCAGCGCCCGGCGGCGCGACACGATCCCCACAATCAGGCGGGCTCCTTTTGTAGTGAACCGGCGAGAACACTGTCTACGGAACGGATATCGCGCAGCGCGGACCGTCTACACTGGGCGTACACGAGGAAACCTGAACCAGCGGTGCATGGTAGACAGAACCCGCTATGGACGGACCGACCCCAGCGAAGCCGACAGAGATTCTCACGATCGGCCATTCCAATCGACGGCTCGATGAGTTTCTCGGTCTGCTCCAGGAACACCGAATCGAGCAGGTAGTCGACGTCCGACGATTCCCGACCTCCCGGAAATTCCCTCACTTCTGCCGCGAACCGCTCGAGAAAGAGCTTGGGCGACGGGGGATAGCATACGTGCATCTCCCTGAACTGGGTGGAAGACGAGGCCGCGTGTCCGCCAACTCGCCCAACCGTGGCTGGCGTGTGGAAGGATTCAACGCGTACGCCGATCACCTCCTCAACCAGGAGGGGAAACAAGCGCTTGAGCGGCTCGAACAACTTGCCCGCCGAGCGCGAACAGCAATCATGTGCGCCGAGTCGATGCCGTGGCGGTGCCACCGACAGATCATTGCCGATCACCTGCTGGCCCGCGGATGGCGTGTCTTCCACGTGCTCGGACCGGGTCAGGTGCGAGAGCACAAGTTACCTCCCTTCGCTCGCGTGACAGAAAACGGAGAGGTGATCTATCCTGTGCAACAAGACGCGGGACTGTTTGACCTGAGGAGAGAGTCGGATTCGTGAACTGGGAGAGAGCACCGGTGAGCGACAGCGGTCGGTTGGCGGCAGAGAAACCCTTAGGAGAGGTGGCTGCAGAGATCGTGCCGGAACCCGGGTGGGAAGCCCTTAGGGACGAGGTTCGGACGGGCACCACGTTGTTCGTTGGACGGGTCGGAACCGGGAAGTCGACGTTAGTGCAATGGCTGGCAACCGAGTTGCTTGCCGGTGGTCATCGAGTGGCGGTGGTGACTTGCGATATGGGACAACCGATGTTCGGCGTGCCAGGCGCCATGTGG
>JALSID010000413.1 GCA_026981825.1 Planctomycetota bacterium
CCGAGTCGACGAGCCGCCCGGGTGCTCAGGATTGCTTCGACGGCAGCAAACCGTACGCGCGGATCGGCCGAATAAGCGGCCCCCGTTAGCGACCTGCCCAACTCCGCCGTGGGGGCCACGTGCTGAACCGTGACCAGCTCCCGCACCACCCGCAACGTCCGGAGGGCGAGCTGCCGGTCACGCTGCTGAATGGCAAGATCGAGCACGCTGGCCAGCACGTTCGGCCCGGCTTCGGCCGCGGCCCAGATCGCGGCGGCCGCGTCCGGATCGGACCAGTTCAGCTCCCCGTTCCCATCGATCTGCGGCGCCGCCCGAAGCAGGGTTGCCACCACCAAAGCCGCCGCGTCCACTCGGGTAGGATCCAACCGAAGAGCAAACCGGGCCGCCCGATTGGCAAGAAACACCCGGGCATACTCCGGACTCACAGACCTCGATTGCAACCCCTCCCGTGGCACCCAACGCCAGATGCGTACCGTCCCATCCGGCTCCTTTGGAAGCTCAATGGCCCCCGCATAGTAGTCGCGCCCCAGTTCGACCAGCTCGTCAACTGCAGAAGGAAGCGCCGTGTAGCTCCGCCGCAGTGCGGTTTCGATCGCGCCGCGCAGGTACGCGCGGTTTCCGGGGGGAACGTCCGGCGACTCCGCAAAGTACCGCAGAATCGTCAGTGCCCGTCGGTCGCCGATCCTGCTCAAGATCAGGCCCACATCTCGCACCAAACGGGGATCGTTGCTCTCCAGCGCAGCAATTAGCGGCGGAACCGCGCGACGATCAAGCCGACGCATCACTGCAACCACATCGGACCGCTCGCGACCATCCGTCAGTGCGCGGAGGTGGGCGATCAGGTGCGGTACGGCGTCCGCTCCGGCTGCTCGAAGCTGCCTGAGCGCATATTCGCGGTATGCCGCCCCCCTCGAAAGGTAGCCGATCATCTTCCGAATCCGCTCCGGGTCCGTGGCCCGTCGTCGCACCGCCGCTTCGGCCCGCTTCAGCAGCTCGGCAGCCAAATCGCCGAGCTCCGGCGAATGGCGCATCTCGTGCAATATCGAGAAGTCGGGAGATTCCACCAGCCGCACGAGCAACTCGTCGTCGGGATTCGACTGCAGAAACTGCTGAAGGTACCGCTTCGCCTGGCCGAGTTGGCCCACTTTGTACATGAACCGCGCTGCCCGCCAGTACTCCGGCGGCGTCTGGGGCAACTTGAGCAACTCGAACTGCGGCCGAGCCCGTGCTCCGCGGTCCTCGCCCTCTTGAGCACACGCTCCAACCAGGAGCACGGCAAGGAAGCTGACCGAAAGGCAGAGAATTGTCAGCCTGCGCACAAACCTCAGAACCACCAGTGCACCTCCGCATTCGTGCCCTTGCCTCCCCACGCGTCCGTTCGCGGAGGCTTCACGGTCCCATCGAACTGCTCGTCAGGAAGAAGCGGCCGGATGAGGAATAGCGTCCGCTTCGAGCTCCGCACGCACAAGATCCTCGTACGTCTCGCGCCTGCGCACCAACCTGAACGAGGATCCCTCCACCAACACCTCGGCCCCCCTTGGCCGCGAATTGTAGTTCGAGCTCATCACCATGCCGTACGCGCCGGCGGAAAACGTGGCGAGCAGATCGCCACGATCCAGCCGCGGTAACGGCCGGTCCAGGGCGAGAAAATCTCCCGTCTCACACACCGGTCCCACAACGTCCCAGCGCACCGTTCCCGGAATGTCGCTTTCGTAGTCCGTGGGGGGCGCCGGAAGGCCTGGTGGAACGACAACCGGCCAGATGCGGTGGAACGCCTGGTAGAGAGACGGACGCACCAAATCGTTCATGGCCGCGTCCTGAATCAGAAACCGCCGATCGCCGGCCTCTTTGCGAAACAGCACCCGACTCACCAGAATCCCTGCGTTGCCTACGATGAACCGGCCTGGTTCGAGCAGGAGGCGGCAACCGCACCGGCGAACATGGGGCAGAATCACCGCAGCGAACTCCTCAGCCGGCCGACCCTCCTGACCGCGATAGTGGATTCCAAACCCGCCACCGGTGTTCAACCACCGAATGTCGTGCCCCATCTTTTTCAAGTCTAACGCAAGATCGGCCACCCGAGCCGCGGCACGCCCGTACGCCGATGGATCCGTGATCTGAGAGCCGATGTGCATGTGCAACCCGTGAAGCTGTACCCAGCGGTCGCCCCTCAGCCGATCCGCCAGAGCTGCCGCCCGCTCCAGATCCAGGCCGAACTTGCTTTCCTTTTTTCCGGTGGTGATGTAGCGATGGGTCTTCGGATCCACATCCGGATTGACCCGGATCGCCACCGAGACCGCCTTCTGCTTCTCTGCGGCTATCTCCCGGATGACCTCTGCCTCCTCTTCGCTTTCGACCTCCAGCAACAGCAGATCCTGATCGATGGCGTAGGCGATTTCGGCCGGGGACTTGCCGACACCGGCAAACACGGTGCGGCGAGGATCACCGCCGGCGAGAAGCACCCGGTAGATCTCGCCGCCCGACACAACGTCGAACCCGCTACCGTGCTGAGCCATCAGGTGGAGAATGGCCAGGTTGGAGTTGGCCTTCACCGAGTAGCAGATGATCGGTTCGGCCTCCGCGAACGCCTCCTGGACCTGCCCGTAATGGTGCAACACCGTCCGCGCACTGTACACCCACAATGGGGTGCCGAATCGTTCAGCCAGCTCACGCACGGGTACATCTTCGCAATAGAGCTCTCTGTCGCGGTACTCGAAAAAATCCATCGGCAATCCCGCCACACGAGGGACGTCGCGTAAACAGGCGGATGCACTGGTGATTGTAATCGAAAGGGAACTCGCTCCACCGCCGGCGGCCAAATCGGCCTCGAGCACGGACGGCGCGATCAATCGCCGGCTTCGCAGCGAGAACAACTCAAACTCCGTCCATCCCGGCAGGACGCGCTTTTCGCGCCGTCAGGGCGATGCGTCGAACGGAGAGACCGAGCGGCTACACGGCAGACATGCCTCTTAGCGGGGTGCGCGCGAATCCTACCACCGGTGATCCCTCACAAACCGAACGGCTTCCTGCGGCCGCGCCCCCTGGGGTGTGCGTGGCCAGCGCGGAAAGGACAGACGCGATCGGTCGCTGTAGTCCGGTGATTCGGAGCGACTGCAGGAGGTTGCCGCTACAGTTCGATCTCCCGTTTGGAAAAGCGGACCGTTCCGACCGTGATCGCTCTCTCCACAACCGGTCGTTTCTCCACGACGATCCGGTTCTGGATCTGGACATCCGCTTCGACAACTCGGAGTACCGCCTCCTGGGCGAGCTGCTTGAGATAGTAGCTCCTCAACCTCCCGGTGAGAATCAAACGGCCCCCCTCTTCATACACCTCCACGCTCCGCAGCGCCGCGATCGGGTTTTGTTGAAGAGCAGCGCGAGCGGCAGGTGCCAGACTTTTCTTGGCCTCCATCGTGACACCTCCTGTACATGACCACGTCCAACTGCTCCCTGGTCGGTGGCACCTGTAGCAGTCCTTCACCAACGGTCACATGCTGGAGCATCACGGCGCTTGGGAAAGGACTGACCGGGCCATGATACCTCACGCCTTCGATTCTGCCACAACCAACGCCGATTGTCAAGCCTAATCCGCTGCAATCAACGGGCTTCAGACCAACTGCCCCCGCGCGACCGCCGCGACGGCCCACCGCAATCGAGCAAAAGCCCCCGCGGAATGAGGGGAGCCCGCAGCAGCCCGACCACAATTCGGGACCACCCTGGCTGTTTCATCACTTCAGCGACACCGGCCCCCCTCACGCCTGAAGCGACGCCGCCGGCTACAGAACACGCACCGGTGCCCCGATCCCGGCGCCGCCTAAACGCGAGGGCCGGAAGCATGCCCGCCGATACGGCAACGAGGCCCCCTTCCTGTTGGGTGCCTTTACTTCAACTGGAGCGCCTTGAACTTACGCACCTGCTCCGTAATGGCCACCTCCGTGGGCAGTCTTTCGATCGAGCTTGCCCCGAAGAATCCAACGACGCCACGTGTGTTTTCAAAGATGTACTTCGCGTCCTCTGGTTCCGCTATGGGCCCCCCGTGGCACAGGACCAGCACGTCTTCCCGCACCTCCTTCGCTGCATCATGGATCGCCTGGACCCGCTTCGCCGCCTCTTCCAGGCTGAGTGCCGTGCGGGCGCCGATCGTTCCTTTCGTTGTCAGCCCCATATGGGCGATGATCACGTCCGCACCGGCCTGAGCCATCTTCCTCGCTTCGTCTTCATTGAACACGTACGGACAGGTAAGCAGATCCAGCTCTCGGGCCAGCCGGATCATCTCCACCTCCAGGTCGTATCCCATGCCCGTCTCCTCAAGGCCGATCCGGAACGTTCCGTCGATGATCCCCACTGTCGGAAAGTTCTGGACGCCGCTGAACCCCATTGACTTGAGCATCGGCAGGAAGTGCTTCATGATTCGGAATGGATCCGTCCCGCAGACACCGGCGAGCACAGGAGTCTTTTTCACCACCGGCAACACTTCGCGGGCCATATCGACGACGATCTGGTTCGCGTCCCCATAAGGCATCAATCCGGCAAGCGAACCTCGACCGGCCATGCGATAGCGGCCCGAGTTGTAGATGATGATCAGGTCGATACCCCCCGCTTCGGCGCACTTGGCCGAGATTCCCGTTCCTGCACCGCCGCCAATGATCGGCCTGCCCTGCTCCACTTCCCGCTTCAGATTGGCCAGGATTTCCGATCGAGACAGTTCACATGGCATCGCTTAACTTCTCCTCCTCAAGCGATTGCTCGCAACCAGTCGACGTTCAGCAGCAGCTTCGTCCACACCTTCGGGACGTTGAGACACCTTCAGCTCAGAACAGCTCACGACGGGCTGACGTACGCCCCGGCCCGTTTCTGCTCGATCAGCTCCAGCAGCTTCTCCGCTGCTGCAATGGCGAAATCGGCGTCGTTGATGTGCTGGTCCATCCGGATCAGATCGACCCTGCTCGAAACTTCGTTCCCGATCCGACTGAAGAGGGCGTCGTCCGCTTCCGGCCACCAGAACGGTTTGCCCGGTGCATCGAGAGCAGAAACGCCACCCAGGGGAAGCACGATTGCCGTTGGCCCCTTAGCAGCGGATGCCTTCGTGGCGATCTCCCAGCCGAGTTGATCGTTTTCCTCCGGGGTGGTGCGCATCAGGGTCACCGTGGGGTTGTGCCGGTAGAAGCGACGTGCCTTGAACTTCTCGGGAATCGTCTCCGGGGGCCCGAAATTTACCATGTCCAATGCACCCGTGGAGATGACCTGTGGTGTTCCGGTCTCGCCGGCAGCCGTGAGCCGATCCGGTCCGGCGGAGAGGATGCCCCCCACCAGCTCGTCCGCCAGCTCCGTGGTGGTGATGTCCAGCACCCCATCGACAAGCCCGTCGCGGATGAGGGACTCCATTGCCTGACCGCCTGTACCGGTAGCGTGGAACACGAGCACTTCATAGCCGGCCTGCTCCAGCCGCTTACGAGCGGCCTCCACACAGGGCGTTGTCACGCCGAACATCGTCGCGGTGATGATCGGGCGGTCCTCGCCCGCCTCAGGTTCTTCCTTCCGCGCCACCATCCCGATCATCGCCCGCGCCGCATTTGTGAGCACCTTTCGGCTCACCCGGTTCAGTCCGGCCAGGTCGACCACGCTATAGAGCATCGCGATATCACGTACGCCGACGTAGGGTCGAGTCTGGCCGCTGGCTAGAGTGCTCACCATCACCTTGGGCACACCGACCGGCAGCTCGCGCATGGCCGCGGTGCCGATCGTGGTACCGGCCGATCCCCCCAGGCCGAACACCCCCTCAACCTTGCCCTCGTCGAAGAGTTTCCTAACGATTGCTTTTACCCCTTCAGCCGCTGCCTCGATCGCTTTCCCTCTGTCCCCCTCGGCTCGGACCGCCTCGTAGTCCTTGCCCGCAGCGGCGAACACCTCCTGCCTCGGTATCTCAGCCGTGAACAACGGCTCTCCCATGACTCCGGCGTCGATCGTGATGACTTCCAGACCACCGGCTCGCAGGAGATCCCGAACGAATCGAGCTTCGGTTCCTTTCGTATCGAGTGTGGCGATCAAAACAACAGCCATGGCCGTCCTCACTTGCCAACCCGTTGCCCTGGCGGCGCGAGCGTCAGAACGAACCGTTGAGCCGCTCCAGCTCGGGCAGCACGAACCGTCCGTCCTTACGGACCAGGCGGTCATCGAAGTAGATCTCACCGCCGCCGTATTCCGGCCGCTGGATCAGGACGAGATCCCAGTGTACCTTAGAGCGGTTCCCGTTGTCGGCTTCGTCGTAGGCATTGCCGGGGGTAAGGTGGATGGAGCCGCCGATTTTCTCGTCGAACAAGATGTCCTTCATCGGAGTCTGGATGGCCGGATTGCACCCGATGGCGAATTCGCCCACATACCGAGCCCCCTCGTCGGAATCCAGGATCCGATTGAGGCGATCCGTGTTAGACGACGCAGTGGCGCGGACGATCCGCCCTGCCTCGAATTCCAGCCGCACGTTCTCGAAAGTGACCCCCTCGTAGATGGACGGCGTGTTGAACGTGATATGACCGTTCACGGAATCGCGAACGGGGGCTGTAAAGACCTCGCCGTCGGGAATGTTGTGCTCACCGGCGCAGGGGACGACGCCGATTCCTTTGATCGAGAAGGTCAGGTCGGTGCCTGGTCCCGTAATCCGGACCCGATCTGTGCGTCGCATCAGTTCTGCAAGAGGTTCCAGCGCCCGGGCCAGTGCCCCGTAATCGATCGTGCACACGCGGAAGTAGAAATCCTCGAACGCTTCCGTGCTCATGTTGGCAAGCTGGGCCATGGAGGCAGTAGGGTAGCGAAGGACGACCCACTTCGTCCGCCGAATCCGGACATCGATATGGACGGCCTGCCAGATGAACGTGCGATACAGCTCCATGCGTTCCGGGGGGACGTCGGAGAATTCGCTCACGTTCTGAGCACCACGTATGCCGATGTACGCGTGCACGCGCTCCATGAGCTCTTTCTCGATCGCGCCGATCGTTTTGACCATGTCCTCCGTGGCATGTAACCAGAGGGCGCGTAGCACCCGATTGTCCTTGGTGACGACAATCGGTGTTGCCCCCCGCTCACTGGCGATGCGAACAAGAGCGGTAGCCAACTGGGGGTCGGGCAGGTCAAAGCATTCGATCAACACACGTTCGCCCGGTTTGAGCTTGGTGGAGTGATCGATGAGGATGGTGGCCAGCTTCTCAATGCGTTCGTCACGCATGCTCGTCTCCTGTTTGTGGCTGTGCTGAGGCGCTGCGAAATACGCAACACCGGGGCGCTCTGCCTATGGTACACGTCGCATGGTCGAGCCGTCACAGCTTGCACGGACGGGCCCTTTGCTCCACGGTATGCTGCGGATTAAGCGCACGGCCTGCAGCGTCTCCTGGGCGGGAAGCGGTCACCCTTCGCTCTGGGACTCAGCCAGCGGTGCGGCTTTTGCGCCGCGGAAGCCGGGTCCGAGCCCCCGTCCTCCCCGCCGCGGCGCGGCGGGTCGGAAGCCTCGCCCGCCTGCGCTCGGCCCCACGCGCATGCGCCGAGGCGCTTTCGCGGCCGGCCGCACCCTCGCCCGGCGTCGAGCCGGAGGCTCGCCGCTCCGTCGGCGGAGCATTGGTAGCGCGACCCGGCCCCGGGTCCGCCCGACGCGCCGGCGCCTCGGAAGCCCTGGCAGAAATGACCCCCACCGAGCGGGAAAAAGCCCGCCCGCCGCGGAATCGGTAATGGGGCGCGCCCTCTCTGGCTGCTTCGGCCCGCCGGGCCGAAGCGGCCCCGAGCCCGCCGCCTGGCGGGACGAGGGGAGCGGCGGACCGCCGTCGCGCCGGCGACGGCGCATTGGTAGCGCGACCCGGCCCCGGGTCCGCCCCAAAGCCGCTGCGGCCAGGGAAGCGCTGGCAGAAATGACCCCCACCGAGCGGGAAAAAGCCCGCCGGTCGCGGAATCGGTAATGGGGCGCGCCCTCTCTCGCCGCTTCGGCCGCCGGCCGAAGCGGCCGCCGAGCCCGCCGCCCGGCGGGACCGGACCTCCGCCGCTGCGACGGCGGAGCATTGGTAGCGCGACCCGGCCCCGGGTCCGCCCGACCCGCTGGCGCCTCGGAAGCGCTGGCAGAAATGACCCCCACCGAGCGGGAAAAAGCCCGCCGGTCGCGGAATCGGTAATGGGGCGCGCCCTCTCTCGCCGCTTCGGCCGCCGGCCGAAGCGGCCCCGAGCCCGCCGCCCGGCGGGACAACGGGAGCGCCGGACCGCCGTCGCGCCGGCGACGGCGCATTGGTAGCGCGACCCGTCCCAGGGTCCGCCCCAAGGCGCTGGGGCCAGGGAAGCGCTGGCAGAAG
>JALSID010000414.1 GCA_026981825.1 Planctomycetota bacterium
GCGACCGTGCCGTCCGCTTCCACCCACCCCCTCACCGATCCGATCAAGTCCCGCAGCGCAAAATCCACCACCCCCGCGGCGTCCTGGCGCGCCAGGAGCGAATCGATCCCCGCCCCGTACAGCCGACGGTCCGTGAGCGCAGGCGTGATCCCGTCCGAAGTGTCCCCGTCCACAAAGTCCGCCACCGGGTTCGCCGCAAACGCCGCGCTCGCATACACACCGTCCACATACGGCGCCAGCCCACCCTGCGACACCTGCTCCGCCGTCGGCGGCTGCGCCAGATCATGCAGCACAAACGTGAACCCCTCCGGCTCCGGACCCAGCGGACCGTCCGGATCCTCATAGAACGCTATCCGCCGGTTGAACGCATCATACACGTAGCTCTCACTCCAGAGCACGTTGCCGTTGGCATCCCTGTGCACCACCGACGTCAACCGGTTCCGATAATCCCACGTGTACTCCGTCACCTCCCCCGTCACCGTGTTCGTCTTCCGAATCAGATTGCCTTCGCCATCATAACGGGTATGATCTCGCTGCGATGGGGGCGGCTGCGAGACGCGGTGCCCCCACGATACCGAAGGCCGAAGGAGAATCGCAAGCGATACTCCGCGTGAGTACCGCGGGCGGAAGGGATGGTCGGATCGCCCCGACGCACCTGCACCCCAACCCGGTGGCAAGCGCAAATACAACCACCGGGTTCTGGGACGAGGTTGCCTGGATGCGATCGACTCCCCTGTTGTCCGAACGTGAACCAGCCGGCAAAGGGACAGGGTTGAGGGCCGGGTAACCTCGGGGCCTGCCCGTGTACGAATATGGGCTTCGAGCCCGCCGTCGTAACTGGGCGCCCCTGCGGCCCAGCCGGTTGAGCTTCGAGCTCGGAGAGGTAAGGGCCTGCTTGGCCCAGCGTACCGGAGCCCCCTCAAAAAGCGGCTCCGCGATCGCACCCAACCCTGTCCCGCCGGTATGGTTTTCCGGAGGCTATCGCAATGTCCCAACCCGACAAACGCCGCTACGTCGGCCTGGACGTGCACAAGAAATTCCTTCAGTTCGCCATCATAGACCAAGACGGACAGCTCCTGCAAGAGGGCAAAGTCCCCATGGCCCGAGGAGCTCTCCAGCGGTTTGCCAAGACGCTCTTGCAACCCTCCGATGAGATCGCCCTGGAGAGCACGACCAATGCCTGGGCGGTGGCCGACCTGCTGGAGCCGTACCTGGCCAAGGTGGTGGTCTCGAATGCCTTGGCCACCAAAGGAAGAACGCCCGGCCGTCGCAGAATCGGCAACGGGGCGTGCTCTCTCTAGCCGCTTCGGCGGCCCGCCGAAGCGGCCCCGAACCTGCCGCCCGGCGGGTCCGGACCTCCGTCGCTGCGACGACGGAGCATCCGTAGCGCGACCCGGCCGGGGTCCCCCCAAAGGCAATAAAGGTGATACCCGTCCAGAAGCGCGGGCAAAAAGCATCCCCGTCGAAACAAAGAAAAGCCGCCCTTCGGAGGACCCACCAGGGGGTCGCGCCTGCTCACCCACCGCTTCGCGCGCCGGCCCGGAGCGACGCAAAGCTAATTGACCCCGGCCAACGTCGCACAAAACGCCCAACGTCACCGCACTGGCCAACGGATGACGCAAGTTCCCACACTGCACAACGCGGGTCCGGCACCTGCGACAAGAATTCCACCAGCGGCACCCGCCTACCCTGGGCCATCTCGTCGCTCTCCTGAAACTTCCTCCGACCTGTGGACCCGCCAGTATCGCACATGCCTAGCCCCTTGGCAACCCCTAACGTGCGCCCTTACAGTACCTTTGAAGTGTGGCAGCCCTGGTCCTGACCCTCCGGGCCGGTACCCACCCCCTCCCCAAGAGGAGGACAACGAACCCTTTGAGCACAAGATGCGCCGGCTGGTCGCAGAGTTGCGCCGTCAACAGGAGGAGGCCAGCCGGCTGGACGAGGCCATGTGGAGGAACTGAGAGAGCTCGGCTATGACGCTTGAAGAACTCCTGAAGGCGAAGCGGGAGGAGATCCTGCGGGTGTGCGCCAAATACGGCGCCTACAACGTTCGGGTCTTCGGCTCCGTGGTCCGGGGCGAGGCGGATGAGGCAAGCGACATTGACCTACTCGTCTCCTTCGAGCCCGGCCGTAGTCTAATGGACCACGCGGGGCTCTGGCTGGAACTGGAGGAACTCTTGGGACATGGCGTGGATGTCGTCAGCGAGCGTGGCCTCAAGCCACGCATCCGGGAGCGCGTGCTCCGGGAGGCAATTCCGCTATGAGGGCCCCCAAGGAGCGACTGAGGGACATGCTGGAGGCCATCGCCAAGATTCAGCGCTACACCGCGCGAGGGCGGGAGGCATCGGAGCAGGACGAGCTACTTCAAGTGTGGGTCCTGTACCACATTCAACTTATCGCTGAAGCGGCGGCCAGGCTTGGCAAGGGGTTTCACGACGCCCACAGCCACATCCCGTGGGCCCAGGTCGTGGCCATGCGCAACATCCTCGTGCATGAATACTTCGGCCTGGACTGGGATGAAGTCTGGCGAACGGCGGAGCAAGACCTCCCCCGCCTGAGCGAGCAGATTGAAGAGTTGCTAAGGCAACTGGAACGTGAACCAGAGGGATAGACAGAAAGTGGGGAATACGGCTTACGAAGTGTTGTAGGCTCTGTCTGAACACGGGTTAACCCGCCATATGGCGAAGGCAGATCACGATCATTGCTAGTGTGAGCATGGCCATGTAGTGTGTAGCCTTCTTCTCGTACCGCGTGGCGATACGACGAAATTCCTTCAGGCGTCCCACCAGGCGCCCCATCACATTCCCGCCCTTGTGCGCCTCCCGGTCGAAAGTCAGCGGACTCCGTTCCGGATGCTCCCCCTCACGCGAGGGAATCACCGCTTTCGATCCGAGACGTATCAGAAAACGATCGATCGCCTCGCTCCGGTACGCTATGTCCCCCGGCAATTTCGCGCGAAGCGGCGGCGGGCTTCCCCGCCGGTGGGCAAGCGCCGCTTCGGTCCCGCGAAACACTCGCAC
>JALSID010000415.1 GCA_026981825.1 Planctomycetota bacterium
TCCCATTCCCGTCACAAATCAAGTGGATCTTCGTGCTAAATCCGCCCCGCGAACGGCCTAACGCTTCGTCGCCCCCCTCACCTCGCCCCTTTTTTTCGCTCCCGCGGCCGACCGGTGCGCACGCACAATCGTGCCATCCACACACCAGAGTTCCCTGTGCAGTCGGCCCGTCTGCTTCAGCCTCTCGTACAGCCGACGCCTGATCCGGGTCAACACACCCTCCTTGCGCCACTTGTTAAACACGTGATAGACCGTCTGCCACGGTCCGAATTCGGTGGGGAGATCGCGCCAGGGAGCGCCCGTCCTCAAGATCCATAAGATCCCCTCCAGCACCAAGCGCTCGTCCTTCCTGGGCCGCCCGGTCCGCTTCGGCGGAGGAAGCTCCTCCTTGATAATTGCCCAGCCCGCATCGGTCAAAATTGTCCGTACCGCCATGTGTCCTTCGCCTCCTCTGCGTGGGGCCGTCTCATCATCCTTCCCACATCCTTCCCACCCACACCAGCGCTGTCAAGACGGTTTTCAGACAGGGCCTAGATAATGCCTCCATTCACGAAGCAGCGCCAGTCGAGGAGCTCGTCGCGTCCAAGCGGGGGAAGATCCAATGTGTGTCTCTTCGTCCCTATTGTCCGCAGGCAAAGCCTGTACGGCGCGAGTGGCAGGCGTTTCACCAGGCAGGGACCATGTTACACGAGGAGAAGGGTTCGCAGAGCTAGATGCCCGGGCGCGTAAGTGCGTCCACAAGCGACCGATCGCTACGTAGGCAGGAGCGGGAACGTCTGTGGGTCTGCCACCCGGTAACTGCGTGGGCAACCGCGCCCGATAAGTGGGAGGTTAACGTCGAGCTGTTCGCCGCGAAGCGCGTCTGGACGGGCCCTCGCCACGGCGGGACGTCACCATGCCTCACGATGACGGCCAAACAAAAAGCAATGCACCGGTACACGTTACCGACGCGAAGAAGAATGCACGAGGCTCCAAACGGTGAGCGTGCCATCGCGACTGGCGGCAACCAGATAATCCCCCTGCGCTGCCAAGTCCAGGATCGGCCCGCCATGAGGACGCTTTTTCAAAATGGGGCGACGGGACACAAGGTCCCAAACCCAAAGCCAACCGCTGATGCCGCCGACAGCGACGTAGCGTCCCCTTTTGCAGAAAGTCAGGCAGGTGGGGGTGTCCGGATGTCCGGTTAGGTGCGCAATCTCGGTCCCCGCGCGCGAGTAAACGACGACCGGAAAGCCGCTGCGTGCAAAAGCGACGGCTGTTGCTCCGTCATCCGGTGCTACTGCGTAGGCAAGCACGGGCTCCGGCGGAAGATCGCGGCGCTCCCTCAGGCGCCCACTTGTAGCCCATTCGTAGATGGCATAACGCGGCGGATAGCCCTGCGCTAGCCCACAGGAAACAATCGATGTGGGCCGCCTGGCGCGCCATAGCCCCAGGAACGCAAACTCGCCGGCGAACCATTCACGTTCCAGCTTGCCATTGACCACGTTCCAGATCCGCAGCCACCCGCTCCGGGATGCTACTGCGACCCGCCGATCGGGCAGAACAGTCATACCAATGGCTGCGTCGGGGAATGTTGCTGGCGACGCTTCGCCATTGCTTACGCGGACCCCCTGCGGCACATCGAGGAGCTCGGTCGCCTTTTCGGGCAGCAACTGCATGCGCAGCACCGTTCCCTCACGACTGGCCACCAGAAGCACAGCCTCGTCGACGAAAGCAAGCCTGAATGGATGGAAGCTGGCCGGCCAACTCCAGTGGGCTACCAGCCGGTTGGGATCCGTCACCGGTCCCTCGTAAACGACCCCCCCTGCAACCAAATAGGCCAGCCGTTGTCCGTCGCCCGACAAAGCAACATCGTAAACCGCGGGGGAAACCCTCAGCCCCGTATCCCAGATAGAACCGTCCTCGGCAAACCAGAACTGCAGCGATCGCGTGGCGGGATTCAGAAATGCCAGGGTCCTGCGCTGCAAGGTTCCGCCCGCCGCGAGCACAAAGCAGAAAGGGGGTGGTTGTTCCCTAGCACGCAACGCAATCCTGCCCAGTGCCAACCACTCGTCAATCTGGGCGCTCGCGAAATACGTCCGCGTCACGATGTGCAGCCAGCCCTGTTCCCCCGCCGGAGTGAGAAGAAGGTCGTGGGGACGACCGTCGGGTAGCCTGCACAAGACCAGCTCTCTGGGCTGTCGCCACGACCAGCCATAGACATCCCCTTCCTCCGTGTGCATCACAAGCACTGAATCCGTCACGACGGCCGCTTGGTACGTACCCGATGGCAGGACGTCCCAATATGAAACGTGACCACGGTCCCACAGCCAGACCTCGCCGTCCCGGCCAAGGACTGCAACCGTGTTACCCGTTGGAGATATCGCAACCAACGGCGGACTGGACCGAGGCCTTGGCTTCAGATCTACGCAAGGTTCCTGGCCGTATTCGTCCACGGTCGTCACTGCCAGTGTGGCGGAGCCCCGCCGCAAGCTCACTATCGCAAGCTGGCCGGAGGGCGACCAAGCTAGCCTTGGCGATCCCCCCACCGTGCCCAATCGCCGTATAGCCCCCTCCTCTACCAAGAACAGCCCCCCGTTGGTCATGCCCACGACCGCACGGCCTTCGTTCGTGACCGCGATCGTGCACGGTTCAGAATCGCCCGGGGTATTGAGATCTTTCGACCAGAGAACCCGCTCCTCCACATTGACCATGTACAGACGGGCCCCTGCTCCTTCGAGCGTGTACAGCGCAAACCACCTCCCGTTCGGGGAAAAACAAAAGCCGCTTGGGGCACCCACACCGATCTGTGTTGCTAATTGGGCGCCTGGGCGATTCCGCCCTATGGCGTTTTGCCATGTAAATAGGCCAAAGGCGGAACCCAACGTGCACGACAGCAAGAATAGCGCCGCGAAGACTCGCGGCTTAACCCGAGAGAGCCTCCAGATCTGCCCCGCTCGTTGTGTGGACCATTCCATTCCCTGAGCCCCCTTGTGTAAGCTCCAAATGCGGCTGTGCTCGGCACGCTCAGAACCCCTTTGGTCGGCACACCAACTTGCTTAGCGTTCGCGATGCCGCCGGAGCGATCTTGGGCGGTTAGGCTTTCTCTCACCGCATCTCTCACCGCAACGAGCTATTTCGGTGGCACAGCCCTGTTGAGTTCTTCTGCAACCCGGTTTCTCCTCCTGAACGCGTCCTCTTCCGGCGGCCGCGCCGGCTTGAGCGGGTTTGCAGCTTCCTCCAGCAACTGCTGCATGACACGTTTGTTGTGCTTGTGCATAATGCCGATCTTAGCAGCGTCTGGACCGGCCTCGACCGCAGCCTTGACCGGTGCGATCGGCCAGGGAAGAAACTGATCAAGCACGTTCAGGATCCAATCTAGCCAGCCTGGCTTTTCCGGCGGTTGGACCTTGTCCTCTAGGCCGGCTTCCTTTTCCTGCAGCCCAAGGGGGTCCACGTAGCTCCTCGGATTGTTTCCCGCGTAAACGTATGGCCGCACGGACAAAGGCTGCCTGAAATCTGAACGCTTGGGGAGAGCTACCAGTGGGTCGATTGCCAAAAACCGACCTAGGTTGGCCGCGTAGGTACGGCCGCGGAGATGCCACGCTTTTCCTGCCGCTACGGCCGGCCTGGCGGTAAACCCAAACCGTCGCCCTCCGCTGAAATCAGCCGGCTTGCTGGGAATACCGTAGCTCTCAAAGTCGTACCTCGCCGCGATCGTCCCATCCGCCTGCACCCACCCCCTCACCGATCCGAGCATGTCCCGCAGCGCAAAATCCACCACCCCCGCGGCGTCCTCGCGCGCCAGGAGCGAATCGATCCCCGCCCCGTACAACCGACGGTCCGTCAGCACCGGCGTGATCCCGTCGGAAGTGTCCCCATCCGTGAAGTCCGCCACCGGGTTAGCCGCAAACGCCGCGCTTGCATACACCCCGTCCACATACGGCGCCAGCCCACCTTGCGACACCTGCTCCGCCGTCGGCGGCTGCCCCAAATCATGCAGCACAAACGTGAACCTCTCCGGCTCCGGCCCCAACGGACCATCCGGATCCTCATAGAACGCTATCCGCCGGTTAAACGCATCATAACGGGTATGATCTCGGTGCGATGGGGGCGGCTGAGAGACGCGGTGCCCCCACCACACCGAAGGCCGAAGGAGAATCGCAAGCGATACTCCGCGTGAGTACCGCGGGCCGAAGGGATGGTCGGATCGCCCCGACGCACCTGCACCCCAACCCGGTGGCAAGCGAAAATACAACCACCGGGTTCTGGGACGAGGTTGCCTGGATGCGATCGATTCGTCCGTTGTGGGAACGTGAACCAGCCGGCAAAGGGACAGGGTTGAGGGCCGGGTAACCTCGGGGCCTGCCCGAGTGAGAGTATGGGCTTCGAGCCCGCCGTCGTAACTGGGCGCCCCTGCGGCCCACCCGGTTGAGCTTCGAGCTCGAAGAGGTAAGGGCCTGCTTGGCCCAGCGTCCCGGAGCCCCCTCAAAAAGCGGCTCCGCGATCGCACCCAACCCTGTCCCGCCGGCATGGTTTTCCGGAGGCTATCGCAATGTCCCAACCCGACAAACGGTCCTACGTCGGCCTCGACGTGCACAAAGAATTCCTTCAATCGCCATCATAGACCAAGACGGACAGCTCCTGCAAGAGGGCAAAGTCTCCATGGACCGAGGAGCTCTCCAGCAGTTTGGCAAGACGCTCTTGCAACCCTCCGATGAGATCGCCCTGGAGAGCACGACCAACGCCTGGGCGGTGGCGCACGTGCCGGAGCGGTAGGTGGCCAGGGTGGTGGTCTCGAATGCCTTGGCCACCAAAGGAAGAACGCCCGACCGTCGCAGAGTGGGCGATGGGGCGCGCTGTCTGGCCGCCTCCGCCGCTCGCCGAAGCGGCTCGAGCCCGCCGCCTGGCGGGGCAAGGGGAGCGTCGGACCGCCGTCGCGCCGGCGACGGCGCACTGGTAGCGCGGCCCGGCCACAGGTCCGCCCCATGGCGCTGCGACCAAGCAAGCGGTGGCAAAAATGACCTCCGCCGAGGGAAAGAAAAGCCCCCCGCCACGGGAAGGGCAATGGGGCGCGCTCTCCCTCGCCGCTTCGGCCCGCCCGGGCCGAAGCGGCCCCCGAGCCCGGCGCCTGGCGGGACGAAGGGAGCGGCGGACCGCCGTCGCGCCGGCGACGGCGCATTGGTACGCCCGCCGGGCCCCGGCGGGCAGGGATTACCCGCGAGCCAGCGCCCACACCCGGCCGCGTGCGCAAAGGCGCGTTCCCCACCA
>JALSID010000416.1 GCA_026981825.1 Planctomycetota bacterium
CGGTGGATGCTTCTGTACGTTAGGGGGATGCGAGGGCAGTTGCCTCGGTCTCATGCCCTCCCCTTCGTACCATGACCATTCGTCGGCCGATTTCGACGACTGCCTTCGCGCCAAGGGGGCGATACAGCGGTTCGCGGAAGCTCGTACTGGGGGCGACGACAAACGGCTGAGCGGTCGATGGCCCGGGCTAGAATGAGGGGCAAGCCATTCCCTCACTGAACCTGCCTTGCGTCCAAAGGGAATCGCGATGAAGACCAGAAGATGCGCTCTGCTTCTTTGTGGCTTGTTTGCCCTTCTGTGCCACCGGTCCACTCTGGCCGAGCGACCACGGCTTGTCGTGGTGGTGGTCTTCGATCAACTTCCGGAGTGGGCGCTGGAGCTCTACGAGCCAATTCTGCCCGAAGACGGGGGGATCAAACGCCTGATTCGCGAGGGCGTCTGGTATCAGGACGCCTGGTACCCGCAGGCAGCTACGGTCACGGCGGTGGGCCATAGCGTGATCTCCACCGGGCTCACGCCCCGCCACAGCGGCATTGTGGGCAATGGCTGGTACGACCCCACGACAGGCCGCGCCGTCTATTGCGTCGCCGACGAGCGCCATCGGACAGTTGGTTCGCCCGGGGGAGGCGCCAGCCCCCACAGGCTGCGTGTGCCGACCGTTGGCGACCTGTTACGCCTCGCCACCGCCGGTAGAGGCAAAGTCGTTTCGGTGGCCGGGAAGGACCGGTCTGCTGTGCTCATGGCGGGGCATGGCGGTCAGGCATACTGGTATTCCCGGACGAACGGCATGTTCGTGACGAGCACCTACTACCAGCCAGAGGGGAAGCTTCCGGATTGGGTGGTCGCCTTCAACAAGGAGGGACGCATCCGCCGGTACGCGGGCGCGCTGTGGGCTCTTACCCTGGAGCCGGACGCCTATGTTCAGTCGGTAGACGATCGGCCCTGTGAGCCCGAAGGCGGACGGACCTTTCCACACCGGATGCCGGAAGCGGCATCGCCCGTGCTCGGAGGGGCGGTTTACTCGAGCCCCTTCCTGCACGAGCACATTCTTGCGTTCGCGAAGGCAGCTATCGAGGGGGAAGGGCTCGGCCAGGACGAGGTGCCCGATCTGCTTTGGATTGGGCTGAGTGCTACGGACGCCGTCGGTCACCGCTACGGACCGTTTAGCCTTGAGTACCAGGACTGCCTGATCCGTACGGATCGCGCACTCGGTGCGTTTTTTGCCCAATTGGATCGTGCCGTTGGGACGGAGAACTGGGCAGCGGTGGTCTCGGCCGATCACGGGGTGGCGCCGTGTCCGGAGCACCTGGCTGCACATGGGATCGATGCGAAACGGGTGGACTTCACCGAGCTACGTGCGCGGGTGGTGGAGGCACTTGCTGAACTCGCCGGCGATCCTGAGAGCGCACGGGCTCTTCTGGCGGCGTGGGGGCCCTATGTGTACCTGAATCGCAAGAAAGTGCAGGAGCTTGGCCTGGACCTCGGGGAAGTACAGCGCCGCATCGCCAAGGCGCTGGAGCTGGACGCGGATGTAGCGGCAGCCTTCGCTGCCGAGGACCTCCTCAACGGGGACTATTCCAAAACGGATTTCCTGGCTGCGCAAGCGGCTCAAACGATTCATCCCGCCATAGGTCCCGACGTGGTCGTCGTCCTACGTCCCTACTGCATCCCGGGCAATGGACGGCCCGCCACGGGGACAACCCACGGCAGCCCGCATTCCTATGATGCACGGGTCCCGATTCTGGTGCGTTTTCCCCGCCTCAGCCCGGCCGACGGGCCGGAAACTGGGGATGACAGGCGCACAACTGAGGGGGGTGCTTTATCTTCCCCTCGCGTCTATGTCACCCAGATCGCGGCTACGATAAGCCGGTGGCTGCGGTTGCCCCGCTCGACTTACTTTCCCCCGCTGCCGTTCTCGACCACCGCACGCCGAGGCGGCGATTAGAATTGAGCGGAACCGAGCTCGGGTGACGCCGAAGGGGACGCGTTCGACGGGGTGCCGTGGCGGGCAATTCCGGGACCTTCACGGTTTTTCGGGGGCGGGAGCGGACGCCGGCGCGTGACGGTTCCCTGGCGAGAGCTTCGCTCTGCTGTAGTCAACGGGCAAGAAACTGGGTAAAGACGGCTTCGCCGTACCGATCATCGATGGAACAGGTGCGCGTTAACCGGTCGGATCGAGTCGGGGATCTGGGGTCGACGGAGCCGCAGACCGAAGCAGCACGGGCTCGCTCACGCGCGCTGAGCCGTGGAAAGCCGCAGGTTCCCGGCTACGAGCTGGAGACCTTGCTGGGGGTGGGGACCTACGGCGAGGTGTGGCGTGGCCGGGACATCCGGACCGGGGTGCAGGTTGCGGTCAAATTCTTCGCACACGGCGTGGGGGAGCACTGGGAGTTCTTGCTGGGAGAGGTCCAACAACTGGCTGCGGTACAGGCTGATCCTGGGATTATCCGGTTGATCGACGTCAATCCCCACGGGTCGCCCCCTTACTACGTGATGGATTACGCTGAAGGTGGCTCTCTGGCCCAACTCTTGGAACGGGGACCTCTTCCAGTCGAGCGAGCAGAGCAGCTATTTCGGCGGATTACGCTCTCGTTGGCCTACGTACACGCCAAGGGGATTCGCCACTGCGATTTGAAGCCCGCCAATGTGTTGCTCACGGCGCGAGGCGAACCCTTACTGGCGGACTTCGGCCAGGCGCACCTTTCGACCGACGCTTCTCCCACCCTGGGCACGTTCTTCTACATGCCGCCCGAGCAGGCAACCCTGGAGCACACGGTGCCTGATACGCGATGGGACGTGTACGGACTCGGGGCGCTGCTGTACGCGATGCTGGTAGGGCACCCTCCCCATGACACTCCAGAGAATCGGCAACGGATCGCACGGGCGCGGGGGTTGCCCAAACGATTGGATGCGTATCGCGACATTCTGCTGCAGGCGCCGCCGCCACGGGAGCACTATCGGGTTCCGGGCATCGACCGCGAACTGGCACGAATTGTGGACCAGTGCCTGGCGCTCGATCCGGACCTGCGGTTCCCCAACGCTGAGGCTGTGCTGCAAGCGCTGGAAGAACGGGAGCGCAATCGTCGGAACAAACCTCTGCTGCTCCTCGGTGGCCTCGTGCCCACTTTGCTGGCCCTGGTCGTGATCGGTTTTGTCTGGCATGGGATCGCCACCGCGCTTCAGGAGGCACGTCAGGCCGCCCTGCAACAATCGCTGGAATCGAACCGCACGGCAGCCACCTTGGCGGCCCGTGCGGTCGCCCAGGCAGTCGATCGTCGCTGGCGGATCCTGGAACAGGTCGCGGGGAACCCAGGATTCGTTGAGCTTGTCCGGAGAGCGGCTGCCAGGGAGACGGCGGCGCTGCCAGATCCGGAGCTTCAGAGCCGCCTAGACGAACTCCATGAGGACCATCAGCCGACGGCGCAGGCGGCCAGTTGGTTTGTTACCGACCACACGGGCCGACAGATCGCACGCAGCCCGCTGGACCCAGATACACTCGGCCGAGACTATTCCTTCCGCGACTACTTTCACGGCAAGGGGGAAGACCTGCCACCGGAGCGAGCCAGTACGGCCATCCAGCCTATCCGAGCCCCTCACCGATCGATGGTCTTCGTTAGCCAGGCGACTCACACTCCGATGATTGCCCTTTCCGTGCCTGTGTTTTCCTCACCATCAAACGGTGAGCCCCCGACGGTGGTTGGTGTGCTCGCGATGACGGTGGAGATCGGCCATTTCCTGGAGGTACGCGTAGACGGTGGCGACGCGACCCGACCGATTTCCATTCCTGACCGGTATCTGGCGCTGGTGGACTGTAGGCCAGACTGGACAGGACGCGTTGGCCTCGTCCTTCAGCATCCGCTCCTACCGACGACCACCGACGCCGAGCCCTCGGGGCTGGTGCATCTGCCCCCAGAGTTCCTCGACGACCTGCGCAGCACCGATCACCTAGAACGGTTGGACTTCCGTGATCCGATCGATCCCCGCGCGGAAGCCTGGATCGTCGCGGCGCGTCTGGTCCGCTCACCCCGTCCCCGCGCCCCGATCGACTGGCTGGTGCTCGCCGCTCAACGACAAAAGGCAGCCCTTCAAGTTACCGAGCATCTCTCCCGTGTCCTTACGACTCGCGGTGCCATTGCGACCGCGACCCTCATCGCCGTCCTGACGCTCATCTGGGCATTGGTGTACCGAGAACTGTCCAGGAAGACGTGACAGGTCCGGCTCGGTACAGTTTACCGAAAGGCCGATGCGCAAAGCCCCGACGGCGTGATGCGGCACTGTTCGGCCCGGGGCGCGGCGTACGCGCGCCTTTCAACTCGGCTGCGCACCACGCTCTCCCTGCGCAAACATCACCATGCTGCGCTTAAGAAGCGATCCGCCTGCGGGACCGGATTAGCCCTTCACTTTCTTCGAAAGCCGTTTGCCCAGCCGTTCCAGAGCGGCGCTGCAGTCCCAGGGATCCAGGTGCACGTTGATGATCGAGAAGCAGGAGGTATTTGCCAAGGCGGCGTTAAGCGCATCCTCGAGTTCCCCTTCGGTCCGCACCTCGAATCCCCACCCGCCTCCGAGTACCTCGGGCACGCGGTGGTACTTCCACTCGTGAACGTCGTTAAACGGACCGTCCAGAATGTACCGCTCCGTTGTGTAGCCCTTGTTGTTCAGCACAAGCACAATCGGGTTAAAGCCGTGCCGCACAATGGTGGACAACTCCATACCCGTCATCTGGAACGCTCCATCCCCCACGATGCAGAGCGCCCGGAGGTCAGGTCGGGCGAACCCCGCCGCCACAGCAGCCGGTATCGCGAACCCCATGCTCGTGTAATAAGCGGGGCTGATGAACTCAGTGCGCTGTCTGGTAACCAGCTCGGAGGCAGCGAACAAGGCGTCGCCGATGTCGGCGATAACAACCATCTTCTCGGTGAGGATGTCGTTGATCTTCTGATAGAGCCGGCGGATAGTGACGGGTTGGTTCGGCTTCGCCTGGAAT
Source organism: Planctomycetota bacterium (assembly GCA_026981825.1). Taxonomy (GTDB): domain Bacteria; phylum Planctomycetota; class Planctomycetia; order JALXBF01; family JALXBF01; genus JALSID01. Next base: position 4,985 of record JALSID010000416.1, read on the forward strand.
GGCTGAGGTTCTTGCACCCGCGGACGGTCGCTTTCCTCCTTGCGGGGCAAATCCTCGTAGCGGGCAAGAGCACGCATGTAGTCCGCCATCAGCACATCGCGGTACAGGTGGAACCGGATGCGGATCCCACTGGAGATGGCGCAGATGCTTCGCTCCTCAGGAAACCGCGTCAGCTCGCCACCTAGGTCCACGTCGGTGAGGAAACACCCGAGTAGCAGAATGCAGTCAGAACCTTCCACGTACTGCCTGACCTCCTCGCGGCACATTTTTCCCTCGTAGATGCCGATGTGGAGCGGATGGCTTTCTGCGACGGCCGACTTGCCGAGAAGCGTCGATGCCATCGGGATGCCGGTGCGTTCGACGAACTGGAGCAGTTCATCATGCAGACCGTAGCGATGGATCTCGACACCGACGAGGACGACCGGCCGCTTCGCTTCGCGAAGCATCCGAACGGTTTCTTCCACCGCTTCCTTGAGCGCCTTGCGGTCGCTGGTCAGGCGGTCTGTTTCCGGCTGGTGATCGTAGAGCGGCTCGGCGTTCACCTGGTCGCGGGGCAACTCAATGTACACGGGACGCTTGTACCGCTGGCAGGCGGTAAGTAAACGATCGATCTCGCGGAAGGCCGTGAGTCGGTCGTCGAGGATTGCGCTGCCTACCGTGAGGCGATCGAATACCTCCTTCTGTGTGGTAAATTCCCCCACGCGGTGGTGCAGCAACGCATTGGTTGCCCTTTCCGCTACTCCGGGCGCACCACTGATGACCACCACTGGGCTTTCTTCCGCGTACGCCTGTGCCACAGCGTTGCACAGGTTCAGTCCACCCACCCCATAGGTCACGCAGACTGCGCCGATTCCACGCAGCCGCGCGTAGGCGTCAGCCGCCAGCCCGGCGCACTCCTCACGCGTCATCCCGACCACCTGGATCGGACTGTCCTCCAGCATCTGGTAGAAGCTCAGCACGTAGTCGCCCGGGACCCCGAAGATGTGCCGGACTCCCAGGTCGTAGAGCCGCCTGATCAGGTATTGACCGACCGTAGTGGTCGGCGGCTTTGCCGCCGGGATCGCTTTCTTGTTGTGCTTGTTCTTCGGTGCCGTGCTGGCTGCCACGACTTGCTGGGACTTCGCCGTAGCCTGACGCCGATTGGGCATGACGTGCACTCCGGATTTCACCATGAGCCTCTCACCCACGCTTATTCTACCTACAACACGCTCGATATGCCTGATCTGGCAAAGGCTCCGGGCAGGACGCTCGGACGCAAGCATGCCAGGTGCATCGCCGTACTACAGCGGCTGGTCTCAGGCTATAATGGGCAGCGCCGGTCAGCTTGGGGAGGATCGCAACCAACCGCCACGGTGGGGAGTTAGTCGTGATGCGTGCCAAGGGGCTGAGCATTCTTTCGGTTGCTCTTGTTGCCGGGCTCGGTGTGTGCGGGCAACCCGATCCCAACAACGAGAAGGGCGGACCCCACCCCGGACCCATCCCGCAAGTTGGTCACGACAGCCACTTCGGCTTTGGTCTGCGCCAGGCCCACCACTGTGTGCCTTCGCCACTTTCGCCGCTATTGAGGCAACAGCCCAGCCGCACGCTTCCGAGAGTCCCCCTGCCTTTCGTCACCAACCGTACTCTTTCCTGGGTCGCGGTGACGGTGGCGGCGTTGGACGACCAGCCGTTCGACCATGTCGGCGTCTGGTGGATGCGCCCCCGCCCAAGCCGCTGGGAAGGGGCCAAGGTACCTTCCCGCTCAGAAGACACCGCGATTGAGTTTGTGGCCAGAGCTAATCGTTCGGAAGTGCGGCAGAGCCGGACCAAGAAACGCTCGTTCCTTCGCGGCTCCTGGTGGTCGCCGCGACCGCTCAGATCTGCGTGGGGCTACTGAAGGGGCCGCTCGTGCTGAATCGGGACGACGGTGCCAATACCCGCCGATTTCTCTTCGCCGGGGGTGGGTGGGCAGCATCCGGTGGGCTCCGGCCGCCGGTAACCCATCGGTGAGAGATACCCGTGTTGTAGCCAGGATCCCATGGTATGGTTGTTCCCGTTTGTTGAGCGGGCAGGAAGTGACCCGGGGGAGGGGCATTAAACTCTTCAGCCGGGTGCGGCTCGCCACGGCAACCCCCCTGGCCGTAGGGGGACTTGCATGCGACGTGTTTTGAGCGCAGCCGTCCCGTTGGTCTTGATGGAAACCGTCGGCCCTGGCCTACGGCTACCTGCGCGAGCTGGAGACCGTGGGCCTCGCAAGGGATTGCTGACCACGAACTTGCTGTGTCGGGGGGCGACGCGGTGCTGGGAGATCCCGAGAGGACGTTCGGCAGCAACTACTTGGACCAAGCCCCCGGCTGCGCGACACATCTGACGTGACTGGCAGATATCGGACGTGGTGGCGATCAGACGCCACTAACGCCTACAATAAAAGTGGGTTGGGGAGGCGAGGCCGACGGAGCGAAGGGAAGGAGCGAACGATCATGTCCAGGCGATGGCCGGCCCTTCTTGCTGGAATTGCCCTGGTAATGCTCGGCAACGAATACGCTGCGCTTGGGCAGGAGCACGACGACCTGAGGCCGGCGATGCACCGCTTGAGTGACCAGAGCGGCTATGCCCTTCTGCACCCGTGGTCGTGGGGGACGGCCGGCTGCTGGCCATGGCGGCATTGGTGGTCGATGCAGCTTTTGCCGATGGCGGGAGGCAGAATCTTCTCGGGGGTTATGTCCTCCGCCGTCGACTTGAGTGGTTCGGTGGTTCTCGTGCCGGCCGGGCTCCCGAGCTGGGGGGGCAGAGGGGTTCCCGCGTATCCGGTTGTGTCGAGTGTGAGCAGCGTGAGCTCGTTCTGGTCGAATGGGGCGGTGGGCGGATGGGACACGAGGATGCTGAACAGCATGCGCTTGCTGGGGCCGCGCAGAGCGATCGGGTGGCGGTGGGCGGAGATGGCGGCTAATCTCCAGTTGCCCCGGCCCCTCTTGACTCGACCACGGCGGCCGTCGATCTTCGACCATCTGGACACGCGGACTTACCTGACGCGAAACGTATTCCGTTCCTCTCCGCGGCCCTTCGCACGGGCATGGGGGCACTGATGCGACAGTGTTTTCGACGACCGACGGCTTCGATCTGGCCAATTGCGCTTGCGGGTGCCGCTCTTGTTATCGGTTTTCTCCCCCCAGCGTCTGTAAGCGCTCAGACTGTGAGCGGCGAGGGACAAGCCACGGAGCCTGGTGGCGACGGCCACACCCTGCCGCAGGGCAACATCATCATCGTGCCCCCCGGGTATACCGCTA
>JALSID010000417.1 GCA_026981825.1 Planctomycetota bacterium
CATGGATGAGGATTCGCCCCGCGCTGACGCATCGTTGGCCGGCCGTTTTGTAGGCGCTGATCACGGACGCGTTCACCGCCAGATCCAGCCGCGCGTCGTTCAAGACAATCACGGCGCTCTTGCTGCCCATCTCGCAGACCGCCAATTTCCGATAGTCCGCGGCGCAGATCTGCTTGATCTGGGCGCCTACCTCGGCCGACCCCGTGAAGGCAATCACGTCCACATCGGGATGTTTCACGAGAGCCGCACCGGCTTCCTCACCGATGCCATGAACGAGGTTGATCGTGCCCGGCGGGAATCCGGCCGCCTCCATGAGCTCGACCAGCCTTTGTCCCACAGCCGGAGTTTCCTCGGACGGTTTGAAGACAACGGTGTTTCCTTCCACCAGACTCGGGCCGATCAGCCAAAGAGGGATCGCAAACGGAAAATTCCAGGGGGTGATCACGCCAACGACCCCCTTCGGTTTGCGGATCGCATAGCTTTCCTTCTCGGCGACTTCCGAAGGAACGACCGAACCGTACGGCATGCGGCCGGTGCTGAAGACGTACTGCACCATGTGCAGTGCTTCGATCACATCCGCGTAGGCTTCGTTGCGGACTTTTCCGGATTCGACCGCCACCAGGTCGGTCAGCTCATCGAGATGGCTCTTGATGAGCTGGGCGAGGCGGTCGAAGCATTCCGCGCGAGCGATTCGGCTCATCCGCCGCCACTCCGGAAACGCTCGCCGCGCCGCCGCAACCGCACGGTCGATCTCTTCCGCACCACTGCGGGGGAAAACCCCCACCACCTCTTCGGTGTTCGCGGGGTTGCGGGACTCGAAGACGGAACGGTCCGCTACTTCCCACGTACCGGCGATGTAGTTAGCCCCCGTGACGGCCGGGAGCGTAACCCGACGTGTGATGGTGGCCATTCGATGACCTCCACTGTTCTGAACGTGTACCAACGAACCTCCCTATTCCAGCGTAACCGGTCGACTGCCTGTTTTTCAACGCACCCCCGACGGGCGCGCCGGGCCTATCCCGGTCGTCCCGCCGCGAGAATAGCTCGCTGTCGAGCTCGACGCCCTCTCGGATCGGCCCGTTCTCTCTGTACAGCTATACGGTACCAGACTCCTACAGTCGCAACGTCCCCACCACCTCCGCGACCGTGCGCGCCCCGATCGACTCCAAAGCGCCGCGGAGCTGACCAACGAGCCGCGGCCCCACCGTGGGATCGAAGAAATTGGCGGTTCCAATCTGTACAGCCCTGGCCCCGGCGACAAGGAACTCCATGACGTCGTCGATCGTCCGGATGCCCCCGATCCCGATCACCGGGCAATCCACCGCTCGTGCCACCTGCCAGACACAACGCAATGCTATCGGCTTGATTGCCGGACCACTCAGTCCCCCCAGTCCTGCTCCAAGCCGCGGCTTGCGACGTCTCCAGTCAACGGCCAGGCCAAGAACAGTGTTGATCAACGAAATCGCATCGGCCCCTGCCTCCACCGCAGCCACCGCGATGGGCCTGGGATCGGTCACGTTCGGCGTCAGCTTGGCGATCAGCGGCAATCGCGTACTGCCGCGGCAAGCCGAGACGACCTCACGTGTGCATGCAGGATCGATCGCGTAGTCTATTCCCCCGGAGACGTTCGGACAGCTCAGATTGAGCTCGATCGCCGCCACACCCGTCTGTCCATCCAGCCGGCGGCAGAGCTCGGCGAACTCGGCCACACTCTTCCCGGCAACGTTCACGATCACGTTCGTCCTCAACCCCCGCAACGCCGGCAGATGATGCTCGATGAAGTGATCGATGCCGTCGTTGTCCAACCCGATCGAGTTCAGCAGGCCGCACGGCGTCTCCACAGTCCGCGGGGGTGGATTCCCCTTGCGCGGATGCAGAGTGACCGTCTTTGGAATGACCCCCCCTAACTGCTCCACCTCCACCGCCCCCACCATCTCGTGCACGTAGCCGCACGTGCCGGAGGCAAGCAGAATCGGGTTCTGCAGCTTCAGGGTTCCGATGGCGACCTCGAGCGTGATGTCCGCCTGGCTCACGGGACTGCTCTCTCCTGTTCTCCCCCCATGCACCTATGCAACCCGCACCCCCAGCCGCGCCTGTCCTGCCGATTCACCCCGGTCCCTAACTCCATTATCGCGCAACCACTGCAGCGGCGCCTGTCCACCCAAGAACCGCCCACGGCACTACCTGACCAACCGGTCCTCCCGGGTTTCGACGACCGCAGACGGTTCCGATCGCGGGCGGCAGTCTGCTCGTCCGGGCCGTGCCGGTGCCGAGAGGGCGTCCATCAGAGGATCTGCCTCGTCCACGTCGCGACGCGATGCCCACGCCAAGAACGGAATCCGGTCGGTCCGGCGCTGCGCGCGGGCAATCGCGTAGCGGCCACGGGATCGCACGAACTGCAAGGGGCGGTCCGGTCGCCTCGGCCCCCCGGAAGGGATCCTCCGAGCCATCTGCCTGCGCGGGCCGACAGCTTCCCAAAGGGCAAGCCTCCGCCGGCCGCTCCATCGCGGAACACCTGGCGCTCCTACCGCGCACGAGAGCCACTTGACGAGCAACGCTAAACTGGATAATCTGTATTTGGATTCCCACCCTTAGGCCCCTCTCTATGGTGCGTGCCCGCCTGGTGTTCGGTCGGTGCCGGAGACTACCGATGTTGGGCAGAGCCTTCCTCCGTCGGCACGCGGTTCTGGTGGTCGTCGCCCTCCTCGGCTCGCTGCCGTGCTGGAACGTATCCCGAGCAGCCTCTGGGCAGAGAAAGCCGTCCCCCGAGCCAACCTATCGCTCTCCCGTCGACGTCGCCATCCAGCCCGATGGCGGGTTGGCGCTGACGGCCAACGAAACCAGTGGCACCGTCTCGCTCATCGACTTAGCCAATCGGCGCGTTGCTAAAGAGATCCCGATAGGTAAACGGCCCACTGCCGTGGCGTTTGATCGGTCGGGGAACCGGGCGGCCATCACGTGTCGGTATCAGGATGAAGTCGTCATCCTAGGCGTTCCTCGTCTCCGCGTTCTGGCGCGGATCTCGACACCGAATCAGCCCTACGACGTGGTCTGGCTGGACGAGCACCGCCTGGCCGTCTCGTGTACCGGGAAGGACGAAGCCGTTGCCATCGTCGACCTCGATTCCGGACAGGTCGAACACGTGATCACGGTGCCGCAGAACCCCAAAGCTCTCCTGCTTCTGAGCGACCGGCGCACTCTTGCAGTAGCGTGCGACTGCTACGACATCACCCGGGAGATCGCTTTGATCGACCTCCGGTCGCTTAAAGTCACCGCCCGCATCCAGATCAACCCCGCCAGCAACCTGGCTGGCCTCTGCGAAGTGGCCCCCAACGTGCTCGTGGCGACCCATCTGGTGCCGAAGCCCTTTGTCCCGCTCACACAGGTTCGCCAGGGATGGGTGAACAACAATGCACTCTCGGTCGTTTTCCTCGATCGAAATCCTCCCTCAGTAGTCACGCTCTATCTGGATGACGTGCATCGCTACTTCGCGAACCCGGCGGGCATCGCTCTGTCCCGTGATGGTAAATACCTGTCCATCGCGTGCGCCGGAGTAGACGAGGTCATCCTCCTCGACGCGCCGGCCTTGGTTCGTCTGGCTCGCAAGCTGAGCGGCGAGGATCCCGGCGGCGGTCTGCGTCTGCAGGCGGTGCGGCCGCTTCGTCGCGGCATCGTGCCGGTCGGTAGGAATCCCCGCTCCGTGGCCCTGGCCGGCGAGATGCTCGTGGTCGCTAACCGGCTGTCCGACTCTGTTCATCTTGTGCGTCTGGACTCGGCGGCGAAACCGGCCGAAATCCGCCTGGGCAACACCGAGACCATCACGCAGCTTAGGCGGGGCGAGATCCTGTTCAATTCCGCCTCCATCTGCTTCCAGCGGCAGTTTTCCTGCGCGAGCTGTCACCCCGAAGGCCACACGACCGGCCTGAGCTGGGACCTGGAGGACGACGGCCTCGGGATCATCAAGAACATCAAGAGCTTCCGGGGCATCTCCGGTACCGCACCGTTTCGCTGGCAGGGAGAAGCAGCGGAGGTGGGGGCCAATGAGTGCGGCCCTACAGTGGCTCTGGCCATGCGGGGCAGCCCCCTGTCGGACGAGGACTTGAACGCTTTGGAAGCGTTCGTGCTGAGTATCGAACCTCCCCCCAACCCGTACCGGCGGCCCGACGGAACACTCACTGAACAAGCGGAGCGCGGCAAACGGCTGTTCGAGGGCAAGGCCGGTTGCATCAAGTGCCACAACGGCCCGCGGTTCACGAACGGCAAGCGGCGTGACGTCGGTACGGGCATCGGCAGACGAGAGCCGCTGACCCTGCCGAACGGTCGCACGATTTACCCGTCTCAGTTCGACGTCCCGAGGCTGGTCGGTGTCTGGGACAGCCCCCCGTACTTGCACGATGGTAGAGCGAAGACCATCCGCGACGTGCTGACGACGTTTAACCCGGAGGACAAGCACGGTAACTGTGCCGATCTGTCCCCGGCAGAACTGGAGGACCTGATCGCTTACGTTCTCTCGCTCTGAGCCCCCAACGCACCCCGCCACCATAACGAGTGTTCGGGGGTCCAGACTTTCTCCTGGAGCGCGACCTGACAGAACAACAGCAAGGGCACGCGAACGTTTGTGACGAAGCCCCCCGCTAAGACCTCGACCATTGGCTGCAAGCGATGAGGAGGCACGCCATGTGGCGATCAATGGCCCTCGTCCTCACGGCGACAGTGCTGGTCGGTGCGTCGGTCCTTCAGGCCGACGACGGTGCCAAGGCCGGCAGCTCAGACCGACAGGAAGCGATCATCTTCGTGAGGATCAAGAACAAGCCGAATGGGCGGCCGGGCATCCACTACGAACCGTTCATGTACCACTTCGGACAGTCCGCACACGTGCCCGGGATGGAGATCGTCAAACTCTCGCCCCCCAGACCGGACGGCAAGATCACGGTGCTCACACCGGAGTTCTACGGTGCCGACGAACCGGAGCTGAGCTACGACGGACGCAAGATCATCTTCTCCGGCCGCCGCACTCCAAAAGACGGCTGGGAAGTGTGGGAGATGGATATCGACGGCAAGAATAAGCGGCAAATCACCAAGGGAATGGCGGACGTCTGTTCCCCCTGCTATCTTCCCGACGGTCGGATCGTGTTCTCCTCCACCCGGCACGTGGCTATGAATCCGGAGCGGCGTCGGGATGAGTACGACCGGGACCAGCCCCGCCTGGTGCATCGTTGCAATCCGGACGGGAGCAACGTGGAGCAGATCTCATTCAACCTGAGTTCGGATTCAGAGTTCATCGTGCTCAGCGA
>JALSID010000418.1 GCA_026981825.1 Planctomycetota bacterium
GCAGCACCACGGCATGCGGTTCCACACCTCGGGCGCGTCCGCCCTCTTCACAATGAACCCGGATGGCACGGAGTTCATCGATTTCTTCGGCAACCACCGGGGCGGTTTCCGGTGGAAGGCGCGGGAACTTCCCGATGGGCGGATCGTGTACATCGAAAGCGTGTTCCATCACGCGTACGGCGGTGGTTGGCTGGCGCTGCTGACCCCCGGCGACCCAGACGACAACAGAGCGGTGCAAAACCTGACCCCCGACGTGAAGCTCTATGGGCCGGACACTCCGGGGGGCCGCTACCGGGATCCTTACCCGACGCAAGACGGCAGCCTGCTGGTCTGCTGGTCGCCTCCTCCGTGCTGGAGTGCGTACCGCAACCCGACCGGCCCCCAGGCCCAGTTCGGCATCTACTGGTTCGATCTGGCGTCAAAGAAGCGCGCCGCCCCCGTCTACAACGATCCCAACTACCAGGCATTGAACCCGGTGTACGTGGAACCCCGTCCCGTGCCCCCGGTGATCCCCGATCACAATATCGATCGCCGCGTGACCTACGGCACCCTTCTCTGCCTGAACGCTTACCTTGGACAAACGGACAAGGAAGCGTTCATCAAGCCCGGCCAGATCCGGCGAGTCCGGATCATCGAAGGGTTTGGTGTGGAGGACAAGTCCGAGCGGTTCCGGACGCTGGTTCCCGGAATCGGCTTCTCCTCGTTCGGCTCGTCAACCAACTCGATCAGCAACTTTGAACAGAAACGCGTGGTCGGCGAAGCACCTGTGGCGAGCGACGGCTCGTTCTTCGTAAAGGTGCCGGCCGACACGGTCCTGCATCTGCAGGTGGTCGACGAGAACGGCATGGCGCTCCAGGATGCACTGACGTGGATCTGGGTGCGACCTAACGAGCACCGCACGTGCGTCGGATGTCACGAACGACGCAGTCAGCCCCCTTTGCTTGACAGCATACCCCTTGCTGCGACAGCAGGCCCTGTCGATCTTACCACTCCTCCCGAAAAGCGCCGCACCGTCGATTTCCGCCGCGATCTCATGCCCATCATCGAAAAGCGCTGCACCGGGTGCCACAATGCGACGGACAAAGCAGGGGGCCTTGACCTGTCTGGCGGAAACGAACTGGTGTTCATCGAGCGCGCCAGCCGGCCAGACCAGTCGTACCGCATCATGGGCGCGTTCTTCAACAAGGCGTACCTCAGCCTGTGTGCCCCGGGCGACTTTCGCATCGGCAAGTACATCTATCCCGGTTTGGCGCGACGATCACCGCTGATCTGGCGGCTCTACGGCTACGATTTTGAACACCAGGTACCGATCGAACAGTGTCCGCCCGACCAACCGCTCAGCGACCAGGAAAAGCGACTTTTCGCGCTGTGGATTGACCTCGGTGCCCAATGGGACAACCTGCCTGGCGAGGATCCGTATCCGAGCTATAGCCGAGAGCACAGTCGGCAGCTTGCGAGCAAGTTGCCCGACTACGCAAAGCTGGTGGTGCACGATCCCGTAAAGGCTACCGAGGTGCGCTGCGGTGAATGCCACGGCTTGCGTCGGCCACTGGAGGCGAGGAAGACCGCCGAAGAGTGGCGCCGGTGCATTCAGACCATGGCGGAGAAACGGAAGGGTTGGATCAAGGACGAAGAGATCCCCCTGATCGCATCCTATCTGGCCGAGATCACGAGCTCAGCAGGAGAACTCCGCACCTGGTATCTGCTCGGCCCCCTCGATAACTCGGGCGGCCATGGGATCCGTACGCGGTTGCCGATCGAAGCGGGACAGATCGATCCGACCAGGCCGGTGGTGGTAAACGGAAAGGAGTACACCTGGAAACGGATCACGGTGGAGGAAAAGACGGGCATCGTGAACCTTTCCGCTGCGCTCGGGGCTCGCGGTGCGTCCTCGTGCTACGCGCTGGCAATCCTGCGCGTGGCCCAGCCGTGTCGGCTCTGGTTGCGCGTGTCGGCCGACGATATGTTCGAGTTATTCGTGAATGGCACCCCGTCGGTGCGTCGGCTGGTACGGCAACCGTTCTGGTACGACTGGGACATCATTCCCGTGGACCTGAAGCAGGGGGACAACCAGATCCTGCTCAAGATCCACAACTTCTCCGGCCCGGCGCGGTTCCGTGCGAGACTGACCGTGGGTGATGAACTGCTCGCCCGGCCCGTTGCCGCGGAGGTGAACATTGAATCCGGGATAACACTACTCGCACTGAGGAATAGTCCGTAGGGGAGCACAACCTGACGTAGGGGGAGCACAAGCTGACGAAGGCATCGTGTGCCCTCTGGTTGCACCCACCGGACCAGCACTTCTAAGCCCCCCACGCTGCGGCGACGGCCCCAACCGCAGCGTGGGGGGCGCATTTCACAATCGCGCGCCCCTGCAGCCACACGGCTCGGCCCCCGCCATGTCCTGCTGTAGCGGTGGCCAGCCGACTGCCGACACCCGCGGCGGCCGCTCGCACAACGGCGGCGTTGCGCCACTGGGGGCACCGAAAACGCGCAGCCAAAAAACGGCCGCGTCGAAGAAGAAGCCACCCTTCGCGATAGCGCCAACGGAGTGCCCCCTACCGGAGTCGCTTCGGCCGCCGGCCGAAGCGGCCCCCGAGCCCGCCGCCTGGCGGGTCCGGACCTCCGCCGCTGCGACGGCGGAGCATTGGTAGCGCGACCCGGCCCCGGGTCCGCCCCAGAGCTATGGGCGCCAAGGAAGCGCTCGCACAAATGACCCCCGTGGGCGGAAGAGAGGCCCAGCCGTGGCTTAATTTGGCAAGGGCGCGCTCTCCCTCGCCGCTTCGGCCGCCGGCCGAAGCGGCCCCGAGCCCGCCGCCCGGCGGCACCGGAGCTCCGCCGCTGCGACGGCGGAGCAGTGGTAGCGCGACCCGGCCCGGGTCCGCTCCAAACCCG
>JALSID010000419.1 GCA_026981825.1 Planctomycetota bacterium
TGTAGTCCCAGGTATCCACGTGGCTCGGGCCGCCGTTGATGAACACCCAAATCACCCGCTTGGCTCTGGCCCGAAAGTGAGGGGGGCGAGGCGCGAGCGGATTCACCGTCCCCTTGCCCCTGAACCCGGCGGAGGATTCGGCTGCGAGCAGGCCCTCGCTGCGCAACAGGTAGGCCAGCGCCAGAAGCCCCATCCCACCCCCGGCACGCGCAAGCCAGTCCCGCCGAGTCCAGAACCGAACGTCTGGCAAACCCGAACAGATCCGCTTCCGCAGCATCGGAGCTTTGACCCCCTTATTTCACATAGATGAACTCGCTCGCAGCCAGCAGGGCGTGGCACAGATCCTTCCACGCAAGGTGCTGCGGTTGTGGGTGCCCCGCCTCCTCATGCAACCTGGTCTGCTCGTACAGGAACGCGCTTGCCGCTTGCAGTTCCTGTTCCGAAGGCAGGCGCGCGTAAACGCGTTCATAAAGCCGCGCTATCGCGACCCCTGGCTCATCGCGTTCCACGATCCGTGCCAACCGCTCCGCACACAGGTGCACCAGCGGATGGTTGAGCATTGCCAACGACTGTGGCGCCGTCGTCGTGCTAGCCCGCCGCCCAATGCTCACCAGATGCTCCGGCCAATCGAACAACAGCAGGAAAGGATCCGGCTTACTCCGCTTGATGAACGTATAGACCGCCCGTCGCCTCCGCATCGGGTCCAGGCTGCCCGGGCCGTACATCCGCCAATCGAGCGAATCGCTCACGACGAGCAAACTGTCCCGAATAGGTTCCGCCTCCAGCCGGCGCGGCTTCCAACGCCACAAATAGACATTGGCCGGATCGATCGCGTGCCGTTCCCGGTCGATGCGACCGCTCTGACGGTAGGTCGCACTGGTCACCAGCAACCGGTGTAGCCGCTTCAGACTCCAGCCATGCTCGACGAGATAACCGGCCAGGAACTCGAGCAGCTCCGGGTGGGTGGGCTTTTCCCCTTTGAGCCCAAAGTCGTTCGGAGTGGCCACGATGCCGCGGCCGAAATGGTAATGCCAGAGGCGATTGGCCGCGACCCTGGCCACCAGCGCGCCAGGGCCTGCATCGAGGTCAACGATCCAGTTTGCCAGCATCGCACGGGTGAACGGGGTGCGCTTCCACCCGTCGGGCGGTTGCAGCTTCCAGTGCGTCTCGTCATAGCCATTCCGGGTGAGCACCGGCAGCACACCGGGCTTCGCCTCCTGGAGCTTTTGGTTCGGATCCCCACGGCGTAGCACGTACGTCTTCGGGTAGAAGTGTGGGAAGCCCCGCTCATCGGCGTGGTGTTTCAACGGCTTATACCCCTCCGTGGTCACCAGTACCTTGGTCTTCTTGCCCCCCGGTCCGATGGGGAGTTCGACTTCCGTGCGGATCGTCTTGGTGAACACGGCCACCACCCGGTAGTATTCCTCAGAGCGCACCGGGTCATAGGGGTGGTCATGGCACCGGGCACATCCCAGCGACAGGCCCAGGAATGCCACCCCAATCGTGTTCACCATATCGTCCAGCTCTTCATACCGCGCCTTCTCGAACTCCGCTTCCGTCAACTGGGTCGGGAACGAACACGCCCCCAGAAAGCCGGTGGCAACCATCGCCCACGGTTCTTCGGGCGCAAGTTCGTCCCCAGCGATCTGCCACTGGACGAACCGGTCGTAGGGCAGATCCTCGTTGAATGCACGGATGAGAAAGTCCCGGTAGAAATACGCCGTGGGCCGGTTGTAATCCTGCTCATAACCGTGCGACTCGGCAAAACGGGCGACGTCCATCCAGTGGCGAGCCCACCGCTCGCCGAAATGAGGCGACGCAAGCAGTCGATCGACCAACCGGTCCACCGCATCGGGCCGGGTGTCGTCGAGCACGGCGTGGAGCTCTTCCACCGAAGGGGGCATGCCGATCAAATCCAGGTAAAGCCGTCGGACGAGCGTCCGACGGTCGGCCTCCTGATTCGGGTAAAGCCCACGATCCATCTGCTGTTTCCGAACAAAGGCGTCGACCGGATTCTGACCGGGATTGGAAATGTCAGGCGGCCGTACGGCCCTAAGTGGGCGAAAGGCCCAGTACTGGCGGGCCGCTTCAAGGTCGCCCCGGACACGCTCGGCAGGGGGCTGTTTCAGGGAGCGGGGATCCGGCGCCCCCATGGCGATCCATTTCTCCAGGATCTTGATTTCCCGCTCCGTCAACGGATCGTCGGGGGGCATCCGCAACTCGGGATGGACTCGCCGCACCGCCTGGATCAACAGACTCTGATCCGGTCGGCCCGGCACAATCGCCGGCCCTCGCCGCCCGCCCCGCTGCCAGCCTTCACGCACGTCCAGCCGCAACCCGCTCCTGGGTGTCTTCGTCCGGCTGGAATGGCACTCGTAGCACCTCGCCACCAGCAACGGGCGTACGTACTTCTCAAAGAACTGGATCTTCTCCGCCTCAGGGCCGTCGGCCCAGCTCCTGGCCACCATCGATAGGCCAACGACCACCGCCCAAGCAAACAACACAGACAGGGACCGAAAGGCAGGCCGCACGTTCATAGCTCTCCTATTGACCAGCCCTTACGTCGGTTCGAGGCGGGAAGTCGAGCAACTGAGGCGGGTCAGCCTCGCTCACACGCGATTATACCGCTTCCCATGCCCAACCCGCGATCGCGGTCTCCCGGCAGCGAACACGCCCGGCCCACGAGCGCGCTACTCCCGGCGTTTTTGATGGCCCCGGCCGGCGGGCCGCAGCCCCCCTGCAGCCGGACCGACCACCGCCCAGATACGCTGCCACCAGCCACCGCGCCAAGGTGCTCAGCCGCAGCGGGATCCCCTCCCCCGTAGGATCCGGCCAGCAGGGTTTGCTCCTGAAGGCCCTTGCCGTTAGCCTAATGGCGACGCTTCCAGAACCACCGCCTGCGCGCACGGCCTGGCATGAGGAGACAGAGCGCAATGGAACCCGCACCTTCGATCGAGATCGAATTCCGTGTTCGGTACGCGGAAACGGACCAGATGGGGTTCGTCCATCACGCCAACTACCTGGTCTATTTCGAGATGGGCCGCGTGGAGCTTCTTCGCGCACGAGGCCTAAGCTACCGTGATCTGGAAGCCCAGGGTTTCCTGCTGGTCGTTGTTAAAGCAACGGTTCGCTACCACAAGCCGGCCCGTTACGACGACCTGCTGCGGTTGCGCACGACGGTAACCCGGGTCACCGCCGCGCGAATCGATCATAGCTACAAGCTCTACCGGGGGGACGAATTGCTTGCCGAGGGGGAAACCACTCTGGCCTGCGTCGACCGGCAGGGCCGCGTGCAGAGGGTCCCCGATTTCCTGCGCGAGCCCGGCTCAGCGTAAGAGGGCTGAGGCCGGTCCTGATGTGCCACGGACCGCCCCCAACAACACACCGGCCTTCGTGCCGCGTCAGGCAGCCCCGTGGACCGGCGGAGCCGACGCCCGTAACTTAGAATCGTGATGTGCCAACTGTCGCAGAAAACGGACGGAGCGAACGGGTGATGAGCAACGCTGAAGCGGCGAAAACCGACGTCGTCTGTGCCGGAGTCGTCGTAGCGGACCACCTGAGCACTCCGATCGATCACGTACCGGCGCCTGGCGAGCTCGTCATGGCGGACGACCTCATCCTCGAAATCGGTGGCTGTGCTTCCAATGTCGCGGTGGATCTGGCCAAACTAGGTGTCTCCTGCCAGGTGACCGGATGCGTGGGTTCGGACGTTTTCGGCAGGTACGTGGCCGAAACGCTCCGGGCGCGCGGCGTGGACACCCAGTACCTCACCGCGTGTCCGGACCGGCCGACGAGCCAGACGCTGATCGTGAACGTCAAGGGGGAAGACCGGCGCTTCATCCATTGCTTCGGCGCCAACGCCGAGTTCGGAACGGAACACATCCCGCTCCAGGCCGTGCAGCAGGCAAAGGTGCTTTACGTGGGCGGTTACCTCATCCTTCCCCGGCTGATCGGCCCGGACCTGGCACGCCTTTTTGAACAAGCTCGGGCTTCGAACACCGTAACGGTGCTCGACATCGTCGTGCCGGCATCCGACGAGCCACGCCGCGACTTGCTCGAGCGTGACCTACTGCCGGTTCTCCCCCACACAGATGTGTT
The DNA here is from genome assembly GCA_026981825.1 of Planctomycetota bacterium. Lineage (GTDB taxonomy): Bacteria > Planctomycetota > Planctomycetia > JALXBF01 > JALXBF01 > JALSID01. The sequence continues at coordinate 4,099 of JALSID010000419.1, forward strand.
CCTCCCTAACACAGACGAGGCCAGACTACTGACCGGGATCGCGAACCCCCTCGAACAGGCGGAATTCTTCCGATCCAAGGGGGCCCGTACGGTGGTCGTGACCCTAGGCGGCGAGGGGGCCGTGCTTGTCTCCGATAACGTCCGCCTCCGCGCCGGGGTGTTCCCGGTCGAGTTCGTGGACGGCACAGGAGCAGGCGATGCCTTTGACGCCGGCTACATCGCAGGGATTCTGCAAGGCAAAGACGAACGCGGTTGTCTGGAGATCGCCAGCGCGCTCGGCGCCAGCTGCGTTCGTGCCGTCGGCACGACACCCGGCGTGTTCACCCGGGAAGAATGCGACCGGTTCTTGGCAGAGCATCGTCTGCCTATCGAAGAACTGTAGGGTAGCCTCGGCTGCCTCTGACGAAGCGCGCCGGAACAGCGGGCGCCGCCTAGTAGCAGGTGCGTACCGGTGTGCGGACCGCCGTAGAGTAGATGCTGAACGGACCGTCGGGTAGGATGTCTCCGATCGTCAGCGCGATGTCTGCCCAGCCCAGGGCAGCCCCTACGCGGTCGGCCCGATTGGCGTAGATCTTGTCGCCCCCTGGGCCGAGCCGGGGCACCTGCACATAGGCCACCCGCAGGTCGGCGCACAGCACGTTCTGACCGGTGCCTCCGTGATTGTCGGAGTTTGCGTCCACAAGCACTCCCCCGCTCTGGTCCAGGGCCGGCCGGTCAGCGACTAGGACAAAGTTCGCCTTCAGTCCCGCTTGACGGGCAGGTAGCCGGGGGGCAGCGTAGCACCGATCCACGAAGCAGCCGTTGTAGAACGCGTAACTGCCCGTTGCGGCACGAAGCCGTTCGGCAACCTCGGCCGGTGCCACCTTCAACGCCTCGCGGAGTCCCTCCACCGTTTCCCCGGTTCCCGAATACGGCCCGCAACAGCTCAAGTACGACGCGTCACGGAGGTAGCCGTGCTCAACGAGCATGATGGGCTGGATGGCGGCGGGCGCTCCACTTCCAACGCTCCACCGCGTCTGAGGCAAGCGACCGCTGTACTGGTCGGCGTAGGCAAGCTGGGCTATGCCGATGTTGCGGAGATTTTCCCGACAGGCGAGCACACGATGGAGCTCGCGAACGCGTGCCAGGGCCGGCATGAGAAGCCCGGCTACGACGACCAGCACCAGCGCAGCCACGGCCAGATCCATGAGCCGCAACGCCAGGGGGCTCACCGGGTAACGGACCAGGCTTGCGAACGACCACCGACACCGCTCCGCCGCATTCGCCATGTAACCCAACCGGATCGTGCGTTCCAGCAGGCGTGGCGGCGGGGGAACGTCCACGTCCTGGTGAAGCACATTCCCGACGCAAAGGGCCGGTTCGACCAGACCGAGCAAAGACGGGTCTCGGTCCAGCGCTTCAGCGACCCGGGCCGCCTCGTCGGCATCGAGGATGCCCGCAGCGTACGCGGTGACATCCTCAGGAGTCACCCTGGCATGGGGATGCCCGCGGTCACCGCCGTGGCTGTGGTCGGGTCGCCGTCGCTCATTCTTCCTCGACATCCACATGCTCCACTGACGCCTGGACCGGTTCGGTCTCCGGGTGGGCTGCTCGCCACATCTGTCCCAGGCGTTGCACGGCCGCATGGAGCCGCGACTTCACGGTTCCGACGGGGATCCCCAACGCCTCGGCGATCTCGCGCTGCTTGAGCCCCTGCTGGTACGCCATGATCACGACGGCCCGCAAGTGCCCCGGCAGCTCGAGGATCGCCTCACGGATCCACAGCCTCTGTTCCTCGTCCTGGAGGTTCCCCAACGGATCAACCGGTTCCGCTTCCAGCGACGCTGCGAACGAAGTCGCATTGCCTTCGTTGTCCTTGACGTCCGCATCCAGGCTGGCCGCACTGTGCCGCTTCTGACGTCGGAGCAGGTCGATCGCCTGGTTGGTCGCGATGGTGTACAGCCACGGCCGTACGGGCCGACCTTCCTGGTACAGATGTTTCTTCACATGGAGCTGCAGGAAGGTCTGCTGGAACGCGTCCTCCGCCAACGTCGGATCACCCAGGTATCGGCGGAGATAGTTGTACACCTCGCGAGCGTACCGCTCAACCAGAACCTCGAAAGCTCTGACGTCGCCCTCCCGATAAGCGACCAGCAGTTCTTCGTCCGATAAGGAACAGAGCCGTCCGAAACCGTCGCCTGAGTACGCCATGATGTACGCCTCACCTCAAACAGGGGTTCAAATAACCGCGCGACGAACAACCGCCTGAAACAACTGACCGATGCAACATCGACGCTGTCGCGAATAAGTGCCTCGCGCAAAAGCGGACTGACACACCTTTTGATTCTCGCGCAACCCGGCCGGACCGTCAAGAGCGTGCGCGCGAACCCCGGCCGCGCCGGCTCGGACCGGCAAGGCAATCGAGCTAACCCCTCACGTGCCGGTTGTGCCTGCCCACCGCCCGTGACGGTAGCCGCGCCGGCACGATCAAGACTGGCGCAGCACGACCCCCGAAAATCGCGGAGAAGCAGGACGCGGCCGATACCGACGAGATCCGGCGGTTTGAAGACAACCGGCACAGCAAGCTCGTCGCTCCTGCCGAACCACGGGTGGGCAGGCGGGTCTCGGCAAACCACGGCAGCTCTGCGGCCGGGAGCAGATCGCACGGTACGATAGATCAGGTCGGGTACCAACCCCTTGCCTGCCCAGCAGGGAATCTGCCATGAAAGCGGCTGTGCTTCACCAGGTGAAGGCTCCCCTCGCCATCGAAGACGTCCCTGAGCCCAGCCCCCGGCCGGGCGAAGTGCTCATCGAGCTCCGCGCAGCAGCCCTGAACCGACGTGACTACTGGATCACCCAGGGGCTGTACCCGGGCATCAAAGTCCCATGCATTCTCGGCTCCGATGGTGCCGGCACCGTGGTGGAGGTTGGCTCCGATATCTCCACCCGCCTGATCGGCCAGGAAGTGGTCATCAACCCGGGTCTGGAATGGGGGCCGTCTGAGGGGGCCCAATCCACCCGCTTCCGCATCCTCGGCATGCCGGACGACGGCACCTTCGCTGAGTACGTCGTCGTCCCCCTGAGCAACGTCTATCCGAAGCCCCCGCACCTGAGCTGGCACGAAGCCGCAGCACTCCCCCTTGCCGCCCTAACCGCGTACCGCGCCGCCTTCACCCAGGGAGAACTCACCGCTGCCGATCGCGTGCTCGTTACCGGTATCGGGGGTGGCGTAGCGACGTTCGTCCTGCAGTACAGCGTCGCAGTCCGTGCCGAAGTCCTGGTCACCAGTTCTGCCCAGGAGAAGATCGAGAAGGCGATCGAACTCGGCGCCCGAAGCGGGTACAACTACACGGACCCGCAGTGGGACGAAGCCGTGCTGGAAGCCAGTGGCGAGGTCAACCTCGCCGTAGACGGCGCCGGCGGCAAAGGGTTCGAGAAGATCCTCAAACTCCTGGCACCCGGTGGCCGAGTCGTGACCTACGGGGTCACCGCCGGTGCGAAAGTCGAGATTCCGCTGAATCGACTGTTCTGGCGACAGCTCCGCATCATCGGCAGCACCATGGGCTCGCCCCGTGATTTCGAACGGATGCTCGACTTTGTCACCCGCCACCTGATCCGTCCAGCCATCGATTCCGTCTTCCCGCTCGACCGGATCAACGACGGGCTCGAAAGAATGCGACGGGGGGAACATTTCGGCAAGATCGTCATCGAGATCCCACACTGACGGAAGCGGGTTAAAATCGAAATCAGGCGCGGTCCTTGGGGTAGCTCCGGCGGGTGGGCGACGGGAGCTGGTAGCGCCGGCGGGCAAACCGCTCCCCGGGCATGCAGATGACGCCGAGCACTGCGGAATCGTGCATGCCGCGGCGCAGGCCAGGGGAAGATTCTCCCGTGTTCCGCACACCGGAGCGATCCGCCACCGACCTGAGGACCGGGACAGGTCGCCATCGCAGGTAGGGGCGACACTTACACCTGAACAGAGAAGCAGATGACGCTGGAGCAGTAGCCCATCAATGACAACGCGAACGATGACGGCGCGCCGGTGCAGAACCATGCGTTCTGCCTGTTCTCGTCTGTTTTGCTCCCTGCTCGGGAGCTGTGTTCTACTCGCGGGGCTGTTTCTCTGCTCTGCACCCACACCGGGGCAAGATAAGTCGCCGCCACGGTCCGTAGGAGTCCCGTACGCTCTGTCGTCCGACGCCCTGAAGAGCTTGGAAGGAAAGCCCGTCAAAATCCAGTTGAAAAATGGAAAGGTTCTGGAAGGCTACCGGATCGCTAAGGTACGCGTTGGGCGAGAGGAAGGGGTGCTGGGGTCGATCCAGATCGAGGCGGATTCGGGCAGGAAGCGGACTCTACGTCCCGGCGCGATCGCAGCTCTGGAAGTCGACGGAACTCCCTTCGCAGTGGCCAAGAAACCGGGCAAATCGCTCTACGTGCTGATCGATCTGGAGGCGAGAAACCAGGCAATCGCCGCCCGGCTCAAGCAACAGGGGGGCCGTTTGTGGCCCCCGCTGAGCCCCGCGCAACAGCAAAAAGCACTCGCCGAGCAGCGCCGGTTCGTGCGCCAGGTGTTGAGCGTCTTTCCGGGCGTCCACTTCGAGGTGGTGGAAACGAAGTTTTTCATCTTCTGCACGAACATACGGCCGCAACTGATCGCCGGCTACGTACGCGACCTGGACCGCATGTACACCATGCTGTGCGGGATCTTTCAGATTCCCCCGGGCACGAACATCTTCCGTGGGAAAGCGGTGGTCTTCTGCTTCGCGACCCAACAGGAACGGGCCGTGTTCGAGGGGCGCTTCTTAAACAGCACTCCGACGGGAACGGCGGGCAAGTGCTTCCAGCGCAGCGACGGCAACGTGGTGATCTCGTCGCATCTCGTCTCGGACCTCGATTTCTTCGGCCACGTACTGGTGCACGAAACCGCTCACGGTGTGATCTGGCGGTACCGCTCGTCAATGCGGATCCCGACCTGGATGAACGAGGGTATCGCCGATTGGGTGGCGATGAAGGTCGTTCCCCGTTGTCGGGAAACGCAGCGGCGGCAGCAGGCAGCGGCCGAGCGACTGCGCCGGACCCACAATCTCGAAGGGCTGTTTGTGCGGGAAAGCCTGGATGGCTGGCAATATGGAGCGGCTTCGGCAATCGTACAGATGCTCATCGAGCTGGACAGCCGCCGCTTCGGTGCGATGTTCGAGGCGATCAAGTTAGGTACCCATTGGGAGGATGCCCTGGCTTCCGCCTACGGCATGACCCTGGGTGATCTGATTGCCATGTACGGCAAACGCATCGGCGTCCCCCTGCTCAGGCCCTGAAAGGCCAAACCGCGCATCTGCAAGCCGGATCGTCTTCGAGAAGCGGTAGCGCCGGCGGTTTCTCACCGCGTATCCGGCCGATTTCCCCCTCGACAATCTTGTTCTTAAGAACCGGGAGCGGTTGGTTCCAGTCGGACCAGGGCGTAGTGACCGTCGACGATTTCAAGAACTGAGAAGGTCCGCGTCAACCTGAGCCAGTAGCGATCGCCGCCGGGCACGGCGTGCACGCTCTCGTACAGCTCCACAGCCGCCGTGGCACCGTGGTCTGCGTAGAAGCGAAGCAGCTCAAGGGGGGAACGAATCGGCTTGTCGTTTTCCCGCCACTTGGCCGCCCACATGCGCACATCCTCGCTGCGGTGGGCGACCGCGTAGCCGCGCCGGTCCGCATAGAACAGCACGGGGGCAGCGGCGACGATCAGTTCATCGCGGTCCGTGTGGCGGCGGACCGCAGCGGCCGCCTCAAGCACAGACCGCCATTCCTCTGGAATGCGGCGTGCGCTCCTGTAGACATGACCCGCAACGAGAGGGGTCGTGATCAATCCCAACGCGGTTGCAAGCGCAACGCCCCACCTGACTTTGCCCCTGGCCCACCCAGGCCGGCGGAAATCTGCGCCCCATACGGCGGCCATGACGGCAGGGGGAACCAACAAAAGGTAGTAGTGCTCGTGATCCGCTTTGCGTAACAGCAGCGGCACAAACAGGACGAGCCCGGCGCACCAGCCGCGGAGAAACGAGGAGCGTCGGAAAGCGCCCGCTCCCACCCCAAGCAGAGCCAGCAAGGTCAAGCCGGGCCCGAGCGTCCGCCAGCCGATGCGGTAGACAAGTTCGCCGACAAGCTTCGTGACACCGCGTTCTCCGTGAGGAAGCCACTTCTGCACCGACCAGAACCCCTCCGACGGCCCTTGGCCCGAGGCCACCGCGTGGACGTACCAGCAACTGCCCAAAACGAACGCGGCCACGACCGCACAGGCAAAGCGTCCAACCGCGAGGTGAGCGGGGCGCCGTTCCTCACGTGCCTGCCACACGATAAAGAGCATGCTTACCAGCAACCACGCGCAGGTGCCTTTCGTCAGGATCGCCGCCAGCAACGCCACGCCCGCCACCACGAGCCTGGGTAGCGTGGCTCTGGCGCCGTACGCGATCGCCCCCGCCACAGCGCCCGTTCCGCACAGAAGCATCAAAGCATCGGGTTGGACGGCTCGACCGTAACGCAACGAAACAGGAGTGAGCAGGAAAAGCAACGCTCCCAGCGTCGGTTGCCAGGCCGTGCGTAGCTCATGGCGTAGGATCCACCAGAGCAAACAGGCCGTAAGCACGGTGCACGCGGAAGACACCAGCCGTCCCGTGCCGTCCACCGGCAGACCGGTAAGTGTGGAGGCGACCGCGACGAGTCCCTCGTACAGGGGGAACTCGAGCATGTAGTACGCCGGAAATGGCCCTACATCGATCGTCGGGTACAGGAGGGAACCACCGCGCTGCAGGTTCCTGGCCACCATGGCCGTATGGCACTGGCGGTCGACATAGCCATCCAGGAGAGGTTGATCGTAGCCCGGCACGAAGAGCGCTATGCCGACCAGAATGAGCAGTCCCACGGCAAGCGCATCGCGGCCCCCTGCAACAAACTTGGCCGGATTGGCCACCGCTACCGTCGGCATCTGGGATCCGTCCCTGCTATCTCGCTCCGTCGGATGGGTTCGCTCGGCCAGATCCCAGGCTTATCCCAAAAGGCACGCCTGCACAAGGCCGCCTCCGGCGGATCACACCTCCTGGCGGAGCAGGTTGGTTGCCGCGGCCATGATCTTCTCTTCGGTGGCCTCCTCGCGAGAGAACTCGGCGGTCTTCTCCCCCTCGCAGAGCACCAGGATTCGATCACACACGGAAAGCAGCTCGGGAAGTTCGCTGGACGTCATGATGATCCCCAGCCCACGGCGGGCAAGTTGATCCATCAGCACATAGATCTCCGCCTTCGCTCCCACATCGATGCCTCGCGTTGGTTCGTCCAGGAGCAGGACACGCGGTTTCGTGAGCAACCAGCGGGCCAGGATGCACTTCTGCTGGTTCCCCCCACTCAAACTCGTCACCGGAGCGTCGAGACCGGCGTATTTGATGCTCAGCTCCCTTGCTACCCCCTCAGCGGTCGTCCGTTCCCGAGCGGCCGGCACGACGCCAAGTTGGGCGAGCTGCCGAAGAGCTGCCATGGTTATGTTCTCCCCAACCGACAGCTCGGGGAACAGCCCCTGTCGCTTGCGGTCCTCGGCAACGAAGGCGATTCCCTCTTTCATAGCGTCAAGAGGGCTGCGGATCTCGAGGACACGACCATCCAGACGAACCTCTCCGATTGGACGGACAGGGGTCGCTCCGAACAACCCTTCGAGCAGCTCCGTTCTCCCCGCTCCCAACAGGCCGGCAACTCCGAGGATTTCCCCCCGGCGCAACGTAAACGTCACGTCGTTTACCCAGGGGCGTCCGTTTGCGCGGGGCATGGGGACGGTGAAGTGCTCCACTTCCAGCAGAGGCTCGCCCGGACTGCGCGGTTCATCGAAGTGGAGGGAAGCGATCTGCCGTCCGACCATCAGCGAAACGACCTCCTCGGGCGTCGTCTCTGCCCGCCGCATCGTGCGGATATGGTGACCGTCTCGCAGGACCGTGATGCGATCGGCAATCGCAAAGACCTCGGCCATCTTGTGAGAAATGTACAGGATAGCTACCCCCTTCGACTTGAGTTCGCGGATAACACGGAATAGCTTTTCGACTTCCGCCTCGCTTAGGGCCGAGGTCGGTTCGTCCATGATCAGCACAGCGGTTTTCAGGCTCAGCGCGCGGGCGATCTCCACAAGCTGCTGGTCGCCAACGCGTAGGTGAGAGACCTCGATCGAGGGATCGATTTCGGCGCCCAACTGCGCGAAGACCTGGGCCGCTTCCTGTTCCATCCGCCGGTCGTCCAGCAGTCCCCACCCCCTGCGCAGTTCTCGGCCCAGGAAGATGTTGGCGGCGGCGGAAAGATGCTCCACCAGGTTCAGTTCCTGGTAGATGATGCTGATCCCCGCGTGCTCGGCATCGCGGGGCCCGCTGAACCGAACCGGCTCACCGTTCACGTAGAGCTGGCCGGTGTAGTCGGTGATCGCACCACCGAGAATCTTCATGAGGGTCGATTTGCCCGCTCCGTTCTCGCCCACGACCGCGTGCACTTCGGCCGGGTACACGTCGAGATCGACGCCATCGAGGGCCACCGTGCCACCGAATCTCTTCCCGATCCCGCGCGCGCGGACGATAGGAATAGGCCGGTCGGTTGCTAACGTCATGGGCGGCAGCTCTCCCTTTCAGTCCAATGGTGATTCTAAAGGCCACCATGAGGCGAAGCCGGCCGGGCTCTCCCACAGCCCCAGGGCAGCCTGTACAGTGGCCCGCGTGATGGAGCAGGCCGGTCGTGTCGGGTCATCGCGACTTGCGCCGGACCTACGCTCGGCCGAATCACCGCCGTTGGCCGTTGCGAATGGCACGGGATTCGGCCCAACCTACACTTTATTCGAATAAGTGCACCCGCGCAAGTGAGAGTACCGATGCGGAACGACACATTTGACGAGAGTTTCCCGGCGGAATGGGACGATCCGTTCGAAATTGACGTGGCGCAGCGAGTCCGCCGACTGCCCCCATACCTGTTCGCCAAGATCAACGAACTCATGTACCGGAAACGGCGTGCGGGGGATGATGTGATCGATCTCGGCATGGGTAATCCTACCGACGCCCCCGATCCACGCATCATCGAAAAGCTGTGCCAGGCAGCTCACGACCCCCGGAACCATCGGTACATGCCAAGCAGGGGGCTGTACAACCTGCGCCGCGATGTTGCGGCCCGCTACGAACGGCTCTACGGCGTCCACCTGGACCCGGAAACGGAAGTGATCGCAACTATCGGCTCCAAGGAAGGCTTCAGTCACCTCTGCCTGGCCCTGCTCGGTCCCGGCGACACCGCCATCGTGCCCGCTCCCTCCTACCCAGTCCACGTCTACGGCGTTGTCCTCGCTGCAGCGAACGTGATCTCCCTCGACGTCACGCAACCCGAGCAGTTCCTGAGCAACGTTGCGACCGTCTGCGAACACCTCTACCCACGCCCCAAAGTGCTGATCCTCAATTTCCCCCACAACCCGACCACGACGGTCGTGGAACCCGACTTCTTCCAGGATGTCGTGCGCCTTGCGAAACAGTACAACCTGTACGTGATCCATGACTTTGCCTACGCCGATATCTGCTTCGATGGATACCGGGCGCCCAGCTTCCTGTCCGTGCCGGGCGCCAAGGAGATCGGCGTAGAGTTCACGACCATGTCCAAGGGTTTCAACATGGCCGGATGGCGGCTCGGCTTCTGCTGCGGCAACGCTGAGATCATCCGGGCGCTGGCCACGATCAAGGGCTACTACGACTACGGGATCTTCGCGCCCATCCAAATCGCGGCCATCATTGCGATGCGGCATTGCGAGGACGCTGTAGAACGGCAGCGGCTCGTGTACCAGCGACGGCGTAACGTACTGTGCGCCGGGTTACAGCGACTCGGCTGGGAAGTTACCCCCCCGAAAGCAACGATGTTCGTCTGGGTGCGCATCCCGGAACCGTGGCGGTCGCAAATGGGTTCGATCGACTTCGCCCTCAAGCTGCTCAAAGAAGCAAACGTGGCCGTCTCTCCCGGTCGGGGCTTCGGACCCGCCGGCGAAGGCTACCTGCGGCTCGCCCTGGTCGAGAACGAACATCGGCTCCGCCAGGCGATCCGACAGATCGGACGCTGCCTGCGGCCCCAAGCCAGTCTGACCTGATCAGGGCCTTCCTCCGCCATCAACTGCGGTCCTCCACGCACACAGGTGAGATGCAGGGATGTTCCGGTGGGGGCTGGGAGCGGTGCGACTGGTCGGGCGGGTAAGGAGCGGTTAGAGCCGGTCTGTGTCCAGGAACGCGCGGACGAATTGCACCGGATGCATCGTACGCCACTCGGTGAGGTCACGGATCTGTGAGCGGCACGAGAAACCTGGGGCGCAGATGATGTCCCACGAAGAACGACGGAGACGCTCGAACAGATCGCGCCGGGCGATCGTCACACTCAATTCGTAGTGGCGTCGTTCGTAGCCGAAGAACCCGGCCATGCCGCAACAGCCGGAGCCAAGCGGAATCACCTCCGTCTCCGGTACCACTCGAAGCAGCTCCACGGTGGCATCGATGCCTGCCAGCGCCTTTTGATGGCAATGTCCGTGGACCGTGACGCGGTGGCGCGAAGGCCGGAAACGGAGCTGCTGCGCAGCAAGCAACTTCACCAACCATTCCTCGACGAGATAGGTGTGGGCTGCCACGTGTTCGGCCGCGCGGCCTAGCCCCAGATCGAGGTACTCGTCGCGGAACGTGAGCACGCAGCTCGGTTCCACCCCCACGATCACGGTGCGCTCGTCGGCGATCTCTCGGTGAAGGGCAAGCACGTTCCTGCGCGCTCGCTGGGCGAACCGACGCGTAAACCCCTTGGAGAGCTCGACCCGACCGCAGCACCGCACCGGTGCCAGCTCCACGTGACACCCGGCGGCCCCCAGCAGTTCGACCGTCGCTCGCAGCACGTCCGGTTCGAAGTAGGAGGCAAAGCAGTCGGCCAGAATCAGAACGCGCTGCCCACCATCGCGCCTCCTCGCTCGAGTCGTCCGCTGCTGGGCAGTCGATCGGAACCAACGGCGGAAGGATTGCCCGGCGAACTTCGGCAGCGGACGGCGAATATCCACCCCCCCGGCCCACTCCATCAAGACGCGCAGCCAGGACCAGGTGCTCAACCGATTGATCATTCCGGGGAAGTACTGCGCGACTCGGTTAAGCCCTGCCAGGTTCGCCAGCACGTAGTCCGCCACCGGCCGCCTCCTCCGCTCGTAATAGGCAGCCAGAAACTCGCTTTTCAGCGCGGCCATATCCACGTTGGCCGGGCACTCGGCCTTGCAGCCCTTGCACATCAGACAGAGGTCCAGGGCCTCGTACAACCGCTCGTCCACAAGGCCGTCTTGGTTGAGAGCTCCCGTGAGCGCAGCGCGGAGCAGATTGGCCCGTCCCCTCGTACTGTGCATCTCCTCGAGAGTGACCATGTACGAGGGGCACATTGTCCCGGAGGAAAGCTTTCGGCATGCACCCGCCCCCATACAGGCGTCCACCGCTCCTCCCAGACCCTCCTGCCGGTGGAACCGGAATTCGGTTGAGACCGGCGAAGGCGATGCCGACGCAAACTTGCGGAGGTGATGACGCATGTCGGGTCCATCCACGATCTTGCCCGGATTGAGCAAGCTGTCCGGATCGAACGCTCGCTTTATCCGGCGAAACGCGTCGTACAACCGTGGCCCGAACAGGCGACGATTGAACTCCGAACGCGCCAGCCCGTCCCCATGTTCGCCGCTAAATGCCCCCTCGAATTCCAGGACCAGCTCCACCACTTCCTGGGCAATCTGCCTCATCCGGTCCACCTCAACTGGATCGCGCAGATCCAGCAGGGGCCGGATATGCAAACAGCCCACACTGGCGTGCCCGTAGAACGATCCCGTGGTCTCGTGCCGCTCCAGTATCTGTCGGAACCGCCTGACGAATTCGGGCAGCTTCTCCGGTACTACGGCTGTATCCTCCACGAAGCCAACCGGCTTGCGCCGTCCCGGCATGCTGTAGAGCAGCGCCACGCCGGTCTTGCGCAGCGCCCAAATGGCGTCCATTTCGGCCGGATCAAGCGTGGGGGTCCCGGCCACACACCCCCGCAGCTTCGTCGCAAGAGCAGCGGTCCCGTGCACGCGTTCGCGGACTTCGTGGTCGGTCTGGCCGGCATATTCCACGACGAGCACCGTGTCCGGGTCCCCTGCGAGCACACGCCTGTGGCGGGCCGCCTCAAGGTTACCCTGCGCCAGCTCGAGAATCATTCGATCGAGACACTCGACCGCCGACGGCCCTGTTTCGAGCAGGGGAACAACAGCCTCAAGGGCAGCGATCAGGTCGTCGAACTGAAGGAGCACCAGGCCACGCACAGGGGGTCGAGGGGACAGGTGCAGCGTAGCCTCGGTGACAATCGCCAGTGTCCCCTCGGAGCCGACCACGAGGCGGGCCAAGTTCCAGGGCTGACGGGGGTCGGGAAGCGGCATGCGACTGGGAACCGGGAACGGATACGTAGAAAGAGGGTCCGCTCCCTGTGCGATCTCCATCGACCGCAGCATCTCGTCCAGGTTGTACCCGCTCACCCGCCGCAAAACCTTCGGATAACGGGCGCGGATCTCGTTGGCTTCCGTGCGCAGCACATCGAGCACCGCTCGGCAAATGTCGCCTTCTCGGCCCCCCGTCTGAGCCAACTGCTCCCACTCTCGACGGGAGATCGGTGTGAACCGGGTCTCGGTCCCGTCGCTCAGGACCACGTCAAGCTCAAGGACATGGTCCACCGTTTTGCCGTACAGGACGGAACGAGCGCCGGCGGAGTTGTTCCCGATCATCCCCCCTATGTTGGCGCGGTTGCTGGTTGCCACGTCCGGGCCAAATTCGAGGCCGTAGGGAGCCAGGAACGCGTTGAGCTGATCCAACACCACGCCCGGTTGGACTCGAACGACCCTCCGGTCCGCGTCTAGACTGACAATTCGATTCATGTACTTGGAGAAGTCGATGATTACCGCTTCTCCGACCGTTTGACCGGACAGGCTCGTACCCGCACCGCGGGGCAGAAGTGGAATCCCCTGGTCGGCGCACAGTCTCACCACCCGGACGACGTCAGCAGCATCCCGGGGAACGACCACGCCGATGGGCTCGATCTGATAGATGGACGCATCCGTGGAGTAAAGGACGCGGCTGGCACGGTCGAAGCGAACTTCTCCTCGAATCTCCCGCTTCAGCGTGCGGATAAACGCTTCTCGCCGAATTGGGCTGAGCTTAGTCCGGCGGTTCACCTTGGCAATGCCCTGAGCACAGGTCCGTGCATTTTAAGCGGACAAGCCCGTGCTTGCTGACCCCCAGAATCAAAGCTGTCCAAGCCACCGACCCAGCGCCTGGTATGCCCACCGATCCCCTCAATCGTTGCCACGACGTCTGCCTTGGTGGCGAAAACGGGCGCGGACCTCGGCCGCATCGCGAGCAGCACCAAGCGCCACAAGCAAGCCGGTAACCGGCCGTCCCCTCGCAGAGAAATACTTGCCCACGCATAGAAGCACGGTCCCGTCGGTGCTGAAGCATAGGTCGTGAGCGACAAACTTGCCCACCGGAGCACCCATCTGGAGCCCAACCAGCCTGCGGCCGCCGGCAGTTTCCACCACGCACAACAAACCGTTCTCGTAGTGGACCGCTAACAAGGACTCCTCCGGTGCAAACGCCAGCGCACATACGGCCCTGTCCGTGGCAGCCACGTAGCAGTGGGAGTGCAGATCATACCCATCCAGGATTTCAACCGGACCGTTGGCATACCCGACCGCCAAGTACCTCCCCGTGCCACTGAGCTCTATCTTCGTAGGGCGGCTCCGGGTGTCACGCCAGGCGGCAATACGGCCGGCCACGACATCTATGACCCCAACCCGAGCATTGGACCGCCAGTACACCTGGCGACCGTTAGGGCTGACGAGCACTTGTCCGATTACGTCGCTCAACGGGTCCCGTAACACCCTGAACCGCCGCTCACCGCTGCCGCACTCGACCACCAGCTCCGCATCCTGCCCATAGGCATAGACGACTCCCCCCGCACTCGCCGCCACATCGGTCGCTTCCGAACCTGTGCGTATGGCCAGGCCATTCAGGCTGGCTGCGCGTTGGGAGTGACGATGGAGGTTGGCGTACTGGTCCACCCAGCGGGCCGAGGTCACATCGCCGAACACCCAGTGTGCCGCGATCCGACCCGGCCCAGGCGACGCCGCCCAAAGCCGCTCGATCGGGATGTGTCGCAAGCCCCCCCATCCAGACATCCATATCCCCCCATCGTCCGAGACAACCCGCGCGGAGATCGCATCCGGGACCCGCCGCACCCGTAGCACCCGCGCGGCGTCCAGATCCCACACCCGGATAACCCCGTCCGCACAGGTGGTGAAGACCAGATCCTTCGCCGACAGGTAGGCAATGTCCCAGACGCGGCCCGGATGGACGAAGGCGGCCTTCAGCACTCCCAACCGCAGATCCCGTACCCAGACTGTCCCCTCCCGACCGGCGGTCAGCAGTTCGTTGTCCATGCCGGCGGACAGGGCCGTCACCGCTCGACCATGCCAACCGGCCAGGTCCACGCTAATGCCCTGCTCGGGATCCTCGAACCGAACCCTGCCCGAGCTCACCCCCATCGCCATCTGCTCACCGGCCACCGTCCGCGCCACCACGAACTTCTCCTCGCGGCCAGGCGTTTCAACCAACTGAAGCTCATCACCCCCCGGACGCCATAACCAGATATGTTCGTCGCACGTCACAAGTACCCGACCGTCGGTCGGCCGAATGTCCAGCGTCTGCACCGGTGACTCCACGTCCACCACCCGCTTCACTCTGCCGCCCCTGCCAAGGACGACAAGCTTACCCCCTTGCGTGCCGGCCACCACACGCTGTTGCTCCCGTAACCAGACCAGCGGAAACACGGCCTCGTCGCTTATGCGCGTCTCCCATAGGCGGCGCCGTTCCGCAACCGACCAGCCATGTACCGACCCCGCATCGTCAGCCCAGAAAACCATCGTGCCCCGGTCGTCGAAGCAAATACCGTTGGTCTCCGGCCCTCCGGCCGACAGTTCACCGACTAACTCGCCGTCCCGAACACGCCATAACCGAGTGGCCCCGTCCTTGCCTGTGCTGGCCAGGAACCGCCCATCCGGACCGAGGGCGATTTCGTAGGCGTCCCCGGTGTGGGCCTTGATTTGAGCGAGCGGTGCGTTCAACACCCCGTCCCCCAGAACACCGAGCACCCACGGCGACGCACCGTCCAGCTCTCCCCGCTGGGACCGCCGGGCGTGTTCAAACGCGCCGAGGGGATCCGCATTCCAAAAGCTCCCCACAGCATCCAGGGCCGCCGCCGGAAAAGGCGGGTCACTCGAGGCACGGTGGTTCTGCCAAGGCAAGATCGAAGCCAACCCAAGGCATACCAGAGCCCCCCAAAGCCAAAGTCGCGGATGGCGGCGCAGGAAACCCACCGCAGCTCGCGCCCATCGGCGGCCATATGCCGGCCAGAACGCACGATCGTCTCGATCAACCTCGAGCCAGCCTTCGAGGTCCCGGACCAACTCGGGACAGTTACGATAGCGGTCCTGCGGGTTCTTGGCGAGACACTTCAGCACGATCACTTCCAGTTCGGGAGGATAGCTAACATCGATCTCGGTTGGTCTTTTCGCCGGCGCAGTCTCCAGCAGCCACAGGCTTTCCGCAAGCGACCGCCCTACGAAGGGCAAGCGACCGGTGGTGAAGTGATAGAGCATGGCGCCGATCGCATGGATGTCCGCAGTCATCCCGACCCTCGAAGTCGTTGAAATCTGTTCGGGCGCCATATAGGCGGGGGTACCGAGCAGTTGTCCAACCAGGGTTAGCTCCATGTTGGGTTCGGAAAGCCCCCACGCCAGCCCAAAGTCGGCGATGGTCACGTGTCCGTGCTCGTCCAACAGCAGATTCGACGGCTTCAAGTCCCGATGCACGATCCCCTGCAGGTGGAAAGCGTGAGCCGATTCAGCAACCTCGATCATCAGTCGGACCGCTTCCCGCTTCGACTGCCAGTGCGGCAACCGGCGGTCCGCCAGCGTGGTTCCCTCCACGAGGTCCATCACGAAGTACCACACACTGCCGAGACGGCCCCAGTCGAGTAGTCGCACCACCCCCGGATGCTTGAGTTTGGACAGCAGACGAATCTCGTTCTTGAACCGTTCCAGTCCGGTCAGCGAAGCAAGCTCGGTGTCGAGGATCTTCACCGCTACAAGACGGACCTGCTCGACGTCCACGCCGTAATAGACCCGGTTGTTCAGACCCGAGCCGAGGGGGGAATAGCGGCGCAAGATCACCACATTGCCCACCTGGCGGACGGGCGCGCTCTTCGCTGCTCGCGCCGCCGATTGCCCCTCCGGTCCCACCGTTCCTCCACCGGAGCGAGTTCCCCTACCCGATGCTTCCCGGTCAACGTCGCCACCAACATGGCGGAGGATATCTCGCTCGAACGCATGAATCGCAGATGTGGTTTCCTCCGAGCAAGGAACACCCAACATCGACGGAATCAGCTCCGCGAGTAAGCGGAGCTCCAGGAGCATTTCCTCGTCCTTAGCCAGCGTCGGGAACCGCATTAACGACTGCTGCACCAGCTCACCGGAACTGGGGCAGGGACGACGGTGCGCCAACTCCGCGAGAAAAAGGGCTGCGCGGGCGAAGGTGCGCTCCGTCGCCGACCCGACGGGCATGTAGGAACCACTGGACATGGCAGAGCCTCCCGCGGCAGAAGCAACAAGCGGTACGGAGAAACACCGGCTCGCACGCAGTGACGGTCGCTCACCTTGCTAAGCCACCTCCAAGAAGAAGCGACTTGCCCCGCTCCGTACCGAGCTGACCGCGGTGCCGCCGCACTTCCAAGAGACCTGACTCACACGAGAACGCCTCAGGCTGTCGCGAGCGATCCCAGCGCTCGCTTACACCTCTCCTTCCTGTGGCAAGACAAAGGAACACAACGCATTCTACCCATCCTGTTCGTCGTGGGGATCTCATTCGCCGTCCCATTAAGGCTGCACGACGCAGGGACCGAGATCGTGGCGCAGAAAGAGTCTCTCCGCCACGGACGTTGCTTCGTAATCTCAGCACACGCATCTACCGCGCATCGCAAAGCCGGCGACCCAGCACCGAACCCGGCTCGGAAGGGGGGAAGCAGATGAACCGATAAAGCGGCCCCCGTCGACACCCTATGAGCGATGGTGTCCGGAGCTGCTTGTGCACAACCGCCGCTACCGTGCACCGGATCCCGCGTTTGCTGCCACCGGCACAAGTTCCAGCTCGAAGTCCGGATCATAAATCCGCGCCATCAGGGAGCATTCTCCGGCAGCAGCGGGCGCGTTCGGTAGGCGAGACAAATTGGACAGTTTGATCAGCAACAGGTTCTCGCCCGCACGCAAGCGGACCGGCACTTCCACCGGTGCAACAATTCGCTCCGATCGGTATACTTCCTCCCCATTCAGCCAGACTACTGCCCCCTTCCGAGCATCCAGGTACAGGTGGGTAGGGAACTGTTTGGGGGACCGTACCCGGAAGAGCACGAAGAAGGCCGCTTCGGGGGGACGGCGATCCTTCTGGATATCGGCAAGCGTGAGAACCAGGCGTCCACCTGGCCCTAAACGGAACGGCCGCCAGCCGGATGAGTCGTAGCCGAGCGGGTCGGGACTGGTCTCGATGGGATGCGTCGCGGCCAAGGGGCGGTCGCTCAGGATGGGCCCGTAAACCAGCCCCTCGGTCAGGCAGAGGTCTTCCATCAAAAAGGCGACCAGGTCGGCGAACTCCTGCTCGCTCATCTGGTCCGAAACGTCTTCCGGCATCAGTGACTGCTCCATGATCCGCACCGATTCGACCTCCGCACGGCCTAGCCTGACTTTTTCCCCTTTCTCCATCAGGAGCTCGATATACGCGTCGGTCCGCCGGAGCAAGAGCCCACGGTAAATGCGGCCGGCGCGATCCGCAGCAAGCGCGGTGAAGTACGGGGTTCCGACCACTCGATTCGGATCGCCGATGTTGAAGACGAGGTAATAGGGGTCCTTCAGATTAGCCCCACCCAGGTCCGGGCCTACCTGAACTCCGATGTTCCGGAAGCGATGACATCCCGCGCAATGCGTCTGGAACAGCTTTTCGCCTCGGCGCCGGTTCCCCGGCAACCGGCTCACGGCAGCACCCAGCCGCGCCACGCGGCGCCGTGCCTCCAAAGTACTCGAACTGCGCACCGCCCCCCAGGCCTCCCGGACAAGCTCCCGAAGCGTGGGATCGCCGATCATAAGCATCCTTCTCACGACCCCCTCCGGAACATCCTCTCGTGGAACAGCCCCCCGTTTCACCGCTCGGAGCAGCTCCCTCGCGCCAACCCGATTGGCCGAAAAGAACCGCAACAGATCGTGGCGGAGTTCATCGTGGAATGCACTCCAGTGCTTGAGCAGATCGCGGGCGACGGTCTGGTCGAGCCGTTTGGTGAGAGATTCGAGCGCTGCCTTGCGCAGGTCGAGAGGAGCCGCCTGATCTGCCACCACGGCAACGAGTGCGCGAGCAGACTCGCGCAGGCTCCCGTGCGCGAGCGTGCGAACCGCGGACACGCGACGTGCTTCAGGAAGCTGGACACTTCTTACCGCCTCGATCAGCCGTCGCTCCGCATCGGCATCGCCACACACGGTGCCCAGGCGATCGAGGAGCAGACGCCCCTCTTGGTCGTCGAGCCGAGCGTACAGCTCGGGCCGAACCGCGCTCCACACCGGGCGAAGCGCCGGGCGGCGGCCAGCGAGTGCTTCCAGCGCCGCCTCAACGCCCCGTCGAGTTGCCGCGGGGTCGTCAAGATCTTTCAGGAAACGCAGCGCCTGCTCCGTCCACTCCGCCCCCTGCTCCTCACACAGTCGGCGAACCGTCCAGCCCACGATCCGCTCGCGCACCACCGGTTCGCCCGCGTGGGCTATGAGCCAGGGCCGACGTTCCGACCAGCGCTTGAGCAAGTCCCGCTCGTAGGCGACCCACAGGAGTGCGGGGATCTCCGGATCGTCCGCGTCCTCGCCGTTCTTCATCAGCAGATGGAGAAGCCGATCTCGGCCTCTGCCCGACGGTGCACGGATCAGCAAGCTCGCAAGCTCGCGACGGTTTCGTGCCCGGTCGCTCGTTGCCAGCGCGGCAAGCTGCCCGAGCTCCGCATCACCGAGGCGGTCGGCGTGATCGCCCAGAAGTCGGGTCGCCGCTGCTCCGACGGCATCATTGGAACTAGACGCGAATTGAACGAGCTCCTCCACCCCCAACCGACCGGCGACATACAGGGCCCACAACGCCCGAAGGCGGCGCCGTTCATCGCCGCTTTCCATCCACCTCCGCAACTCCGCAACGTCCGACTTCCTCAGCCCCCGGTGCGCCACCCGCCTCAGCGCCTGACGCCACCGCCACGTATCCGGCGAGGCCAGTGCAGCGACGCAGCCCCCCCGCTCGCCAGCATCTCGCTCCGGCGGAAGATTCTCCGGAACCACCACGTAAATCCTGCCGAACTGTCTGTCCCAAACGGAAGGATCCGTATTGTGACAGATCTGGCGGTCATACCAGTCGAGCACATACAGTGCCCCCCGTGGCCCAAACTTCAAGTGCACCGGGCGGAAGAAGGGATCATCGCTCCAGAGCAGATCCGGCTGATGAGTTGCGATGTAGCCGGATCGATACGGCCGAATCCGGTCAACATTCAACCGGCGCCCATGCAAGTTTCCCACGATCGCACCCCCCCGCAGCTCCTCCGGCCACAAGTCCGTGCTGCAGATCGCCAACCCCGAGTGCGCGTGACCGCCGCCGTACGCGAGGACGTCGTCACCGGCTATGTTCTTGCGCGTCGACGCGGACATCGGGTACCGCACCAGCTCCCAACCCGAATAGCGCGGTGGAAAATGCCGGTGGTCGACGATAGGCCAGATCTCGCCGTATGCGTGGGGGTTCGTCCACCAACGGATCAGGCCGTGCCGGTGAAACCCCCCCGGCGCAATGTGAAAGAGGTGCGGAATCACGGAAGTGCTCACGAACCAATCACCGGACCGGTTGAAGTCCAGTCCCCACGGGTTGTTTGTCCCCTCCGCAACGACCTCGAAGCGATCCCACTTGGGATGGTAGCGCCACACCGCAGCGTTGAACCTCCGCCCCCTGACCGTCGACTCGTGCATGATCCCATGCGTACCGTACAGCCAACCATCCGGACCGATCACGAAGCTGTTCAGCGTTTCGTGCGTGTCCTCGAACACCCAACCGTCCAGCAATACCGTTCGTCGATCTGCACGGTCGTCACCGTTGGTGTCCTCCAGGAAAAGGAGCTGCGGGGCCTGGCCGACAAAGACCCCACCGTAGCCGACCGCCAATCCCGAAGCCAGGTTCAGCCCCTCGGCGAACACTTTCACCCGGTCGGCGCGGAAATCGCCGTCGGTGTCCTCCAGAATCAGGATCCGATCGCGTCCAGGCCCATTTGTGGCTTTGACCGGATACTGCCGCGCTTCGAGCACATAGGCTCGGCCACGGGAGTCGAAATCGATGGCGAGCGGGTTGACCACGAGAGGCTCGCTGGCGAAGAGCTGCACGCGAAAACCGGGCCGGACATGCATCATTCTCAAGGAGTCTTCAGGCGGCAGAACCTCGTCCCCGGACAGCCTGCCCTGCCCACGGACCGCTGCGAAAGGCAAGCCGGCCGCCAGAACCGTTAAGAACAGCACTCGCTTCAGCATATTCCGCCCTTCTCTGGAATGAGGCCGGTTCCGCAACAGGGCACCGCCAGCGATCCACCGTCTCTTCCTTGCAATCGTACCGCCGGCAAGGGGACTGACCGGCGCTCGATAGAACTGCCTGAGCCACGACCCGGAAATGAAATGCGACGGTCTGTTTCAGCAGCCGTGAACCGGATGGCGTAGGATTGATTGTCGCGAGGGGTCTTGCTGCATCATGCCGGGATCGGCGCGCGAGGGAACGAAACAACCCGCCGGCTGGCCCCCGCCGCTTGTTCCACGTCCCGCGTGGTGGAGCCGGTGGAAGCGACTGCCAGGCGAGTCCGGCCGTGCTCGGCCCCTTGCCTATGCCCCCCTGATTGATTCTGTTTCGCACCGCCGACGGTGACCTCTTCGACGATGCGCTACGTCGCGCGCGCTCCGAGCGCGGTTGCTCAGGTACTGTGCCGGGTGGCAGGGCTAGCGGGGATAGACGTCCGGGCTGATGACGCCGCCGAGCTGGGGCTCGACAGGGGGCCAACCGGGCGAGACCTGGTGGATCGGCGCCGCATTGCGCCGCCGCAATACGGTGAATGGGCGGCGGAGCAGGCCGCCAATCCGGCTCAAAAAGCCCGTCCGCCTTGGACGGACAGGCGAAGCCTGCACTTGAGGGGGGATGTGATGGGGGTGACCCCGCCCACTGTAGGGACTGAGCGGAGCCTGGTGGGCCTGGTGGGCCGGTCCGGCAACGGGTGGGATCGTTCCCAGCGGCGGTGCGGGAGGATGAGCCACCGACGGATTCAGGCCGCGCTTGCGGCAGTTCTCGCAACCGGCGACCGGGTACTGAGGAAGCGCCGGCGGGGTCACGGGCCGTGGAGCCAGATAGCTCCTCCGCGCCCTTGCCTGCGGCATCCAACTGTGCCACCAGTGGCGGATGCGGTCAAACACGCTGATCCGACGGGCTGCGTGACCGTGGGCATGAGCCGCATGGGGGTAAAGCGACCCCGAATTCGGCTGCACGGGATACACGTGCCCGGGTTGCACGCCTTCCGGCCCACTGAGGGGCACCGCAGGAATCCCGGACGAGGACTGCGGCGCTTCGGACGCGACCTGGCCCGGGACAGCCCCCCCAGGCACAACCCCGGGAGACTGGACCGGCTGGTGACCGTACGGACGCACAGGCCGATCATGTCGAACAGCGTGCTCACTCCCGAGGAACCGGGTCAGCCAGCCTGCCTGCTGCTCGCGGCCGCGAGCAGCCGCCGTCGGGTCGAGCCCGACACTCTTAAGATCCTCTTCGATCGCTCTGGCGATGTCGTCGTGCCCGGCAACGCGAGCGTCTTGCAGGGCAGCCTGCAGCGTTCTCACTGCATGATCCGGGTAGCCCAGTTCCGCAAACGCTCTGGCCACCTGGCGGTGGAGCTCAAGCTTCTCAACGGTAAACGCCGGGGTAGCGAACTCCAGCACCTGATGAAGCTTCACCAGCGCCTCGGACGGCTGCCCCGCGGCAATGGCGCGGCGCGCTTCGTCCATCACGCTCAACACAGGCGCCGAATACGGCACGTCCCGAAGTGCCCCCTGCTCAGCAGCACAGAGGCCCCTTCCTCCGTGTGCCGCCAACATAGACGCCGTCCCCAATGCAGCCGCGGCCAAAAGAACCGCGCGGTGCCCGTCTCGTAGCAGCCGATCCAGCGTTCCGACGCTCCCGCTCAGCATCTGCGTCCCCTGGTGTGCATAAGTAGCTGGTGTAGGCTTGCAGGCAAGCAACGCGGTCTTGGGCGCAAACCGACCGCGCTATCCCTAGTATCGGCGGCGGAGCGCCCCGCTCTGAAGCTTCCTTCCCTCACACCGCGCCCAAAAACGCGACCAACGGTTCGCCACCGGCTCGAGCAAAAACCCCCTCAGTCTCACCCTCTGGCTCGATCCTAGCAAGGGCTCTTGACAACGGCGGGCAAGTCTACTAATGTGTTAGTTGACCAAGGGGTGGCGCGTGGTCCAGCGCCGGCTGCGGAGCTCGGGCTTCCCGGGCCCGCAGCTCTTTTTTGTTCGACCAATTCCGAACACCACTGCGGCGATGGCCCCTATTCAGGCGCAGTACCCTCGGCCTCCAGCACGGCCCCTACGGCGTTCGCCGGCTCGCCGTCGGTTCGCAACCGCGGGCTCAGGTGGGCTACCCCAAGCTACGCGTGTCTCTTAGAGGATGATGGAAGGCAAGAAGCCCGCGCAGCCGCCACCAGTGCGGCGGCGCAAATTGCAGGCTCTGCGCGTTCTGGTGCGAGGAAATGGGAACTTCTGCTCAGGTTACGGCGTGTACATGAGACGCGGGCAGATTTGGCGCATACCACCGGCGGCGGACGGCAGCGCATCGAGAAACTTTGACAGACAAGCGAGCGCATGCCGACTCGGGGGCGCACAGACAAACGCCGCACAAGGCGGTGCCGAAGGAAAGACGGCCGCCTCTACACCGCGCCGCCACTAGACTCCGCGCCCGCAGAGGGGGCCGGGCAAGGAAGCAGCAGTGCGCCGCGCTACAGCGTCGAGATCAAGCGATCGACGCGCTCACGCAGATCCTTGAGCAGTTCCTCTGCGCGCCCGAGGCCGATTTCGAGGGCCAGTTCTCTGAACCGCCGTTCCGCTCCGCTCGGGCCTACCGCAGGCCTACCGCGTCTGGCTTGAGAACGGGCGGCACTACCCGCAGGCACTACTCCCTTCTGCTTGGCGTTGCGCCGGATGATATAGACATACTGGGTCGTTATGGATAGGCCGTGTTTCTTGGCCTCTTCCACGATCTGCCTTGCAGGCACGTCGAAGGGGTACTGGAGAATAAACTTACTCTTTTCGCCCCACCGACGGGACCGCCTGCTCCCACCCGACGTCTGCCCTGCAGACTCCTTAGCCATAGTCACCTCCCCTGTGTACGGAGCCCACCTAACTAACGCTCTATACTACATTCAACCCGCGCCGCCATCAAGGGGGCGCCGGGATGCTTTCGTGCATTTCTCGCCCTTTAAGTCCAGTGGGGCACGCGGCACCGTGGGCGGCCGATAGCTGGTATGGACGGCAGTTTGGCCGCGCAGCAGCCGCGGGAAACGAATCGGCGTGCTGGCCCCGCTCTATCGGACCGCCCGCCGCCGAACAGTGCAGCTTTGGGCGACCCGACCACCACGCGATTGCCCAGGCACGAAACCGAACTCGTGCTCTCCGCTCGCGGGGTGGATATAGTTTCCAGAAGATGCTGTGATCGTCAAACGGGGACGAGGCAATGTCCAATCCTGCGCAACCGATCGATGTCGCGGTGATCGGAGCCACGGGTTACACCGGCCGCGAACTTTTGCGCCTCCTCGCCCGCCATCCGAACGCCCGTGTCAAACTGGTCACCTCCCGCCAACACCAGGGCACCTTGATTTCCGACATCCATCCCGTACTGCGCGGTGTGATCGATCTTCCTTGTGTGCAGCTCGATCTGTCCGCGATTGCGGACAGTTGCGCCTTCTGTTTCTGCGCTTTGCCTCACGGGACCAGTATGGAGATCTGCGGCCAGCTTGTGGAGCGGGGCGTGAGGGTGATCGATCTCAGTGCAGACTATCGGCTGCGCGATCCGAACCTGTATGCCGAATGGTATAACAGGAGCCACCGCGACGCGGCGCACTTGAAGGAAGCCGTCTATGGACTACCAGAGCTTTTTGCAGCCGACATCGCCAGAGCGCGCCTGGTAGCGAACCCCGGTTGCTATCCGACTGCCGCCGTCCTGGCCCTCGCTCCGCTGGCTGAGGCGTCAGCAATTCATCTGGACAGGATCGTGATCGACGCGAAGAGCGGCATCTCCGGCGCCGGGCGCTCGCCCTCTCTGGACTTTCACTTTCCCGAATGCGACGAGAACCTCTGGGCCTACAAGCCAGGAGAACACCGGCACACGCCGGAGATGCAGACCGTGCTTGCCCAAATCGCCGGCGACGAAGCCACGGTCCGGGTCCTTTTCGTCCCCCATATTGTCCCCCTCGAGCGAGGCATCCTTGCCACCATTTATGCCCCCCTCAGGCGGCGCGAAACCACCGAAGACCTGCTCGACATGTACTCGGCCTACTACGCCGGTTCGCCGTTCGTGCGCGTCAGCCCCGACCTGCCGCGCGTAAAAAACACCGCGTACACGAACTTCTGCGACCTCAGCGTCCGCGTTGTGGGCGACACCGTCCTCGTCTTCTCCGCCCTCGACAACTTGCTCAAAGGTGCATCCGGCACCGCCGTCCAAAACCTCAACCTCATGCTCGGCCTCCCCGAAACCGCCGGGCTACTGCCCTAGACTGCCCCGCTGCCCTCAAGGATCGACGTGCGGCACTTCTGCCCCTTCCGCTCTCCAGGCGGCTCTGGTAGGGCGAATAACGCCCCCCTGCTACGCTCTCCTCCACCTCGGGGGGGCTGCTCGCCGCGAACCGATCACCGCCTCACGCGCAGACGGTGTCGCCCTCCAGACGATCGTCCCCTCACCGAGATGGCAGCTCTGCGCTAGGCCCCCCTACGTTACAGTTCGGGTGGGCGGCACGAAAGGCGTCTAATCGCGCGGCGGTGACACGCGTGTCGAAAAGGAAAAGTTGCTCCAGCTTCCTTGCCCCCTTCAAATGCTCCAAGCATGCATCACCTACCGCAGTGGCGTTCAGACTCAGGTACCGCAACTCCGACATACGTGCCAGGTACCTGCAACAAGAATCGCCCACTCGTGTCCCATCCAGCGACAACTGCGCCAACTTCGGCAATTGCACCAGGGCACGCACGGTTGCGTTGCCCACGCGGGTCTCGCGGAGATCCAACGAGCGGAGCTCCTTGCATTTGCCCAGGTGACGTCCTTCAGTATCGGTGATGTTGGTCCGCCAGAGCGAGAGATGGCGCAGGTTGGGCAGCTCGGCCAGTACCGCCAAAGCGCCCGGTTGGACATCGCCGGGACCTATCCAAAGAGCCTCGAGACTCTGGAACCTGCGCAGCGACTTCAGGCAGCTCCTCGTCACGCGAGGAACCGAAAGGATCAAAGCGAACGGACGAGCCGGAACAGGCAAGGCCCCCAGCACCTCCGGGTCACCTTCCTTCAGCTCAAAAGCCGGCAGCACCGATGGCCCCCGCGCCCACCGCCGATCTTCATTGAAGATCCACAGGAACATGCCGGACGGCTGGACCTCCCCCACCACCCAGCCCATCCGCGCGGCGCGTGCTTGCCACGCTTGCTTCACCTCCGCCGAGAACTCCGGAACCTGTACGACCAACTCTCGCTCGTGTCCACGGCACCGCCATAACACCAGGCAAATGACCAGCGCCGGGACGATCCACACGACATACCGCAAGATGTCGCGATCGGGCATGTCGAATCTTGCCCCCTTGCGAGCGACCAAAATCCCTTCAGACTCACGTTGGTCCAACCCCCTTCAGGGGGGCATTTCGCCTACATCCCCCCTGCAAGATCGTCCTGCCGCTCACGGCCATCGCAAGTGCCCAGGGCACGCCACAGGAGCACATCGACCGACGGAGAAAACGCCACCACGTGGCCATCTCCGAACAACACGTGCACCACGCCGTGTCTGCTCGATGCCCGAAGTGGGCCGGCGAGGAGCGAAAACCCCAAACTGGGCGAACCAGCGGCCGGCGTGAACACACAGGACGGCTTCCCAGGGGGGAGCAAATGGTTATACATGTCCCTTATCCCCCCAGCCCAATCGGAGTTCCGCGGGACCATACCGAACTTCTCCAATTCCAGCCCCACGGAAAGGCACCGATCGATCATCTCGGCCTGCTTCGTGCTGACCGTGGTGATCTCGTACTCAAGCCCGTCCACGGGATGCTTGACCCGCCGCAAATTCTCCCCGAGATCACCACCATGCACGACTTCCGAATACGCCGCCGTCTGGCTGAGCCCGTCCGGGCAACCGGCGATCGTCTGTTGCTGAAGCCACCCGTGCAGGAAAAACCCTTTGCGCATGATCTCCATCCCTTGTTCATTGCGTCCCAGCACCACTCCGTCCCCGAGACACGCGGTGTAGTTGAACCATCCCTGCCGCGTGCGCCCGACGCCCTGAGCCGGGCAAAGGTACACGTCCAGTGACGCTTGTGCAAGGGTCGTGTTCTGGGGCGATCGGTGTCCTGTCCGAACGTTGAACGAATTGAACACGTCTTCCAGACCGAGATAGGGCAGCAGCCAGACCTTATGGCCGGTGAAGCTACCGAAGCCCGCAAGAACCGTGTGGTAGGGCATGCGCTGCGTCTGGCTCATATACGACTGCAACGCTATACCGATCTGCCGCAGCCTGTTCCGGCACTGCGCGCGCAGAGCCGCTCGACGAGCCATCCCCACGGCAGGCAAGAGAATCGCCAGGACAATCGCCAAAATCGCAAGCACGACCAGCAACTCGACCAGCGTAAAGCCGGTCTTAGACCGCCGGCTTCGATACATAGCTACCTCCCAACCGCCCCACTGCTCATAGTTCCCATCCCTTCGTCGGACCGTGGCCTACTGCTCCTGGCCATCAGGATGTCGGGCCTGCCCGACGAGCCAGATCCGGCTTCTTGCCCTCGCCACGGCTATTTCCACCCCACGCTCCAAGATCGCACGCCAGGGGCGAGCACGGCGCAAGCGGCCGCTGTGCGAGTCCCGTGAGCACATGCCAACGAGATGGACGAGAAGATCGGCGCTCCTCGTCGGTGCCAGCGACGTTAGGTGAGCGAACAGCGTCGTGAAACGCACCCAGCGAGCGACGACAGGATGCAGCCTTCCGCGCAGACCCAATGCTGCCTTACCGCTCCCCGTTGATCTGCCGGTCGGCCTGTCCACCTGTGACTCTAGCAAAATCCTCCCGATGTCGCAACACCCGTGCGCTCTGCACTTGCGGCACCCTATGGGCCGGCCCTCCGGTGGGCCCGAAGAGGTACCGGTCGGAAAGTAGCTTCGCTCTCCAGCAAGCGCGCGAACTGCGTGCCTCTGTTCCGGACGGCCGGGGCGGTGCCCCCGAATCTCGGGCCGGTGCCCCAGCTACGGACCAAAAGGCGACGCCCGGTCTGGGCGACCACCACACGAGCCGAACGCTTTGCTCTGGCGGATTAGCGGGAACAGTTGGTCTTTCACCGCGAGGGCAATTCTGCTAAGTGTCGGCGGGAGGATGAGCACAATCGCGTGGAAGGAGGCCACGGATGAAGTGGAACCCGTCCGAGCTCGTTGCGCGCCTGGGCAAAGAAGCAATGGCCGCGCGCTTTCAGCTCCTGACGAGCTGGATCAAGGCCCGCCCGCGGGTCTCGCTCGCAATCGCAGGCGGCACCTCCCTTGTCCTCATCGTCACCGGACTCCTCCTCACTTTACCTCGATCCGGCACGTCCGACTCAGGCACGGCTGACGCTTTCTCCCCACCCGCGGTCAGCGAAGACAGCCCCCCCATTCAGCAGCCCCAGGAATTGCCCAACAGCGGCCCAACCGTGGCTGACGCCGGACCACAGACGGAGCCCGACGCACCAAACCAGCATCCGTCTGAATCTGTGGACATGGCCGAGCTGCACCAGCCCGTCGTGCCCCCCTCCCAGGAGCCGGCCGCCATCGAACCCGCGGAATACGCAAACCTCGACTCAGCAGTTCCTGACGCGGCCCCGGCTGCAGCCGAGGTGGCAGACACAGCGCCCCGGCTTCCCGAACCTCCCCCCGGTGCCGGCCGGTTCATCTTCGAACCGGCCAATGACACGGCTGAGCCGGTACAGGAGGAGGACGTCATTACTGCGGGGGCCCTTCCCGGTACGATGGGAGCGGCCGAGGATGCGGCGCCGAATCAACAGCCCCTGCCGCACGAGTTTGCCGGGCCCCTTCCACATGCCGACGCCGCGCCTGAGACGGCTGCAACGGGGGCGCAAGCGATTGGTTCCAGCGAAACGGAGCCCCAACTGCAGGAAGCCGGCACACCGCCGGGTCTACCCATCTCGTCAGAGGACGGGATCGCGATGCCACACGACGCTACACCCGCCCCCGTTGCGGGTGCGGGTACTTCGACCGAAACCGCGTCGGAGTCGCCCCTGCACGCGGGGAACGATCTGGACCCGGAAGCGAACGATCCTCAAGCAGAGGCGATTCCTGCGAACTCTGTAGGGGTAGAGGGAACCTCGGCGGCTCCGCAGAGCGGTTCCGGAAATGCGGACGGCTCGGCCGTAATGCCGGCGGAGTTCGCTCAGGCCGAGTTAGCTCCTCCGGCCGCGCCTCCAGGCGATGCCCGCTTCTCCGCAACCCCTGAGCCCCACGATCCAGTCCCGCAAGATCCCCCCACACCAGACGCCGGCGTGCCGGCACCGGCAGCGTCCGCCCTACCCGAACCGGGTGGCCAGGAACCGATCCCGGGCGAGCCGAGGAGATCACCGGCTGCTGCGCCTGATCGTCCCACTGGGCCCCCATCGGCAGCGCCTGCACTCGGTGGCACGCAGCAAGAACAGCAGACGGCGCCACGGTCAGCCGAAGGCCGTGATGCACCGGAGCTACCGAGCGCCGCGAGTCAAGATAGAGCTCATGATGGGTTCTCCCTGCTGGAGGACGCTCCCCCTGCAGCGAGCCCGGCACTCTCCGTCCAGGTGCACGGCCCCCAGGAGATCCAGCTCGGGACCCCCTGCACCTATCGGCTGGTCGTGCGCAACAACGGCACCACGACTGCGGAGGGGGTGCAACTGGTAGCCCGAGCGACTGGACCTTTTGCAGAGCTGCAGGCAGATCCGGCGGCCGATGTGCAGAAGCCTTATCTCATCTGGAACCTCGGATCCCTCAAGCCAGGCAGCAGCAAGGTCGTGACGCTGCGGTTGAAGCCGGTCGACGAAGGCGAGATCTCGGTGGCGGCACGGGTGCTTGTAGCAGCCAACGTGGCCAGCAGGACACGCGTGACCCAGGCTCGTTTGACCCTTGTCAAGGTGGGGCCCACGCAGGTGGAGGTAGGTGAACGGGTCAAGTTCCTGATCACGGTTTCCAACCCGGGCACGGGAACGGCGCGCAACGTCGTTATCCGCGACGCTATCCCGGACGCCTTCACGCACCCAGCCGGCAGCGAGCTGGAGTATACGGTGGGCGACCTTGGACCGGGGGAGAGTCGCGAAGTTCCTCTGGAGGTAACCGCCGTGAAGGCGGGCTCGTACACGAACACCGCAGTGGCCACAGCCGACGGCGGACTGAAAGCGGAAGCCAGCGCCACGGTGGTGGTTACCGAGGCGAAACTCAGCGTCACGAAAACAGGCCCCGAACGCCGCTACCTGGGCGACCAGGTCACCTACACGATCACCGTTTCCAACACCGGTACCGCCCCCGCTCGGGGCGTCACGGTGGTCGACACGCTACCGCAGCAGCTCCAGCTCAAGACGGCCCCGCCCACGGCCAGAGTGTCCTCCGATGGCCGCTCGCTAACCTGGTCGATCGACATCCTGCCCCCGGGCGCGCGCAAGACCTACCAGGTCACCTGTTCGGCAGCCCGTCCTGGCGAAGCCCGCAACCGGGTGGTGGCAACGGCACGCGGTGGGCTGAAAGCGGAGTCGGAATGCGTCACGATGATCATTGCCGTGCCGGCCTTATTGCTTGAGGTGGTGGACACGGACGACCCGCTGGAAGTGGGTGCAACGACTACTTATGAGGTCCGTATTGTGAATCAGGGCACCAAACCGATCAGCGGGCTGATTCTGACCATGGAGCTTCCCGAAGGCATGGAGTTCGTTGCGGCTGACGCCCCCGCAGGGTTCAAGGAAACGACCAACGGCATCGTGTTTGATTCGATCCCGTCGATCGCGCCTCGCGCAAGCGCGGCGTTCTACATCCGCGTTCGAGGGCTGACTCCGGGTGATAAGCGGATCCGTGTTCGGGTGCAGACGGGTCCGCTCGGCGTACCGGTCATTGAAGAGGAAAGCACCAAGGTCTACGACGGCGGCTAATTGCCCCTTGCCGCCGTGCGTCAACCGTCCTGGGAGCCACAGTACACCGAACGGGCTGGCCTCGGCCTGACAGGGCGCCTGTCCCGAGCCCGCCGCCTGGCGGGACGAGCGCCGGACCGCCGTAGCGGCGGCGACGGCGCATTGGTGGCGCGACCCGGCCCGGGGCCGGCCCAAAGCGCCGGCGCCACGGACGCGCTGGCAGTAATGACCCCCGCCGAGCGAACGGAACGCCCGCCCATCGCGGAATCGGCCATGGGGCGACTTCTCTCTGGCCGCTTCGACCACCCGGCCGAAGCGGCCGCGAGCCCGCCGCCAGGCGGGACGAGGGGAGCGCGGGACCGCCGTCGCGCCGGCGACGGCGAATTGGTTGCGCGACCCGGCCCTGGGTCCGCCCCAAAGCGCGGGGGGTCAAGGAAGCGCTGACAGCAATGGCCCCCGACTAGGTAAGAAACGCCCGCCCGTTGCGGGAAGGGAAATGGGGCGCGCTGTCTGCCGCGGCTTCGGCCCGCCGAAGCGGCCCCGAGCCCGCCGCCTGGCGGGATCCGGATTGCTCGCCTTTGGGAGCGGTTGGCGCCGGGAGAGACGCCGCGGCCTCGGCGAGCCTCCGGCTCGCCGCTCGGAGTAGCCCCGGCTGGCGAGGAACGCGCGCCTCCGCCCGCGGCTGGGTCCGGGCGCACGCCCCCGAGCCATCCCCCCGCCGCGGCGCGGCGGGGGTACCACTGCGCCGTCGCCGGCGCGACGGCGGTCCGACCCTCCCGCCCCCGCGGGTCCGTCCAGGCGCCGGCAGCTGAGTTGCCCCCGGCGCGCTCTGTCCTCCTTTCTCCCGCGGCCTGCTTTGGCGATCCGACGCTCGTCTTGCGCGTCCCCCCTTTGCCGGGACCCCGGGGACGCAGGAGCCGCTGGCAAAAATGATCCCCCACGAAAGGAAGAGCGCCCGCTCGTCGCGGAGTCCGCCGCGGGGCGCGCTCCCTCTCGCCGCTTCGCCGGCCCGCCGAAGCGGCCCCGAGCCCGCCGCCTGGCGGGACCGGACCTCCGCCGCTGCGACGGCGGAGCAGTGGTAGCGCGACCCGGCCCCGGGTCCGCCCCAAAGCGGTGGCGCCAAGGAAGCACTGCCACGAATGGCCCCCGCCGAGCGAAAAAAACGCCTCCCGTCGCAGAAGCGGCAATGGCGCGCTCTTTCTCGCCGCTTCGCCGGCCCGCCGAAGCGGCCCCGAGCCCGCCGCCCGGCGGGTCCGGACCTCGGCCGCGCCGCCGGTGGCGCATTAGTAGCGCAACCCATCTCCAGCTCCGCCCCACAGCGGCGGCCCAGATGGTCCCGCGCAAGTGCCAAAGCAGCGGGGCCAAGGGAATAGCCGGACCGCCGTCGCGCCGGCGACGGCGCACTGGTACGCCCGCCCGGCCCGGGCGGGCAGGGATTACCCGCCAGCCTGCGCCCGCACCCGGCCGCTTGCGCAGGAGCGCATTCCTCGCCAGCCGCGGCTTCTCCAACCGGCGAGCCAGCAGGTTCGCCGGTACGCCTTCGCCGTCATCGGCGTGCCGGCTGCCCCCGACGCTTTTTCCACCCCCAATCTCCCGGAGAAGCTGGCAATGCCCCCAGCGCCCGGCCGGTCTTTGCTTCTATCCCCCGGACGGACCACCTCGCCCCTCACGTGCTCCGCACCCGGACCTTCTCGGCCTCCTTGCCGCGTCCCCTGCCCGGTGTGCCTTTCTGCTCTTCACCTATGGACCCCGCCGCAATCGGCACCACAGGCAACACCGGCCCCCGCCCCAGCCCTCCCGTACCCCCTTTTCCGCGCCGCAGCTCGCAGTCGCCTGACCTCCCAGCTCACGCTACCGCTCACAAGCCGCTCTCCATCACCTCCGTCCTACGCAGGCCGTTCGCCATCACCGGAGGCTACCCCCACAGCCCTGAGCCCACTCTGCCACCTTCGGACATTTAAAGTCCCCATCCCAACGCAAAGGACCCACTGGCACGCCCCGTTGAAATTGCCCCTGGGACCATTGCGCTCTTCAGGCGACCGACATGTGGGCGCTACGTTTGGCAAGCGACCCTTTTCCATCCCACCCTCGGAGGACTGCGCCCTTCAAGATCGTGGCGCGAAACGACCAGGAGACGGGCGAAGACCTCTTTCAATCCCACTCTGGGACGATTCGGCACTTCAAGAGACGACCGCGTCGCGATCTTCATCGACGAATTCACGTTTCAATCCCACTCTGGGACGATTGGCCACTTCAAGCGGTTCAGATATGGGGCGAGTTTCGGGAACTGGGACGTTTCAATCCCACTCTGGGACGATTGGCCACTTCAAGGAAGGGATTCCGAATCAGTGGTGCCAATCGCAATTAGTTTCAATCCCACTCTGGGACGATTGGCCACTTCAAGTCGAGGTGGCTCGTAACAGGCGGCCGGACGACGGTTGTTTCAATCCCACTCTGGGACGATTGGCCACTTCAAGTGATTGCGACATGTATCACAAACGCTATCGCGTGAACGTTTCAATCCCACTCTGGGACGATTGGCCACTTCAAGACCCCATACGATGGGAGGCACCCGACGAGTTTGACAGTTTCAATCCCACTCTGGGACGATTGGCCACTTCAAGGCGCTCCCGAAGTAGCGTCTGACTTCGACGAGCAAGGTTTCAATCCCACTCTGGGACGATTGGCCACTTCAAGAACGGTTTACGTGGTCGTCATCCTATTCTTATGGATGTTTCAATCCCACTCTGGGACGATTGGCCACTTCAAGTCAGTGGAGGGGGTACAATATGTTCGTCCGAGTAGGTTTCAATCCCACTCTGGGACGATTGGCCACTTCAAGGATGTTTGTCAAGACCGAACAGGTTGAGATCCAAGGTTTCAATCCCACTCTGGGACGATTGGCCACTTCAAGTCACCTGAGACTGGGCCCCCTTACGAGAACCCCCAAGTTTCAATCCCACTCTGGGACGATTGGCCACTTCAAGGGCCCGATCGCCCTTGATACAGCGAAGTATGAAGTTGTTTCAATCCCACTCTGGGACGATTGGGCACTTCAAGAAGTTGCAAATCCAAGGATTTGTCGTGAAGGTCCTGAGTTTCAATCCCACTCTGGGACGATTGGCCACTTCAAGGCTACGTCCGCAGATTGAAGGACGAAGGCACCGGGGGTTTCAATCCCACTCTGGGACGATTGGCCACTTCAAGCATTTGGAGAATTCGTAAGGGGAAGGGAGTCCCGAAGGGTTTCAATCCCACTCTGGGACGATTGGCCACTTCAAGGAGAGTTCGAGAAGGAAGAGGGATCCCCACCCAATCGTTTCAATCCCACTCTGGGACGATTGGCCACTTCAAGCTGGAGAAGGCATGGAGGCCTTTCATTTGGCGGATGTTTCAATCCCACTCTGGGACGATTGGCCACTTCAAGGTGGGAGCAAGAAAAGCCGGAGATTCTGCTCCGGCTTGTTTCAATCCCACTCTGGGACGATTGGCCACTTCAAGTGTGGAGGTATGGGCATGACCAAGAAAGTCCGCGTTCTGTTTCAATCCCACTCTGGGACGATTGGCCACTTCAAGAGGCTTACTATGTTGTACAACCGCCGAAGAGCGTCTGTTTCAATCCCACTCTGGGACGATTGGCCACTTCAAGAATGGACGATGATCTCCCGGGGGATGCCGCACGAGCGTTTCAATCCCACTCTGGGACGATTGGCCACTTCAAGCGGGCTGGATTGGCTGCCGATTACGCCATTCGCCTTGGTTTCAATCCCACTCTGGGACGATTGGCCACTTCAAGTCTATGTATACGAGACGGAGCCTGGTCTGTGGGAACGTTTCAATCCCACTCTGGGACGATTGGCCACTTCAAGTCCGCAAGGCGCGGCTGCCCCGGGGAGGACGGAGGGTTTCAATCCCACTCTGGGACGATTGGCCACTTCAAGGATTGTTCCTTAAGATGACGATCAATGGAATGAGGTTTCAATCCCACTCTGGGACGATTGGCCACTTCAAGAGGAGGCGCTCCTGGTGGCCGTAGAGCTCTGCTGGGTTTCAATCCCACTCTGGGACGATTGGCCACTTCAAGTCATGGTGGGGTTGTCGTTCCTCCTTTGATCCGGTAGTTTCAATCCCACTCTGGGACGATTGGCCACTTCAAGTTTCTCGTGTTCCAAACAAACGGGGACCGGATAAGAGTTTCAATCCCACTCTGGGACGATTGGCCACTTCAAGCTGTTGAGCCCCTGGATGGGCGTTTCGTTATTGCCCGTTTCAATCCCACTCTGGGACGATTGGCCACTTCAAGTCGGGGAGGCGGGATAGGGTACCCCCGGCCTATCAAGTTTCAATCCCACTCTGGGACGATTGGCCACTTCAAGCACGGTTGGTCCTCCCGGTCGCGGCATCAGCACGCTGGTTTCAATCCCACTCTGGGACGATTGGCCACTTCAAG
>JALSID010000420.1 GCA_026981825.1 Planctomycetota bacterium
CAGCTCAGGAACCCCCCGAGGGCCATCGCCAGTCCAACCAGGAGGAAGCCGGAACCAGCCCCCCAGGAGGGCAGGATGAGCAGCATCGCGGCGATCTTGGGCGTATCGTTCACCGCTCGCGCAAACGTCACAACCGCCGACGATGCCAGATGCAACGCCGGCATGGAGATCGACGCGATCCGCCGCGTCCAGCCCCCACAAGAAGCCGTATCGCCGACCACCAGCCGCGTGCGGGAGACGAGGCCGAGGACGCCGCCGTTCGCCGCCGCTTCCTTCGCATCAGGGACAACGCACAAACATGCGTCTTGAGCAGATACGAGCCTGGGTGCAGCCCAAACCAGAAGGCGGTAGAGCAGAGCGGTGGCCGCTATCGCGATCAGCGGAGACACGAGCAGCGGCATCAGGAAACGATGCCACAAAACCGCCAGATCAGCCGACGCGCCTGCCACATAGCCAGCCCCCAACAGCGCGCCGAGAATCGCATGAGTGGTCGACACGGGTAAACCAACCCGGGTTGCAAGGAGCACGGCCAAAGCGGCCCCCAGTGCAACGCTTATCGCAAAAGCAGGCATACGGACGGTCTCTGCCCCGAAAAGTCCCATTCCGCTGAAGCTCTTCGCCAGGCTTTGGCTAAGCAGGACGGCCATAACTGCGCCGGCCGCCGTCCAGACGGTCGCCCACAGGCGGACCTGGCGAAAAGTGCCCAACCTTGATCCCACCACAGTGGCGGTTCCTTTGAACATGTCGTTGGCGCCGTTGGCGTAGGCCAGGACGGCTACGACGAGCACAAGGAGGAATTCGGGAACCATTCTTGTTGACCCTCTGCGAATTCTGTCGTCGGCCCGTTGCGTTCCGGCGACTCACGTGGCGGACCTACCCGCTGCATGACGCACCGTACTTGAAGCACGCGAAGCAGCGGTGGTGCTTCAGGCGGACGCGTGTGCGAACCGCTTCAGCGAGGTTGTCCCCCAGGTCGAAAGCCTCGTCGTCGTCCACAAGCGTACACGCGTACACACGCACCCGGCCGTTCTTCTTCAGCACCATCCTCAGGTACGCGCACATGAACCGCCGTCTTTGTTGCGGAGTAGTGTAGCGGCGCATGCAATCTTCGGTAATTGCGGGGGCATTGCCCGCAGAGTAAGGGGGCAGGAAATCCGGGAAGCTCACGATCGGAACCGTTTCGGGCAGCCCATACCGGCGGAATAGATCGCGGAACTGGTCGTCAACGGCTGCCGGATCTTCCCCCTCGCTTCTCAATCGCGCGACGGATACATCGAAGCCCAGGTTCTGCAGCTTGACGAGACCATCGAGGGCGAGCTCGAACTGTCCTTGCCCGCGTCCGGCGTCGTGTCTCGCGGCGTCTGGATAGTCCAGGCTAACCCGGAACATCACCCGGTGCGGCTTGTTGCGGAACGCGGCTAGCTGTTTGAGTCGGCGGTGCAGCGGCTTGGTGCCGTTCGTCAGCACAAGGCAGGGCTTGTGTTCCAGGGCGTAGTCGAGGATGCTGAGCATTGAGGGATTAACGAAGGGCTCGCCCCCTGTGAAGGCGAAGCGTTCGACGCCCAAATGCACTGCCGCGTCCATATACGGGCGCACGTCTTCCAGGCTCAGAAACTCGAGCCTGCGGTCTCCGGGTTTCGATCCCTCCAGACAAAACGGGCAGGCCAGATTGCAGTTCGTGCCCGTGTGGAACCAAAGCTCGCGGAGACCGATCGCGTCGATGTAACCTCGCGGCTGGCCGTCGGCGGTGAACAGCCAGTTTTTGGGTTCCGTCTTCTCCTTAACTCCGAGGAAGAATTCCTGCGCTGTTTCGCTCATCGGCTTCCCCCAACGGCATCTCCAGTCGCCATGCTCCAGGTTAGGCCGGCAGCGTTCGACCAAGCTCGCGGTTGGTCCTACTGCCCGGCTTCGTACAACGCACTGTCGGTGGGACCGTTACCTACCTTACACCAGGACCGCGTGGAGGTGGTAGGCAGGCCTGGGAACAAGCGGAACGTACCTCGCCGAAGCGTTGCAAAGAGTGGGAGGGGGCTGCAACACCGGCCTAGCCGGCTTTACCCCCCGTCCTCCGTGCCGGCAGGGGAACGGGTGGCGCCCGCCTCTTGCAGGACGCCGGAGGTGTGCCGCCCTTTTGGTGGTGCAGAGGGAGCAAGCCCCTCCCGGGGTGCTCCAAGGTCTCGCCCGGCTGGGATAGGGTCGATCGTCAGGGCGGTCAGGATGGCTTGGTGACCCGCCAAACCCCCCCGGAAATACTCGCCGACGTCTGCTCCGCCGGATCGGCCTGATCGCTCTGACCGGTCGCACACACCAGCCGCACAGCGCCCGCCTGCTGCGCGGGTGGCTGCAGGACAGCACTCGACGTCCGCCGTGCCGCCGAGCGAGGGCCGGTAGCCCCGCCCGTCTCGAGCGGGGAGCGATCACTCGCTAGCCCCGCGCCCTGGGCCGCGTTCCATCGCCGGCCAGCGGCGTCCGCGAAGGAAGTCCGCTGGCCGTCGCACCGGTAACGGCGCCGACCTCCGCTGTTCCCGTCGTTTGCAAGCGATTGGTAGGGTGCGCGCGACCGGCCACCCGCGTCGGCCCCCCGCGCTCCCTTCCCGGCGTGGGATGAAGGCGGCGCGGGGGGCAGTACGGTGTGCGGCGAGATCCGCACCGCGTAGTGCAGGCCGCGGCTCGGGCAACGAAGCCCGCTAGCGCCGTGATACCGGTGTTTGGCTCCTGCCCCGTCCGAACCCCAACCCGCTCTCAGCCAAATACCTGGAGCAATAGCCCGATTAACCGACGTACGCCAGGAGTAAGCCGACTACGGAGATATGCGTCGCCCAGCTTCCGCACGGCTTCCGCCCGTGTCGGGTACGGAAAGACAGTGGCCGCAAACTGCCGCAGGCCGATCCCGTGAGTAAGGGCAAGCGAGAGCTGGCAAATCATTTCTCCGGCACCTCCCCCCACAGCAGTGGCGCCAAGGATCCGGTCCGATCCCCGCCGAACGAGCACGCGAACGAAGCCTTCGGAATCGCGGTCCAGCACGGCGCGGTCCACGCCCTCCAGCGGTTGAACGATTTCGTCGAACCGGATGCCGCGTTCCTCGGCTTGAGAGCGGGTTAGCCCAACGTGGCCCAGTTCTGGATCGGTGTACGTGCACCACGGTATCACAAGCTTGCTCAACCTTCTCCTTCCGAAGAACAGGGCGTTGGTCACGGCAATGCGCGCCATCGCGTCTGCTGCGTGGGTGAACTGGTAATGGCCGCATACATCGCCTGCAGCGTAGATGCGCCGGTTCGTTGTCCGCAGTCGGTCATCCACCTGCACCCCCTTGCCAACTTCGTAAGCGACTCCGGCTGCCTCCAGATCGAGGCATTCCACATTGGGGGTGCGCCCGGTGGCGATGAGGATGCGATCACACGTGTACGCGATCTCTTTGCCGTGGGAATGAAGGTCGAGCCGCAGCCCGTCGCGCGTCTCTTCCACGCGGAGGCTCCTGCCGCAGCAAAGAACCCGCACACCGTCTCGTTCCAGACCTTGCCGGACCAGCTCGGCGGCGTCGCGCTCGTCCCGCGGAAGGACCCCGTGTTCGGTTTCGATAAGGGCAACCTCCGACCCAAATCGAGCGAACACTTGAGCTAACTCGCAGCCAACGGGGCCGGCACCAAGGACCGCAAGTCGCCGGGGGAACTCCGCCAGGGAAAATACGCTCTCGTTCGTCAGGCACATCTCGCTGCGAAGCCCCGGTACGTTGGGAATACGCGGCCTCGCCCCCGTAGCAATGATCGCTCGCCGAAAGCGTAAACACTCAGCCCCCACCACCACCTTGTCTGGCCCCGCAAACCGCGCTCTCCCCAAATAGACGTCCACACCCAGGGAGCGGAAGCGGTCGGGTGAATCGTGCACCGCGATCCGAGCTTGCAAATGGCGCATGCTCGCAAGGACCTGGCCGAAATCAATCGGTGGCTGCGCAGAAGGGGGAAGCCCGAATGCATTGCAGCGCTGCTGTAGTGCCCGAACCCGCGCGGTTGCGATGAGCGCCTTGGACGGGACGCAGCCGTAGTTCAGGCAGTCTCCCCCCATTCGGTGCGCTTCGATGAGAGCTACCGACGCTCCCAACTGCGCCGCAATCGCGGCTGAGACCAGCCCCGCTGTTCCCCCACCGATGACGACCAGATGGTAACGCCCCCGTCGGTTTAACCTCTTTCGCGCCAGCTTGGGGGGCTGCGCTGCTTCCCTGCCGGATTCCGATGCACCGGTCACATTTGCTCTCATGGCAGCAATGCCTCGCGGGACAGTCCCATGCCGAATCTGGTCGCCCAAAACGGGAAATGCCCGGGCTAGCGTTCTCGGTTGAACCAGACGCATTTCGGAGAGTTCCACTTTCCGTGACGACTGTCAGCTCTGTTCGTTGAGACTCCAGTCATACGGCAGGTAACGTACGCGGAATCGGTGGCTACGCACGAATTGGGCAGCCCGGGGGGGCATGTAGGGCGCCACCGAGCGGACCGCTTCCAACGGGGTTGGGCCGAAATCCTCCTGAAACCACTTCAAGATCGAGGAGACGTAGACCGTGTTGCTCCGGTAGTCCACATAGAAGTTCCTCCGACGGGAGAAGAAATCACGAGCGTTACCATCTAGCTGTTGTTCGAGCCCGTCCCGCGTGTAGGCTTCGTTCAGCAATCGCGGACAACCTTTGGACGCACAAACGATAGCGAAGTGGATGCGGGGTTCCCCAAGCTTGCGAAGGATATCGTGTTCGACGTTGTTCAGCGAGTACTTGCGCGAGCCTACCCGCAGGAGTAGATCGTCCCAGATGTTGTATCCGAAGAGCCGTGATGTGTGGTTGCGGATGCTGCTGGTCGGGTAGAAGTGGAGGATACCGTGGATGGTTAGGGCGTTGTAGGCATTGATCCAGAACGCCAGACGTCCCGCTCGTGATGCGCGAAGGGCCGGATTGACCCGGGCCATACCGCCGAGGTACCGCCGCAGCCCACCCCAGTCTGTCGGCGATCCCTTCCAGGACTTGTAGTCCACCATCCCATCCTCATCAACGTACTTGCGAAGCAATCGGTCATACGGCGTGTGGTCGTAGTCGTCCACGGATACGGACCGTTGGGAGCTTCCGTATAGCATCCGGTTGCGGGTCAGGCCGCTGACTATCCCTACGGCCGCCAGTGACGGAAGCGTTGCCAGGAAGACGCGTCGGGACATGGAAGGGTTCACACTTTGCCGATGCATGGTCGGCCTCCTCACCGCCAGGAGGTTGCAAGCCTTTGCACTCACCATGACGTGGAGGAAGCGAGCACCTTACAGCTCGTGTTCCACTTCGTTCCGTCCCGTACGCACGTGCTGCGGTGGGCGGCGCGGGCGAGGGTTAGCGGGGGAAGCCTCGCCTGGCACGAAAGCCCGGATCCAGGGCTGAAACGTTGGGCCAACAGGCGAGGGAGAAGACCGCTCACGGCGGAGAGGACTTTGGCAGACGGGTGCCTGCGTGGCGGCTCAGGCGGGCCGGTTCTTGAGCAGTTGCTTGAGGCGTTCTCGGGTGGCGGCCGGTAGGGAGGCGTCAAGAACAGACTCGGGCGCGATTCGTCCAGACGAGAGTTGCTCCCTCAGTTGACGAACTCGCCGGGCGAACGTGGCGCACATCCGGCACATGAGCAGGTGCACGCGCACCTTGAGGCGGACGATGAGGGGGAGCTTTTCGTCCAATGAGCGCGAGACCAGTTCGCTTACTTCTCGGCAGCTCATCATGGCCGGATGCCACCATTAGCCGTAAAGGTAGTTGCGCAGACAGTCCGCCAGCGCCAGCCTGGCTCTGTGCAATATTACCCACAGGTTTGACCGCGTGATGCCGAACTCATTACAGAGCTCTTCCGTGCTGAGCCCATCAAGCTCACGGAGCGTGAACAGCGCTGCATGTCGCGGGGGCAACTTCTGCAGACACTTGTCGAGCATCCTCCAGAACTCGGCCCGCTCGACCTCCCGATCCGGAGTTGTGAGCCACTGCCCTGGGTCGACCCGCCACTTTCCCGTTCGATCGAAGAGCCGCTCCGCGGGGTCGGTACTGTCTTCGTCCGCCTCAATATGTGTTGTCCGGCTCCGTGCGCGGAGCACGTCGATCACCCGCCGTTTGCAGATACCCATGAGCCATGCGCCGAAGTCCCCCCGCCCCTGGAACTGGTCGATCGCCTTCAGTGCCGACAGGAACGTGTCCTGAACGACCTCTTCCGCAAGCGACGGGTCGCGGAGGCGAATGAGCGCATAACGGTAGAGCTGGTCTCCATACCGGTCCACCCAAACGTCCGGATCCGGGACCCCTTCCTTGTCAGGCTTTGCTCCTCCCACCACAACCTCCGTTCCTTGCACGCGAGACCGACATGCCACCGCACTATATACGCGGCGAAGCCTGGCTCCGTGTTGGAGAGCGGTACGTGAGTCGACAAACAAGTTCCCGGAGCACCGACCAGGCTGCATACCGGCGCGCAACCTCTGTGCAACGGGGCCGGGTCTCGTCCACGGGAACGGGCTCAAACGGACGCAAAACTCCGTTTTTACACGTGGTCGGGCCCCGGGCGGCTCGCAGACCGAGCAGAGGTCGGCATGGACGGGCAGTTGTATACCTGGCGAAACGTGACCACGCCCCAACAGAACAGCTACCTTCTCCGCACGATCGCGGCGCTGAACCCATCAGGCAGCCGTAGCTCCGTGTAGGTGACACCGTCTCTCTTGTACGTGCGGGCATAACGCCCGCGAGCCTGTACGCTTACTTCCCGCGCGTCCCTGCCAAACACGTGGACCTCATGTTCGGAGCCGTCGTCCCACGTGTAGATCCCGGTCCGATTGGTGATGATTCGCTCCCGGCCAAGGATGACCCCTTCATGCAGCTCCACGGGGGTA
This sequence comes from Planctomycetota bacterium, assembly GCA_026981825.1. Lineage (GTDB taxonomy): Bacteria > Planctomycetota > Planctomycetia > JALXBF01 > JALXBF01 > JALSID01. The sequence continues at coordinate 6,880 of JALSID010000420.1, forward strand.
CAGGGATACATGTACGCGGTCAAATGGGGGTGTGTGGGACGGACGAGCAGGTCGTTGTACCAGTAGTACAGACAGCCGAAGTCCAGGGCCCAAAGCATGACACGGTAGGCATCCTGTTCAGAACGCTCCGTGAGGTGGTCCCCCAGAGCGATGGGGGAGAAGAGGTGAGCGCGGCGGCAGTTGCTGATCGAGCCGGTTTCTACGAACCGTGGGAACTTTAGCGCCGCCATGGTTCGGGTGTGGGGTTGCCCGTTAGCTACCAGGGGGCCCCGGCTGAGGATGCGGCGGGCAAGATCTACCCGCCACCGCTGGGTGAGCAGCGTTACCGAGGATTTCTTTCGAATGAGTTTGTGCGTGGCCGCGTGAATGTCTCCGGTCACACCGTCCCATGGCTGGCCATAATGGTACCGGTACCGCGAATACTCGATCTCGTCCCAGTAGACGCCGTCCGCGCCGATCTCGTCCAGGATGATCGCGATGTTCCGTTCCACAGCTTGCTGGAAGCTGCTGCCATCATACGGCACGAACAGCCGTTCGTAATCGCGGCCATAAGTGGCCTGCCTGCCGTCGGCCATAAGCAAGCGGCTATCCCGGTAGAGCTGCGGTGCGTCATCCCTTGGGTCGATGTAGCAGTGGAAGTAGACCAGGTGCTGTACGTCGGGGAGCAGCCGACGGAGCCGCCGGAGGTGGGTTTTTCGATAGGAATGGTCGACGAGCTGAAAAGCGGTGCCGTGTGGGTACCGGCCCTTGTACCGGGGGTAGTCGATACTCGAACACAAAAACTTCGCGGACTTCCAGCGGGCGAAGTTCACGATTTCTTCGTCGCTCCAGCGGCCCGTGTACCGCGGGTCGGCACGCAGAAAGGCGAACGGGCCGTCGAGCGTGAAATTGGCCCCCCGGAGGCGACGGACGGCATTTACGAACCAGAAATAGGGCTCGTTCGTGGAGGACCAAACGTTGTCCGTGTTCTCCCCCCACGTCCCGCGCAGGGTTCCACGGTCCACCACGACAATCGCCCACTCGGCGCGATAGGACGATCCCTTGCGAAGTACGAACAGTGGGTCTTCCAGCACAAGTTGGGCCTGCATACCTGCGTTACGGGAATGGACAAGGAACACATCGTTGAGGGGAAGCAGGCCCAGTCCGGCGGTTTCGGTGGTGCCGAAGCTTGTGGGATTGGCTGGTTCGGACT
>JALSID010000421.1 GCA_026981825.1 Planctomycetota bacterium
AGGGTACGCAGGCCGCGCGTGAAGGCGAGCAGCATGGCCATGGCATGGTCCGCGATCTCCGGCCCGTAAATGCGACGGGCGTTGGTCAAGACAATGTCGCTTTCGACCAGCTCCGGAATCGAGACATACCGTTCAACGCCCGCCGATCCGACCTGGATCCAGCGGAGCCGCTTGCCCGCGCGCACAAGCTCCCGGGCACAATACCCAATGACTCCATCGGCGTCGGCCACCTTCTCGATCGCCTCGCGCGGTGTCCGGTACACGACAAGCTCGACTTCCGGAGCTACCGCTTGCAAGGCGGCCAGGCGCGAGGGGGCCATGTTGGGCACGAGGACGCGTTTCGGTGGCGTCCACCCCGGAGTCTGCCGCGTTGGAGACGGTCCCTCTTTCAGGCCAAGGTCGCGCAGCAGGTAGAACTTCGGCACGATCCCGCGCAACTCGTTGTAGACGTGGATGATGTTTTCCTGCCGCTCCCTCACATCCACGCCGGTCCAGCTCCGATAGAACGGCATACGCAGGGACGCGCGGATTTCGGCCAGAGACTTACCCGCCTCAATGCCTTCTGCGATCTGGCGACGCAGCTCAACGAAATACCGCTTCTGAAGCGCGAGTAACTCCGGTCCCGCTTCCGGGCCATGGCCCGGGGCGACGATCGAGACGTCCAGTTCCTGAAGATGCTCGAGCACGCGGATCCAATTCTGCGTGTCCGCATCCCCGGTGTAGTTGAACGGGCCGTTCACGCAAACGTCACCGGTGAAGAGGATCCGTTCCCTGGGCAAGTACGCCACCGCGTCACCGGGCGTGTGCGCGTGGCCGAAATGCAGGAACTGGATCTGGCGCGAACCGTCGTCGATGATAAGCTTCCGTTCGAACGCCACGGTCGCGTCGTACAGCCGCGTACCGGCGAGCAGTTGTTGCGATCGTTTGTTGCCCGAGGTCCGCTGCTGTTCCCAGAGACGCGGGTTCTTTAGCCTCTGGTCTCGCAGGCAGAGCGTATGGCCGATCCCGGCTGCCCCGACCGACACATACACCCCGTTCCCGAACGAATGGTCGCCGTGGTAGTGGGTGTCAAAGACAAACCGAATTGGTTTATCGGTCGTCTTGCGGACTTCGTCGATGACCCGCTTCGCAGAGAACGGGAACCCGGCATCGATCACGGCCACGTAATCGCGCATGATCACCCAGCCGGAATTGCTTCCGATGAAGTTAGGCTGGCCGGGGGTGATCATGAAATACACCCCAGGCGCGAGCTGCTTGACCCGGACGGGAACCTGATCCAGCGGTAGGGGGGTGCCTCGGCCGGGCTGTTGCGCCGGCGCAGGACGAACCGCGGCGAACGCAGACAGGAAGGCAACGAGTACCACAAGTAGCCGGTGCGACGTCATACGCGTCTGCTCCGATCTGGTTCTCAACCCGCCGGATGCGGTTGCCGAATTCACTTTTCGCATGGCGTTAGAGCCGCATGGTCTGGAAAACGCTACCCGGAACGTTCTTCGGGCCTCAGCGGGCGTCCCGGCGGAGAGCGCAACTGCTTGCCCCGACACAGGCGGTGCGTAGGGCCGCCGAGCCAGGTGCCTCCAGAGGCCCGCTACCTAGCAGGGGGCCGATCTGATCAGGGCCGCTTGGCCATATCTGGTGGACGCCGAGCGAGTCGGCACCTCCAGGGCTTCACTTCCTGCCCAGCATGCGATCCAGGGCATCGGAAGCCTGATAGATCAGGGCTTCCGGCCAATGCTGGAACGGGTGGAAGTATTCGAAGGTCAGATAGCCACGGTAACCGATCTCGTCCAGCGCTGCCATGACTTCCGGCCAGTTCGTCGAGCCGTCCAGGAGGAGGCGGAATGCGTCGAGGTTGAATTCCTGGACGTTCTTGTTGTATTCCTTGAAGTGCACGTTCTTGATCCGGGGGCCGAGCTTGCGGATCCAGTCCTCCGGGAACTGGAACTGCATGATGTTCCCGGTATCGAAGTGCACGCGCACCCACGGACTGTTGAAGCTATCGACGAACCGGATCATGTCGTCTGGGCTGAGCAGGTAACCGTTGGCGAAGATATTCTCCACGTTCAGGTAGACGCGGTGTTCTTCTGCGAGGGGGAGCAGGCTTTCGATTGCTTCTTGCGCGCGTTGCTCACACACGTCGTACGGTACGGGGGTCTGGTCCGGCACCCACGGGATGTACACGGAACCGGCGATGATCAGGAGGTTCTCCGTGCCCATTGCGTGTGCAGCGCGAATCATCTGCCGGGCGAGTTCCAGCCCGCGCTTTCTCCGGGCAGGGTCGTTGCTCGTGAGCGAATACGGCCAGTACAGGAAGGAGCAGATACCGCTGATTTCGAGGCCGATGTCCCGAGCCATTTCGCCGATGCGGCGTAGGTCCCGTTCGCTAGCCTGGGGGGATACGTCCCCTTCCAGCGCGTAGTTGACCTCGACCGCATCGAAACCGGCCTTTCGAGCGAGCTCGAAGCAGTCCTTGAGTGACATGCGGTCCGGGTAAGGAAACGCCCAGAGGTTGATCGATTTCTTCATCGCGTACGTGCGCCGCTGCTGGTCCTGGGCGGCCGTTTGTGCATGCGACTGGCCGTTCGCCGCGGCTTCTCCCGGCCGCAAGAGCCCCTGGGCGGCCAGGAAGGCTGGTCCGAAGACGGACGCATACGCGAGCAGCTCACGCCGGGACAAACCTGTGCGAGGATCGGTACCGGAATCACCCATGGATGGCCTCCCCGGACACGTGTCCAGAACCGATGTAGGCTTCGGGAGCACAGACTGCACCATGAGACGGCCGGGATGCCGGTTCATCACGGTCGATACCAGGTTAAGCGTTCGTCGGCCGCACTCAGACGCCCGGGTGGGCGAACACCCTTGCCTCGGACGCCGCGCAGGCGATCTCCGAGGTCCTCCCGGGCTTTTTCTGCCGCTGCCATCAGTCGTTTGGCGACCTCCGGATACTTGTCGATCACGTTTGTCGTCTCGCCCACGTCGTTTTTCAGGTCGAACAGGGACAGTTCGATGGTGCGGATCTCGTAGGGCACCGGTTTGCCGCCGGTTCCACCAGGACGCCCCCCCAGGGTGCGGTACCTGTGGGGGAAATGCAGTTTCCAGCGGCGGTCGCGGATTGCCTGCAACTCCCCACCTGCGTAGTAGCAGTAGAACACGTCGTGGGGGGAACGTGCCGTGTCGTCGAACATCAGGCGGCGAATGTCCTTGCCGTCGATCTTGTGCCTGGGCAGTTTGGCTCCGATGAGGGCGGCTACGGTGGGGAGAATATCGATCGTACTGGCCAGCTCGTCACAGCGTGAGTTCGGAGGAATCCGTCCCGGCCACCAGAAGATAGTGGGAACTCGGATGCCCCCTTCGAACGTTGTTCCCTTCCCTTCTCGCAGCGGTCCGGCGGAGCCGGCATGGTCACCGTAACTCAACCACGGGCCGTTGTCGGAGGAGAAGATCACCAGGGTGTGCCGGTCGATTCCCCAACGACGGAGCGCGTCCAGGATTTGCCCCACCGACCAGTCGACCTCCATCACCACGTCCCCAAACAAGCCCCGCTTGGACTTGCCCGCGAATTTGTCGGACACGTAAAGGGGAACGTGTACCATGTTGTGGGCCAGGTACAGGAAGAACGGCCGGTCGTGGTTTCTCTCGATGAAATCCACCGCGCGCTGAGTGTACCAGGTTGTGAGCAGTCTCTGGTCAAACGGCTGGACATCCGGGTTGACCACCGTCCTCCCCGCGATCAGCGGCAAAGGGGGGAAGCGGCTACCGGCCGTGGGGTGCCGGGGCCACATGTCGTTCGAGTACGGTAAGCCGAAATACTCGTCGAAGCCCTGGGCCTGGGGGAGGAACTTGGGATGGTGGCCCAGGTGCCACTTGCCAAAGATGGCCGTGGCGTACCCTTTCTGCTTGCAGATTTCGGCTATAGTCACCTCGTTCGGGTTCAGGCCGATCTTTGCCCCCGGTCCAAGGGCTCCCGAGATGCTTACCCTGCGGTGGTAGCATCCCGTCATCAGAGCGGCACGCGAGGCCGAGCAGACGGCGGAGGAGACCAGGAAATCGGTGAAGCAACGGCCTTCTGCCGCCATGCGATCCAGATTCGGCGTTTCGTACCCTTTTGCACCGAACGGGCCGATGTCTGCATATCCCATGTCGTCGATGAAGATGATCACAACGTTGGGCGGCCGGTCAGCTTTTGCGGTACGCGCACACTCCGCACTCACAACCGCCACGAAAAGAGACGCAATCCAAACGATGCGCTGCACTCCACTGGCCTCCGCACCGAATCTCCGGTTCTACCTCCGCCCTATCAGCATAGCAAACCGCGCCCAACTGTGATGGCGAGGCCAGTTCAGGCTCGCGACCGGTCTGCCGGCTGGCAGGTCGTCAGAGCCGCCTAAATCGGCATCCTCCGAAAAACCGATACTGCTGGTAGAGTCCAGATGCGCGCCCTACGTCGGGCTGATTTCACATCGGGATGGAGGGTGTCTGATGAGACGCTGGCGAGCCTTCTGTGCAATCGGTGCGAGTGTGCTCGGCCTGAGCGTGGCCCAGGCCCAGGAAACCACACCGTCATTGTTGCCCGTGCAGACCGAGGCGACCGTGACCGTACAGCCGGCAGAGGCCACCGAGCCCGGCAGCGGGGCAAAGTCTCCGAACATTGTGGTAATGCCCGAGCTGCTCGACACGATGCCGCGCTACCTGCCGGATCTCCGCGGTTGGTACTTCTGGGGCGATTTGATCTGGCTGCAGCGGGACCGGTGGGAAGGTTCAACCCTGGCAACCAGCGGCTCCGGCGGTACGATCGGCTCCAGCGAGCTGGACTCGCAAGTCGAGATTGGGGCAAGGTTCACGATCGGCAAGTACGCGGGGCCCGGTCAGGAATACGAGGTCAGCGGCTGGTGGGTTTCGGACATGGGGCGGTCGCGTCAGCTCGCCGGTCCGTTCAACGTGAACATGCCTGTGGGGAACCATCCGTTCTCGTTCGACGACTTCGCCACGAACGTCAGCTACCTGGACGTCGACTACCTGACCGATGTGGCCGGCGTGGAAGGCATCAAGCGTACCTGGCTCAACCATACGTGCACCAGCGTGCCCTGTTCCCATCCGTTGCGTCTGGCGACCGAGGTGGGCATGCGATACCTGAACGTGGATGAGGATTTCTCCATCTACAGCCAGTACGGTCCTGCTCCCGCTGCGAGCGGTTTTCAGGACTTCGATTACGTGACGAGCACCGACAACCACATCATTGCGGGGCTGTTCGGCCTGGTGGGGGCCTGGGATGTTCTGCCGGGCCTGCGGATTGATGGCTTGCTACGATTTTCCTCGGGGCTCAACATCATCGAGACGAACGTCTTGCTCCGCGAGCGAACGGGCAACGTGGCGTTCAAGAAGGAGCGGGACGACGTCGAATGGTCCTACATCATTGAAACCGGCATCATGGGGACGTGGCAATTCCATGAGCACCTGGCCGTCCGCGCCGGATACCAGATGCTCTACCTGGTCGGTTACGCCGGAGCCATGGACCAGTTCGACTTCAACCTGGCAAAGCCGGGGAAATACGACGACGACAACAGCCTGATCCTCCACGGGCCCGTGCTCGGGTTCGAGATCGTCTGGTAGGGCTCTGCTGCACGAGGGACGAAGCTGAAGCGCAAACAACCCCCGGCGGCGGACCACACCGCCGGGGGTTGTGCCGTTTTCGGGCGTTCGATTAGTAGACGCCCTCGTTGATGACCTCACCACCCTTCATCGTGAAGTACGCACCCCAGATGCTGAGACCGATGGTCTCCTTGACGGGCTTCACCGAGCCGTCGCCAAACAGGAAGAAGCACATCTGGGCGTGCATGCTCCGTGCCTCGCTCAAACGGTCGTTGATGTCGTTGCACTTCGGATTGGGGCCAGCGATGTTAGCCGGCACACCACCGGAGGCGTTCTGGTAGATTCGCGTCTGGCGGATCAGCACGGTCGGGCGGAACGGCTTCATGTCCGCCGGCAACTCGGTGGCACGGTCGCCGTCGATCTCGAAGTCCTGGCCAACGTGCTGGAAGGCCGAGATAAAGATTGAGCCGCGCGGGTAGATGCCCTGATCGGCGCCTTCCTGCTCACTGCGCATCCACGCGACACCCCAGGCTTGATCGGCACCCCAGGGCCGAGGACCAGGCGTACCGGCGTTGCCGCGACCATCGAGGGCGGTCAGGTCAGGCGGCCGATCGGTGTCGAAATCACGCGTCACGACGAACTGCTCACCACCCGCAATCTCGCCCATCAGCACGGTCTGGGTCGTGCCGTCCTTGAAGTCCTTAATCCTAGTTTTGCTGTTGGGGCTGAAGGGCCCCATCAGCTTGTCAATGTTGCTGATGCTTTGCGGGTCGCTACACATGGCAGCAATGGCCGCGTGGCAGAAGCCGTAGTCCGTCGCACCGCCAACGAACAGCCGGTTGTTGCCCAGCGTCACCACACCTTCAGACCGGTTGGAAGGGCAGAAGAATGTGGCGATCTCCCGCTGGATCACCGTGCTGTTCACCACGTTGGCCCACACGGGACCATCGTAGGCATATTGGAAGTCGGTCGTGGGGATATCCTTGTCGTTCGGGACGACCGGATTGGGACGCTCCCCCACGCGAGTGTTGTACGCGTCGAAGAGGTCACTTCGCTCGATGTACGGCAGGAGCATGACGAAGCCGGTCGTCAGACCGCCGTTGGGGGCGTTGTTGTCATCGATCATGCCTGGCGGCAGCACGCCGTGGCTGTTTTCGTAGTTCATCAACGCCAGGCCGAGCTGCTTGAGGTTGTTCCGACACTGGGTCTGCCGCGCCGCCTCGCGAGCTTGCTGCACGGCCGGCAACAGTAGCGCGATCAGAACGGCGATCACGCCGATGACGACGAGAAGCTCGATGAGCGTAAAGCCGAACTTTTGTCTGCGCATGTACCACCTCCGCTGGCAACAGTCACTCCGTGGTACCTCGCGATTCGCTCAGAAGAACGCCCCACGCGGGCCCAACGGATCGACACGCCCCTCAGAGGTGGATCGCTCGCCCCAAAAGAAAGCCCACTGCTGTTTCAAAGTATGACCACTTCCCTCCCGATTGTCAACCCTTTTTTGTCCACCGTGCAGAACGGGCTGGTTCCCGTGGCCGGCCACGGGAACGTTGGCTAGAGCCGCAGCTCGGCCGCCACGTCCAACCAGCAAGCGCTGTGCGTAATCGCACCAACGCTGATCCGCTCCACACCGGTTTCGGCTACCTCGCGGACCCTTTCCAGTGTAATCCCGCCTGAGGCTTCAAGCAACACCCCGGGGGCCAGCCGATCGCGCATGCTCACCGCCGACCGCAGGTCAGGCACGGAAAAGTTATCCAGCAGGATCGCGTCGACCGGAGCAGAAACCACGTCTGCAAGTTCATCAAGCGAATCGACCTCGACTTCCAAAAACGTCTCTGCCCCCACCTGCCGGCGGACGTGTTGCACCAGATCACGAAGGCTGCGGCCGCCCTTCACCCCCCAGACGAGGCGATGGTTGTCTTTCACAAGCACGGCGTCGTAAAGCCCCCCTCTGTGATTTCGGCCCCCTCCTGCGCGAACGGCGTACTTTTCCAACACCCGCCATCCAGGCGTGGTTTTGCGCGTGTCGTAGATCGCCGCCTTCGTTCCCGCAACGGCATCGACGAACTGCCTGGTGCGCGTCGCGATTCCGCTCAGGCGGGCGCAGAAGTTGAGCACCGTCCGCTCGACGATAAGGAGCGACCTGACCGGCCCTTCGATCACCGCCACCGGTGTTCCGGGGGACACGGCGACTCCGTCGGGCACCAGCACGTTGCATTCCAGCTCGGAGGAAAAAGCATCGAGAACCGTGTCCAGCAGCAGCGTGCCGCAGACGGTCCCGGCCGCACGGGCGACGATTTCCAGCGCCCCCGTCAGGCCCGGGGGGATACAGGCCTGAGTCGTGATGTCCCCTGCCCCGCCCAAATCCTCCTCTCGGGCCTGTTCTGCCAGGCTCCTGCACGCTTCCCGCTCCTTCCCGCCTGGTGCAATTGGACTCGACACCACTTTCACCT
>JALSID010000422.1 GCA_026981825.1 Planctomycetota bacterium
CGCCCTCTCGATCCGGCTCATGGAGATGGGACTGACGCCGGGGACTGTGGTACAGCTCCTCGGCCAGGCCCCCTGGGGCGACCCTCTGGAGTTTCAGGTGCGCGGCTATCGACTGAGTCTTCGGCGTCGCGAAGCGGAACGGATCGCGATTCGCCGCAACGGCAACGCTTAAAGTATAGTCCCCACCCCATGGCCGATCCGACGACCAGCACCACACCCACGGCCATTCGGACCGTCCAGGTAGCTCTCGTGGGCAACCCGAACACAGGGAAGTCCACGCTCTTCAATGCGCTGGTTGGCATGCGTCAGCGGGTGGGCAACTACCCGGGCGTTACGGTCGAGCGGCGGGTGGGCTATTTCGAGACTGGCGCTGTCCGCTTTGCCGTTTGGGACCTGCCCGGGACCTATTCGCTTTCCCCACGCTCGCCCGATGAACTGCTCGTCTTTGAAGCCTTGCTCGGACTCCTTCCCGGCGAACCTGCTCCTGACGTCATCCTCTGTATCGCCGACGCTTCCACTTTGGAACGGAACCTCTATCTTGTAAGCCAGGCCATTGAGCTGGGCAAGCCGGTGATCCTGGCGCTGAACATGATGGACCTGGCCCAACGTGCCGGCTGGCACATTGACGTACCGGCATTGTCTCGACGTCTTGGCATCCCGGTTGTGCCCATTCAGGCGCACAAGAGGATCGGCGTCGACGAACTCAAACGGGTACTTGCGAGCGAGCTCAGTCCTCCGAGCCCCCAGAGTTTCGTGCGCTTCCCCCGCGAGTTCGATCAGGAGGTCGAGCACCTGCGTACGGAGCTGGCTCCGGTGGTGGCCGGCGACTTCGCCAGCAACGGTGCCGTTCCAGACTGCGTAGTAAGGCGTGTGCTGCTGGACGCCAGCGGGCTGGTGGAAAACGCTCTTGTGCCCCGGAAGGCGCCTGAGCGCGCGAAGTTGGCCGATTCAAGGGAGCGTCTGCGTGCCAAAGGAATTCGCCTCAGCGCCGTAGAGCCGATTGCGCGTTACGACTGGATCCGCCAGATACTGGACGGGGTGGTGGAGCGGCGGCAAGAGCGGGAGTCCTGGACCGATCGAGTCGACCGCATACTGACCCATCGCTTGTGGGGGACGTTGGTTCTGGCCGTCGTCATGCTGACGGTGTTCGTGACCCTGTTTCGCCTGGCTGAATGGCCGATGAGTTGGATCGAGGGCGCGGTGGCGTCGCTCGGCGATCTGCTCGCTGCTCGATTGCCGGACGGCACGCTGAAGTCCCTACTTGTCGACGGGGTCGTGGCCGGAGTCGGAGCCGTAGTCGTCTTTCTTCCTCAGATCATGCTTCTTTTCCTGTTCATCGGGATCCTTGAGGACTGCGGGTACATGGCGCGTGCCGCGTTCCTGATGGATAAGCTCATGCAGGCTGTGGGCTTGAGTGGCAGGTCGTTCATCCCCCTGCTGTCCTCTTTCGCCTGCGCGGTGCCAGGTATCATGTCGGCGCGAGTGATCGAGAACCACCGGGATCGGCTGGCGACCATCTTGATTGCTCCTCTCATGACTTGCTCCGCGCGCCTACCGGTGTACACGATTCTGATTGCCGCTTTTGTGCCGACGACCACGATCCTGGGGGGATTTCTACCTGGCCTTGTTCTGTTCAGCATGTACGTGCTCGGCATTGTTGTCGCAGTGGCTGTGGCCTGGATTCTGAAGAAGACCATCCTCCGCGGCCAGGCGCCGGCATTCATCATGGAACTGCCCGTCTACAAGATTCCTTCCGTGCGGGTGGTGGGCACTCGGGTGCTGGACCGTTCCTGGGCGTTTTTGCGACGGGCGGGCACGATCATCTTCGCGGTCTCGGTGGTGATCTGGGCGCTTGGCTACTACCCCCGGGACAAAGAGCTCATTGGGGAGTACCGGCGCAAAGTGGCTGCTCTGCAGCAGGCGGCCGCCGAAGCGCCCTCGGGCGAGGAAGCGGCAAGGGCGCTGGATCGCGCAGCGGAACTGGAGGCGGAGCTGCGGGCAAGGTTGCTGGAACGAAGCTTCCTTGGGCGTATGGGGCATGCGATCGCACCGGTGATCAGGCCGATCGGCTGGGACTGGAGAATCGGCTGTGCTGTGGTCGCGTCTTTCCCCGCACGCGAGGTGGTGATCAGCGTGTTGGGGGTGATCTATGGATTGGGGGACGTGGACACGGGCGAGAGCAGTACAACGGAGCGGCTGATCGAAAAACTGCGGCAGGCTCGATGGAAGGACAGTGGGGAGCCGGTGTTCAACTTGCCCGTGGCTTTGTCGCTGATGGTCTTCTACGCCCTTTGCGCGCAGTGTGCCTCAACGCTAGCTGTTCTGGCACGCGAGGCGGGACACTGGAAATGGTCGCTGTTCGCGTTCCTCTACATGACGACCTTAGCTTACGTGGGCGCTTTTGTCACGTACAGGGTCGGTATGCTTCTGCTTTGAGCAGCCGAGGCACCCGATGGGTTGGCAGGACCTGGTAGCGCTGGGGATTGTAGCAGGTGCTGTGGCGTATCTGATTGTCAAGTTCTGCGCACGGCGTACGGGCGGCTGTTCCGGGTGTGGACTGAAGGAGGAGTGCCCAACTGGTGGGGCCACGACGGTCGAGCTCAAGATGGGGCCTTTCCGGGCACCGCAGGATTGCTGTGAACGGAAACCGGCCGGTGCTGGACACACCGCACTACCGGCCACCCTAGAACCCCCCTCCGATTGACGTCATCCTCTGAGAGCAATCGGCGTGGAGTCACGCCCGCAGGTTGTTTTTACACCCTCTAAGCGGCTGTTCCGCGCTGCTTGCTCGCTGTCGGATTGCCCACCGATGGATGAATGAGGCGAGTGGGTTTTAACCGGAAGGGCCTGATCCCAAGTCGATTGTGGGGGAGTAGGTTCCTGGGCAGACCAATCGGCCGCAGGAGGTGCCGCCCCCTGAAGGAGCGTGCCTACAATTCGCATGACGTGAGCATATAGAACCGCATTTGCACGGTTTTGCAAAACAGCAGAAGGGGCGAAGATGGCAGTCGGCCAGCTCTTCTCTCAGCGTTTCGGTTATGCGGTCCATGCGCTGGCGTACATGGCCTCGAAGCCAGAGGGAGAGATCACGACTCTTCCGGAGCTTGCCGACTGGATGCAGCAGCTCTGGCCGTCAGCCTCTCGCACGTACCTTTCCACGGTGCTGCAACAACTTGCCCGGGCAGGCATTTTGAGAAGCCACCGTGGGGTGGCGGGGGGCTACTCGCTGGCCAAGCGCCCCGCCGAAATCACCTTACGGGACGTATACATCGCGATGGAAGGGGTCCGCGTCGACCGCTGTGGGCTTTCGCTGGAAGCTCAGTGCCCTCGCACGGGAATCTGCAATCTGTCCAGGAGAATCGCCTCGATCGAAGACGAGTTCCTCACGTTGCTGGACAAGCACCGCCTCTCTGCAGTAGCCCGCGATCTGGAACTTCGGGGCAATGCGACCGGTCGGAACGACCGGCGGACCGGTGGACGGAAGCGTGCGCGTAGCCGACGGTGACGACGGGCGGGTGCCAACGGAAGCCGCAGTGCCCCGTTCAGTCCTGGTCGGGAGAAGCGGTGCTGCGCCGCTCAGCGGCCCCCCCAGGCGTGCTCAACAGATGGCGCAACAACAGTGTCTTGTTGAGATCCTGCGGCTCGACGGCGGTTTTCGCTCCGTCAGGCCACACGACCTCGACGATAGCCGGGCCATTGCTCTTCCCCAGGCCAAAATGGACGACCTGCTCGTTCTGAGAGAGGTAAGGCCCCTGGCAGCCGAGTTGGCGCATCTGTTCGTGATCGCCACAGCGGACCACGATTCGCGCCCCGATCCCACTGCGGTTACCGATCTCGTCCAGTAGCCGCACTCTTAGCCAGGATCCGGCCTGGCTGGTGTTATGGAGCAACTTGAGCGTCTCGCCGTGGGGCAGAACGGCCAGGTCCACACGGCCGTCGCCGTCGAAATCGGCGTGTGCGCCGCCCCTGCCCACGAACGGTTCCCGCAAGGCGGGGCAAGCGCTGTCCGTGACCGGGAAGAATCCCTCGGGCGGTCTGTGCTCAAAGAGGTGCAGGTGCTGGCGGCGCAGCAGATGGGGGGAGGAAGGATCCTGCAACGTATCGCCGTTTACGACCCAGAGGTCGAGGTCTCCGTCGTTGTCGAAATCCGCGAAGCTCGTCGCCCACCCCACCATCCGAATCGAAACCTGGTCGATGCCGTATCGATCCGACTGGTCCATGAAGAAGACCACCAACTTGCCCGTCTCGTCCTGAAACCCTTTGGACACCATGTTGATGAAGCACGCGTTTTCCTGCGCGAGCCAGTGGGTGACCACCATGTCCAGGTCGAAGTCGTTATCCAGATCACCCACCGCCAGCCCCATCGCGCCCCGATAATCGGCTGCCAGCGAGATCGCACCGATATCCTCGAAGGACCCGTCGCCACGATTGCGGTACACCGCGTTGGCGGAGATGTCGTTGGCCACGTAGAGATCCAGCCAGCCATCGTTATCGAAATCAAACCACGCTGCCGCCAGCGACTTCCCCTGAGGATTGTCCACCCCCGCCTGCGCAGCCACCTCTTCAAACCGCCCTGATCCGTCGTTGCGGAACAGGGCGTTCGGTTGAGGGGGGTAAACGCTCGGGTTGATCGTGAACGGGATTTCCTCACCGTACTGGCTGGCCGTTCGTCCGAGGTCCTGAGGTGAGTAGCGGAACTCGACGTAGTTGCACACGTAGAGGTCCAGATCGCCGTCCCTGTCGTAATCGGCCCACACTGCGGAGCTGCTGAAGCGGGTGTCGTTCACCCCGGCTTCGGTGGTGATGTCGGTGAAGGTGCCGTCGAGGTTATTCAGGAACAGGCGGTTATCACCGTAGGCGGTGACGTAGAGGTCGTTAAATCCGTCGTTGTCCAGGTCAGCCCAGGCCGCCCCCATACCGTAGAGGCTGATGGCCACACGGCCGGCCTCCCCCACGGGGATGAATCTTCCCCCCAGGTTTCGGAAGAGCTGACACCGACCGGCCGGAGCATCACCTGGGCGGCGTAGGATCGAGTGCTGAAAGTTGACGGCGTAGAGGTCTGGGGCACCGTCCCCGTCGTAGTCCCCCCAGGCCAGCCCGGACCCCATGTCCTCGGGTAACAGCGATGCCCGGCGATCCGGAAAGTGGCGGAACTGGAGCCCGCGGACCGACGCTTCCTCTGCAAAACGCAACGTTGTTTTCGAAGGTGCCTCACGAACCAGACGGTTCGTGAGGCCCTCGACCTGCTTGTCCACCAGCATCGCAGCATACGGGTCCTTGGGCCGTAGCGCAAAGAACCCGATGGCCCCAACCACCGCCGTGGACACCAGGAGCACACAGACCCAACGGATGACCAGTCGCGTCCGCTTATTTCGCCATGGAGAACTTGCCATGTCCGACCACCCTGATCCGCGTCTCGGCTGACGTCATCGCCGTCCTGGGTGAGATTCCCGGATGTTCGATCCCAAACACAGTTCGGAGGAAGCGTGGATTCGCCTTCCGGTACCACAGTGTGGCCCGCACGATCAGGTAGGCCGCCTCCGTTTCGGTGGGAATCGGGACGACGTGTTCCTCGACACGGTTCCTGACACGATCCCGCGGCGCAGCCAAACGCGGCCTCGCCAGAGAGGGGCAGAGCAACCGGACGGCCTCGGCATCGGTCATGCCCGGATAGAGAGCGCGCTTGTACTTGGCCCCCACCACGTCCCAGAGATTGTGCCGGTCCACCAGCTTGCCGTAGCGATCGAACAGGTCCGCTTTGAACCAGAAGAGGGGCTCATCCAGACGCCCGTCCTCAGTAACCCGTCCGTTCTGGAACACCACGTTCCCATCCGGGTCGCTCACCACCAGCTCGACCCAGCTCTCGATCATGTCCAGCGGTCCGGTGGGGAAATCGTGGCCCGTTTTGTTGTTCGTCAGCACCACCTTCACGACCACTTCGTCGCCCGGATATGCAGCCTCCGGAGCAACGAGCTCCATGTGCACGACCGGACCGGTGGTCCACTTCTCTGCGATCTCGGGAATCTCGTACTCACCGCGCAGCCAGCGCTTGATCAGTCGCACGTGTTCCTCTGCCCCGGGGAGCCTCAACTCGACCGGCATGTACTGATTCGCCGCAAGGAAGCGGTGGCTGCGGTGCAACCCGTCGTCCGGCGAACGATAAGGATCGACCACGTCACCGCTGGCCGGTTCCACGCCCGGCAGCAGAGGCATGTGGCATTCGCGACAGGTGATGGTGCGTGGGTTGTCCTGTCCCCTGTTCCACCGGCTGTTCTTCCAGCTATCGTACTGGTTCTGACCATTGACCCGGCCGATGTCGCGATTCACTTGCGTGTCGATGTACTGCTTGTGGCACGCGGCGCAATACTCGGCGGTTTTGTACAGCGGCCTCGAGTACGAGGCAATGTGGTGCTCCGGATAGGTTCGGATCAGAAAGTCGCTGAGCAGCCGGGCGACTGCCCCGTCGTCCAGCTCATAGACGTACCTGACCGGAATGGCCAGTGTGTAGTCGGCGTTGCCCTGGGTGTCGGTCTGGACGATGCTGTGGCAGACGACACAGGAGCTTCCCTCGTTCGCCCCCTCGACGCTCAACGTGATATTGCCCGGGTTCTTGGCCCCCGCGAACAACGAGATCGGATCGTGGCATCCCGCGCAATAGCGGGTATACTCCGGAGCCGTCTCTTTCGCCATGATCCGTTGCACGGCCTGAAACATGGTGTCCATGGAGGAGTAACGGTGGGCGGAAGGAAGCCATTCCTGATAGATTGCCTCGTGGCAACCCGATGTCCCACACCGGGCCGAATTGGCGAGCACGGCGGCTACAGCGGCCCCCCGCTGCTGAATCTCATGGGCTGCCCTCGCCATGATCTCCTCGGCCCTTTTCTTGACCCCCTCATCTGCGTTGAGCTCCACCAGTGCGGCACGGACGTGCTTGTACAGTCCTTCGATGTCCACCAGCGGGTCCTGAGCCAGCTCCCGAAACCTGCCCCTCTGCGGCTCGGGCAGAATCTCGGCAACCTCATCGACAACACGCTCACGCCACGAGGTGTAATCGAGCCGCGCATTGGACGGAGCGAACGGACGGTCCACACCGAACCTCCAGTTGTAGTCCTCCGCAAACGGCTGCCAGGTAGGCTCCGCCCTGTACCAGGCCGTCCAACCCGCCACAACCCCCAGGCCGGCAGCGGTCACAACACCCACTCGCCACAGCGACCGAATCTGTGCCCCCTTCAGGAGACGCCTGGCATGCCCGTCCGCAACCGGTCGAACCGCCACCGCTACCAGGTGAACGGTCACGGCTGCGGCTACCGCCAGACCGCTGAAGAGGTGGACGAGATGCCAGAATTCGCCGCGGCGCAGCCCGAACAGCCCGTTCCAGGTCAACACCAGGCCGCTCGCCGAACAGACCAGCAGAACCCCCAACGCCACATAACCCGTCACCTGGTAATGATTCAACCGCCCACGCCACCGCCTGAGCAGATGCCGCACGCTGTACCAGACCGCAACCGGCAACAGCACCACTCCGACGACAGTGTGCACAACGACGCTGAATTGGGTGAACTGACTGAACGGCAGCAGCAGGATGAAGCCACCTGTAGCGGCCAGGAACAGCATCCAGCCCACACTGAGCCAGGTGAGCCAAGCCCGCCACTCCCGAGCAGCCTCCACCACGGGCAACAGCCTGCGCCTGCTACTACGACCCATCGCTGTCTCTCCCACCGGCAGTCCACCGATAACCCACGATGACCCCAACACATCGAAACTAGATAGTCTTTCTCTTCTTTAGATTCTTACGCTCGGCGTCGCGCCCGGTTCGGCAGTTGATCTGCCCCGCCGCCGGTGAGCGGTTCCGTCGCCGAACGAGATAAGGCCGTCGCGTGGGTGATCCACCCAAACGGCATCCGAGCCGCGCGCCCCCTGCGCCTCGCTGCGTTCGATACGAAGAACAGGCAGGCCGGCCGCCGCCTGAACCGAGCAAGATACTCGGTCCGGTCGGCC
>JALSID010000423.1 GCA_026981825.1 Planctomycetota bacterium
AGGACAGCCCCGGCAGCGGGCCGATCCGACCGATCGGACCGATCGGGCCGATCCGGGTTCGGACGGTGAGCCACCCCTCGGGGGAGTTCGCCGGCCGGTAGGCCCATGGCAGTCCAAGGGGCCCCGCCGGCCCAAATCCTGGTGCGCAGCCGGTCGCCCGCGTTCCCCCCGTCGCCGCCGCGGAGGTCCGGTCCCGCCGGGCGGCGGGCTCGAGGGCCGCTTCGGCCCGCGGCCGAAACGGCGACGGCAGAGCGCGCGCCCCTGTCGATCCCGCGGCGGGCGGGCTCAGGCGCGCGCTGGCGCGGAATCCCTTCGCGGTGAGGACAGCCCCGGCAGCGGGCCGATCCGACCGATCGGACCGATCGGGCCGATCCGGGTTCGGACGGTGAGCCACCCCTTGGGGGAGTTCGCCGGCCGGTAGGCCCATGGCAGTCCAAGGGGCCCCGCTGGCCCAAATCCTGGTGCGCAGCCGGTCGCCCGCGTTCCCCCCGTCGCCGCCGCGGAGGTCCGGACCCGCCGGGCGGCGGGCTCGGCGCCGCTTCGGCCAGCGGCCGAAGCGGCATCGGCAGGGCGCGCCCCCTTGCCGATCCCGCGGCGGGCGGGCTCAGGCGCGCGCTGGCGCGGAATCCCTTCGCGGCGAGGACAGCCCCGGCAGCGGGCCGATCCGACCGATCGGACCGATCGGGCCGATCCGGGTTCGGACGGTGAGCCACCCCTCGGGGGAGTTCGCCGGCCGGTAGGCCCATGGCAGTCCAAGGGGCCCCGCTGGCCCAAATCCTGGTGCGCAGCCGGTCGCCCGCGTTCCCCCCGTCGCCGCGGCGGAGCTCCGGTCCCGCCAGGCGGCGGGCTCGGGGCCGCTTCGGCCAGCGGCCGAAGCGGCATCGGCAGGGCGCGCCCCCTTGCCGGTCCTGCGACGGGCGGGCTTTTCTTTCGCTCGGCGGGGGGCGTTTCTGCCGCGGCTTCCTTGGCGCCCGCGCTCTGGGGCGGACCCGGGGACGGGTCGCGCTACCAATGCGCCGTCGCCGGCGCGACGGCGGTCCGCCGCTCCCTTCGTCCCGCCGGGCGGGGGGCTCGGGGCCGCTTCGGCCAGCGGCCGAAACGGGGAGAGCGAGCGCCCACCATGGCGGATTCTGCGACGGGAGGCTTTCTTTCGCTCGGCGGGGGCCATTATCGCCGGCGCTTCGTTGGCGCCAGCGGTTTGGGGCGGACCCGGGGACGGGTCGCGCTACCAATGCGCCGTCGCCGGCGCGACGGCGGTCCGCCGCTCCCTTCGTCCCGCCGGGCGGCGGGCAGCATTGCCGGCTTTTCCGGGCGACTGCGGCCGGGAGAAGCGGGGCTGCTGCCCTCGCGGGCACGACGGGGGTCCGGCGCTGTGCGGCCGGGTCTGGGGGGCAGAAGCCGGATTCCGACCTCAACCGACGTCGCCGTCCTCCGCTTTTTCCTGATCTTGCCCGGGATGTTCCTCGTCGCCGGTTTCCTTCTCGCGTTCGGCATCCCCCTTCTGCTTCTCGCTCTCGATCGTCTTGATCAGCGGCACGAACCGGACGTCCGGCAGCACGATCTCGCGGTGCACCGATCCGTCGCGCTCCTTGACCACCCGAACCAGGTGCTGGAAAAAGTCACCGCCAACCGGCATAACGAGCTGCCCGCCCGGAGCCAACTGCTCAATCAGCGCAGGAGGCACTTCGGGCGCCGCGGCGGCCACCACGATTCCGTCAAACGGTGCCGCTTCCGGCCAACCCAGCCAGCCGTCACCCACTCGGAAGAAGATGTTCCTGTACCCAAGACGGGTGAGCAGGTCGCGAGCCCGGGCCGCGAGCACCGGATTGATCTCGATGGTGTACACCTCTTGCACAATCTCCGCCAGGACCGCCGCCTGATAGCCGCTGCCCGTACCGACATCCAGAACGCGTTGTTTGGGCGACGGGTCGATCGCGTGGGTCATGAACGCCACGATGTACGGCTGGGAGATCGTTTGGCCCTCTCCAATGGGCAACGCCCAGTCGCCGTAAGCGCTGTCCCGCCACGCCTCGGGCACGAACAAGTGGCGGGGAACTTTCAGCATCGCCTGCAACACACGTTCGTTTGTAATCCCCCTCGCCTGGATCTGCGTCTCCACCATCTCCTTGCGCAGTCTCGCCCAGCGTTCCTCTTCGGTTTCGTCCGCAGCCGGGGCAGGACGTGCCGACTTCTCGGCCGCCTCCCGGTTGTCGACGGGCTCCGCGTTGTTGCCAGACGCACATCCGTTTGTGAGCATGGGGTACCCCAGAATGAGAAGCGTTGCTGCTGTGGCCGTTCGTAAGCGTGCCATCGTTCTCGCCCACACTATACCGCGTGGCATTCAGCGGTGTCTTCATAGAATCTGCGTGAGTATCCGCTCTGCTTCTCCCAGTGCATTGTTCTCCTTTGGAGCGAAGCAGACCCATGGCCGAGGCGGCCTATGTGATCGAATGTCGTGGCCTGCGAAAGGTCTACCCGGGCAATCCGCCCGTGGAGGCGGTGTGTGGGATTGATTTCCTGGTGCGCCGGGGCACCTGCGTTGGACTGCTCGGGCCCAATGGTGCGGGCAAGACGACGACGCTGGAGATCTTGGAAGGGCTCCTTAAACCCACCGATGGCGAAGTGCGGGTTCTCGGCGGTACCTGGGACAGCGACGAGCTCCGCCTTCGGAGACGGATCGGTGTGTCGCTTCAAGAAACCCGCCTAGCCGACCGGTTGACGCCCCGCGAGACGCTACACCTTTTCCGCAGTTTTTACGGGTGCGGCCCGAGCGTGGAGGAGCTGCTGCTCCTGGTCGGCCTCGAGGACAAGGCGGACGCGTACATTCGGAACCTCTCCGGGGGGCAGAAACAGCGTCTGGCCATCGCGTGCGCCCTGGTCGGGGAACCGGAGCTCATTTTCCTAGACGAGCCCACCACCGGCCTGGATCCCCAATCGCGCCGCCAGGTGTGGTCGATCATTCGAAACCTCCGCGAACAGGGGCGAACGGTTGTCCTGAGCACTCACTACATGGAGGAGGCCGAGCAACTGTGCGACTACGTGGCGATTATCGATCGCGGTGTGGTCATCGCCGAAGGGCCGCCCGTAAGCCTTGTCGCTGAGTTAGGGGGCGATCACGTGATTGAAATCGCGATCGAACAGGGCAACCCGGATCCTGCGCAGATCGAGTCGCTGCCCGGCGTGAGGGACGTCGGTCAGTTCCGCGGGTTGTTGCAGCTAACCGTAACGGATCCCCAGCTTGCGTTGGAGGCTCTGTTGCACTACATGAGACAGAACGGCGTTGTGGCCGCTACCCTCCGGGCGCGTCACGCTAGCCTGGAGGACGTGTTCCTGCGGCTCACAGGACGCACCCTGGAGGAGGAGACGCCGAACCTGTGACGGACGGCAGCCAATGGATGCATTCGGGCTCGACCTAATCCGCCGAATTCGCGAACATCCGCTCTACCAGCTCACGGTCACTCGGCTACGCGAGTTCTACCGCGAACCCGAGGCGGTCTTCTGGGTCTATGTGTTCCCCCTGTTGATGACCGTCGGGCTTGGGATTGCCTTCCGGACAGAGCCTGTAACGACGCTGGTCGTGGACGTGGTTCGGGGGGGTAACATACAGGGGGTGACGGAGCGGCTACGGACGGCCCACGAGCAGAGCGATCAGCCGTACCTCCGCGCGTTTCGCTTCCGTATCGTGGAGAATGACCTGAACATCGCCCTGACCCGTCTCCGTGTCGGGAAGACGGATCTGGTCATCGAACGGCAAGCAGCTCCGGAACTGGACCAGAACAGGACCATTTTTCACTTCGATCCCACTCGAAAAGACAGCCTGCTCGCCCGAGTTGTCGCTCAGGTGGCGCTTTACGGGGATCACACCCACTGGATCGGCAACACCAGCGACGTGACGCAGAGCGGAAAAGGGGGGCGCTACATTGATTTCCTGATCCCCGGTTTGGTGGGGATGAACCTCTTGGCCGGCGGGTTATGGGGGATCGGATATGTTGCCGTGGAATTGCGCGTGCGCAAGCTGCTGAAGCGACTGCTTGCCACGCCGATGCGCAAGTGGCAGTTCTTGCTGGCGCTTCTCCTCAGTCGCTTCATCTTTACCGTTACCGAAGTCGTGCTTCTGCTCCTGTTTGCCTGGTTGTTTTTCGACGTCTCGATCTTCGGCAGCTATCTGGCGGTGGCGGTGCTGCTGGTCTTGGGGGGGTGGTCGTTTAGTGGTCTTGGCTTGCTGGTTGCCTCCCGCGCACGGACACTGGAGGCCATTTCCGGGCTGATCAATCTGGTGACGCTGCCCATGTGGTTGCTTTCCGGCGTTTTCTTCTCCTACGAGCGGTTTCCGGAGGTGCTGCACCCGCTGATTCGCCTGCTACCGCTGACCAGTTTCAACGATGCTTTACGCGGTGTGATGCTAGAAGGGCAGTGCTTGCTCAACCTGAGCTGGGAGATCGGCAATCTGATCCTGTGGGGGCTTGTCTCGTTTGTCCTCGCGCTCCGCTGGTTCCGCTGGCAATGAACGGACGGAGGCCCGAGCGAACCGACACGGCGCGCCGGCTCGCTCGGGCTATGGGGACACCACCGTCGGGGGGGTGCTCCGGCTCATTCCGCGAGCAGTTCACGGACCAGGTGATCCGCGGCGTAGATCTTGCGCAGGGCTTCGATGATCCCGTGGGCGTGGACGGAGATCGCACGGGCACGCTTCTCGGAATAGATGTAGTCGGCCGTGAGTCCGTAGATGTTGCTGTCGAAGATCAGGCCCACCAGTTGAGCGTCCCGGTTCACCACCGGGCTACCCGAGTTGCCCCCTATGATGTCCGGGGTAGCCACGAAGTTGAGGGGGGTGTCCAGGTTGAGCTTGGACCGCGCCCGGTGCCAGCTTTCGGGCAGCACCCAGGGTTCCTTCCGTCGGTGGCGAGCTTCGTGTTCGAACGCCCCCCGGAACGTGGTCCAGGGCGGGAGCCGACGGCCGTCCTCTTGATAGCCGGCCACAACGCCGAACGCCAGCCGCAGTGTGAACGTGGCGTCCGGGTACTCTGATGTACCGCGAATGGCGAACCGGGCGTCGGCGATCCGCGCGTACGCTTCCCGTTCGGGTTCTTCGACCTCCTCTTCGTACCTCTTGCGCACCTTTCGCGCACGCGGGTCTACCAGCAGAGCGAGCTGGATCATCGGGTCCGTGGAGCTGCGAATGGCCTCGATGCCTCCTTCGGCCAGTCGCTTCCGTTCGCGCACTGCATACAGCCGCGTGCCGTCTACCAGCTCGGCTGCCCGCTGACGGGGGCTCTTGCCCTGTAGCACCTTCTGCACGAACTCGTCGTCGTAGCCATAGGTCTCGGCCAGGAGCGAGAGCCCGTCGGCCAGCTTCACCACTTCCAGGTCCTTGTAGATGGGGGCAGGAGAGTAGAGCTGCTGCAGCAGGCGTGGCCGGAGGGCATCCTGGTACTCGCGAAGCCTTTCCGTGTTCGGCTTTTGGTCCTCTTCCGCCAGGCGGACGAGCGTCCGTGCGTAGCGGAAAAGTTGCGACCGGAACGCGAACCCGCGTTCGAGCAGGGCATAGTCCACCAGGATATCCACGTAGGTTTTCTGCGCCTTTCTGATCGTCTCCCAGGCGTGGAGCGCATCTTTTAGCTCGGGTCTGGAACCGATCTCGCGCCGTAGCGCTGCTTCCTCCGCAGCTTTTCTGGCCAGGATCGTGGGATCTTGCAGGCCCATGAGCATCCCGGTGTATGCTTTGCGTGCGTTTTGGATACCGAACAGGTCATCCCGCGCCCGCCGGGCTTGCTCTTCCCCCTCTAAGCTGAACTGTTGCAGCAGGATCTCCCAGCGACGCAGCAGGTTGAGCGTGTATGGGAAGCGGTGGTCGCGAAGGACCTTGAGAGCATCCAGAGTGAGTTGTCGGCTGGTCCGACCCGGGTTACCGGAGACGAAGACGAGTTCGCCCTCGTGGGGAGCTCTGGGGGACCATTTCAGGTAGTGCTCGGGTCGGTACGGCTTCCCGTCCACGTAGACCCGAAGCAGGGTCATATCCAGGCAGTAGCGGGGGTACTCGAAGTTATCCGGATCGCCACCGAAGAACGCCGCGTTTGCTTCGGGGGCGAACACGAGGCGCACGTCGGTGAAGCGGCGGTAGCGGTACAGGTGGTATTCCTTACCGCGGTACAGGGTCACCACCTGGCTGAACAGGCCGGTCTTTTTGGTTGACTCCGCTTCGATCGCGGCGATCGCTGCCTGGCGTGCCCGGGCGGCTTCGGCCGGCTTCATGCCGGGCTTAACGGCCGCTTGTACGCGATCGGTCACGTCCTCGATGGACACAAGTTGAAGGAGCTCCAGGTTCGGCGCGCGGAGCTCCTCGTCGCGGCTTCGGGCGAGGAAGCCATTCTCGTAGAGATTTCGCTCGGGGGTGGACAGCTCATGGAGGATTTCTGCCGCCACGTGGTGGTTGGTCAGCACCAGGCCGGTGGGGGAGACGAACGAGCCGCTGCCTCCGGTGGAGAAGCGCAGCGACGCCTTCATCACGTGCTCAGCCCATGCCCGGTCGATTTCGAAGCCGTACTTCTTGCGAAGGTAAGCATTAGGGAGCCGGTTAAAGAGCCACATACCCTCGTCCGCGTCGGCGAGCCGCGAGGCCGCATGGAGAGCCATCGAGCCTACAATGAACACGAATAGCCAGAACGGCATGGAGCGGTGAGCTCTGGATCGTCGTCCCATTGATCCGTCCTCTCGGGTCGTTTGTGGTCTTTCCCTGTCCGATGTAAAGATGGCCGGTGCAGGCAGACTACAACCCGCTCCGTCTCGCTCAACCTGGCGGGGGGACTCGGAGTCCTCCACCGGTGGTTACGCCCATCCCGTTCGCGCGGGAAGGTGGTTCAGTCCATTGGCACGAAATTGGTTGCTGGTCATCCCAATCGTACTCGGGATTAGCATTCTATTCGTCACTTGCGTGGTGGCCATCACGTGGTTGATCGGCTACTTCCGCCCCCAGTGGTTTCGTCATTTTCCTGAGTGGGGACCTCTGGCCGTCGGTAGTGCTTTCTTCCTCGTTGTGATTACCGGAGTGGTCTTCTACATGGCGTTGAGCGTGAAGGCGATGAGCCTGAACATGCGTCAGAGTCGGTTTCTCGATGCAGTCACGCACGAGTTGAAGACGCCCCTCGCTTCGTTACGCCTCCACCTCGAGACGCTCTCGCGTAGAGATCTCTCGCCCGAAGACCGCCAGGAGTTCTACAGCAATATGTTGGCTGAAGTGGAACGGTTGGACATGCTGACTGAGCAGCTTCTGGATGCTGCGCGGGCCTCGGGTCGACGGTGGGCACAAAGCCGGCGGCCGTTGAAGCTGTTGCCAATTCTGCTGGAATGTGTGGAACGGACCAGGAGCCGGTACGGCCTTGCAGACGATGCGATTTCGATTCAGGCCGAACCCCTGGTTGTCGAGGGATGGGAAGGGGGATTGAAGTCGTTGCTCGATAACCTGCTTCACAATGCCGTGAAGTACTCGTCGGACGAGCCTCAGGTAAGAGTCACAGCATACGAGCACGCGCCGGGCCGGGTACGAATCGATGTGAAGGACCGCGGCGTCGGTCTCCCACCGGGGTTGGGCAGGCGACTCTATGATCGGTTCGTTCGAGGCGACCGTCAGATCGAGCGGACCCGTCCGGGGACCGGCCTGGGACTCTACGTAGCATGGAGTCTTGCTCGTGCGATGGGGGGGAAGTTGGGTCACCACCACAACGAGGATGGGCCCGGCATGACGTTTACCGTGGAGTTGAAGGGATGGCGCGAAAGCCGAGCATCCTAGTCGTCGAGGACGACGTCGGCCTGCGCCGCTTACTTGCGCTCAACCTCCAGGCCGAAGGGTATAACGTTCAGACCGTATCGTCGGCAGAGGAAGCGGAGGAGGTGTTCCTCGTGCAGGGGCACACCCCCGATGCTGTCATCCTGGACATCATGTTGCCCGGCGAGGACGGCTACAGCTACTGCCGGTCGCTCCGGCGGCGAGG